>JAFDWO010000080.1 GCA_018268415.1 Actinomycetota bacterium | reverse complement strand
TCCCGGCGTCTTCGTGACCGATCCGGGCGGGGTGTGGCCTCCCCCGCACGGACCCGTCACGGAAGTCCGACCTCCTCCCGTCCCTGCGTCTCCCCTCATCCCTGTCCCCCCTTTTTCACGACCCCCTCCCATCCCTGTGCCCGCCTTCCCCACGACCCCTCCCGTCCCGGGCGCCTCATGGCGCTCACAGCCTGCCAGGAGCGCCATGAGGCGCCCGGGACGCATCTCGGACGGGTGCGGGGTCGGGGTCGGGAACGCCGCGCGCCCCGCAACGCAAACTCGGACGGCCGCCCCGCCCGGGGTCGCGCCGCAACTCGGACGGGCTGGGCCGACCCCGAGTCGCGCCCATCCCTCCTCGACAGGCCCGTCCCTTCCGCTGTTCCTTATGCGCCTCATAGGCGCATAAGGAACAGCGGGGCGTCTCGGGAACGCGACGCCCCCGGCCCCTACTCCGCCACCAGAGGCAGCATCGCCTGGAGCTTGGTCTCCGTCTCGGCCAGCTCGGACTCCGGGTCGGAGCCGGCGACTACGCCGACGCCGGCGAAGAGGTGGGCATCGCGATCGCGCAGGAGGGCGCTGCGGAGGGCGACGCAGAATTCGCCATCCTCGGTGGCGTCCATCCAACCGACCGGGGCGGCGTACCAGCCCCGGTCCAGGTCCTCGAGCTCCGCCAGGGGAGCGGCGGCCTCCGGCCAGGGCTCGCCGCCGACGGCCGGGGTCGGGTGGAGCATCCCGGCCAGCTCGATCGCCGAGCGGGGCTCGGCCAGCTGGGCGATCACCGGCGTCGCCAGGTGCTGGATGTTGGCGATCCGGATGATCTCCGGCTCGGCACCGGCCTCGACCCAGACCGCGTGCGGGCGGAGGCGACGGACGATGCGCTCGGCGACGATGCGGTGCTCGCGGCGGTCCTTGTCGGAGCGCCTGAGGCGCTCGCCGAGGTGGTCGTCGACCGCCGGGTCGGAGCTGCGACGGGTCGAGCCCGCCAGGGCGACGGTGGAGACGCCGGCGCCGGAGCGGCGCACCAGGAGCTCGGGACTGGCACCGATGAAGGCGGCCTCGGGCGTCCCGGCGCAGAAGCAGAAGCACGCCGGGAACTGTTGGCGCATGCCGCCGAAGATCGGCGCCGGATCGTGCGCGGCGGCGGCGCTGACGATCACCTCCCGGGCAAGCACCACCTTCTTCATCTCCCCCGCGGCGATCCGCCCTGTCGCCTTCTCGACCGCGTCTTCGAAGGCACGCGGCGACTTGGCGCTGCGGATCTCCGGGCGGTCGATCGGGTGCGGGTCAAGCAGCGGCAGGGTCGCGTCGGTCCGCAGGCCGGCGAGGCGTGCCGCCAGCTCCGCCCCCCGCCGTTCGGGATCATCGCCCGCGCCGACGATCGCGTTGACGGTGAGGAACGCGCCCTCACCGCCCCGGCAGATCGAGACCTCGGGCAGGAAGAGCGAGCCGGGCTCGAACGAGCTCCAGGTCGCCGAGCCGCCGCCATCAGGGTCGAAGGCGAAGCCGCCGAGCCAGACCGGTCCGGCCCCGGCGGGCAGGCCGCGCGGCTCGTCGAGGATCGCGTCGCGCAGCGTGTCACCCGCGGCCGCGGCGACCTCCTCGAACCGCCGGTCCCCGCGCGAGGATGCCTCGCGCGCCACCCCCATCCCGGCCAGCGCGAAATCGCGGTCGGGCTGCTCCCAGCAGAACCAGCGGTCCGAGGCGAGACGCGAGGCGAAGATCGTGGCGCAGGGATCGGCAACGTCGACCGCGGCGGTGACGCTGACGAGGGTCCGCCGCCCCTTCGCTATGCCTCGCTCGAGCGCCGCTAGGAGAGCGTCACTCGTGACCACGGGCGATCGCGATCTCGCCGGTGCGAACCATTTCCACCAGTCCGTGAGGGCGGATCATCCGCTCGAAGGCCTCGATCTTGTCGGCCGAACCGGTGACCTCGATGGTCATCGTGCGCCGCGCCACGTCGACGATTTTCGCCCGGAAGATGTCGGCGAACTGGATGATCTCGGCGCGGTTCTCGACCGCCGCGGAGACCTTGAACAGGGCCATCTCGCGGGCAACCGTCTCCTCCGGCTCCATGTCGCGGATCTTCAGCACGTTGACGAGCTTGTGCAGTTGCTTGGTCACCTGGTCGATCGGGTGGACGGCCCCGTCGAGGGTCAGCGTGATCCGCGAGATGGTCGGGTCGTCGGTCGGGCCCACCGCCAACGTGTCGATGTTGAAGCCGCGGCGTGAGAAGAGTCCGGCGACGCGCGCCAGCACGCCCGGTTTGTTCTCCACCTGGATCGAGAGGATGTGCTTGCGACCGCTGAGCTGCCCGGGGACCCGCAGGTCCTCGAGTTTGACCAGGTCCGGCGTCCCGGCCTCCATCACCGCACCAGCCCCGGGGCCTCGACCATCTCCCGCGCGGCGTTGCCGGGGGCGATCATCGGGTACACGTTCTCCTCCGCGGTGACGCGGACGTCGACGAGGACCGGGCCCTCGGTCTCGACCGCCTTGCGCATCGTGTCCTCGAGGTCGGCTTCGGCCTCGACCCGCAGGCCGGTCGCGCCGAAGGCCTCGGCGAGCTTCACCCAGTCCGGGCTGGCGCCCATCTCGACCGCGCTGTAGCGGCGGTCCCAGAAGAGCTGCTGCCACTGGCGAACCATGCCCATGTAGCCGTTGTTCATCAGGAAGATCTTGACCGGGACCTCCTCGGTGACGCAGGTCGCCAGCTCCTGAACGTTCATGATCAGGCTGCCGTCGCCGGAGATACAGGTCACCAGCTCGTCCGGGCAGGCGACCTTGGCGCCGATCGCGGCCGGGAGGCCGAATCCCATCGTCCCCAGGCCGCCCGAGTTGATCCAGCGGCGCGGCTGGTCGAAACCGTAGTACTGGGCCGCCCACATCTGATGCTGGCCGACGTCGGAGGCGACGATCGCTTCGCCGTTCGTCACCTTGTGCAGCGTCTCGACCATCGATTGGGGCTTGATCTCGCCGTCGGTCGAGGGCTCGTAGAAGAGCGGGTGCTCCTGCAGCCAGGTGCGGAGCTGCGACCACCACGCCTCCATACGGCCGGAGTCGGTCTGCAGCGCCCGGTACTCGCGGGTGAGCTTCGGCAGGACCTGCTTGAGATCACCGACGATCGGGATGTGCGCGCCGACGTTCTTCGAGATCTCCGCCGGGTCGATGTCGATGTGGATGATTTTCGCGTGCGGCGCGAACTCGTCCAGCTTGCCGGTGATGCGGTCGTCGAAGCGCGCGCCGATCGCGACGATCAGGTCGGCGCGGTCCATCGCCATGTTGGCGGTGTAGGTGCCGTGCATGCCGAGCATGCCGAGGAAGTGGTCGTTGGAGGCCGGGAAGGCGCCGAGGCCCATCAGGGTCGAGGTGACCGGGAACTGGTCGGAGGCCGCCAGTTCGCGCAGCTCCTCCGACGCGTTGGCGTTGATCACGCCGCCGCCGGTGTAGAAGATCGGGCGGCGCGCGTTCGCCAGCGCTTTGGCGGCGATCCGGATCTGTTTGATGTTGCCCTCGGTGGAGGGCTTGTAGCCGGGGAGCTCGACCGGCTCGGTGCGCGGCACGTACTCGATGTCGGCGCGGAAGAGGTCGGAGGGGACGTCGAGCAGGACCGGCCCGGGACGCCCGGTCGAGGCGACGTGGAAGGCCTGGTGGACGTACTCGGGGATCTGCCGCGCGTCGGTCACCTGGAAGGAGTGCTTCACGAAGGGCAGCGTGGCGCCGAGGATGTCGGCCTCCTGGAAGCCGTCGGTGCCGATCAGCTCGGTTTTCACCTGGCCGGTGATGAAGACGGTCGGCGTCGAGTCGAGCATCGCGTCGGCGATCGCGGTGATCAGGTTGGTCGCCCCCGGGCCGGAGGTGGCGAAGGCGACGCCCACTTTGCCGCCGGCCCTGGCGTAGCCCTCGGCGGCGTGCCCGGCGCCCTGCTCGTGGCGGGTCTGCACGTGGCGGAAATCGGCGTCGACGACGGCGTCGTACATCGGCAGATTGGCCCCGCCGGGGATCCCGAAGACGTTCTTCACGCCCTCGGCCTTCAGCGATTCCATCAGTGCGTCGGCAGCTCTCATCGGACCGACGATGCTACCAGCGGGGCTGCCGACGCCTCAGGCGCGACTGGCGGTCGGGCGACCCGGGTTCCAGCGGGTGCGGGGGTCGATGGCCCCCTCGATCGCGCGGCTCTTGTGGACCGCGAGAATGCCGAGGATCGACTCGACCAGCTCCTCACCGAGGAGCTTCGGCTGCAGGCCGAGGTCCAGCAGGTTCGAGTTGACCGCGTTGTAGTAGTGCTCTTCCTTCTCCACCCGGGGATTGTCGTAGTGGCGGATCTCCACCGGGTAGCCGAGGTGCGCGGCCGCCTCCTGGACCAGCTCCGCCAGCTGCATCACCGAGAACTGCTCGGTGAACTGGTTGAAGACGCGGAACTCGCCGGCGTTGGCAGGGTTCAGGGCGGCGATCTCGACGCACGCGAGCGTGTCGCGAATGTTGAGGAAGCTGCGCGTCTGGTTGCCTTCTCCGTAAACGGTCAGCGGATGACCGATCACGGCTTGCAGGCAGAACCGGTTCAGGACCGTGCCGAACAGCTCGTCGTAGTCGAAGCGCGTGATCAGCCGCTCGTCGCTCACCGTCTCCTCGGTCTCGATCCCGTAGACGACGCCCTGGTTCAGGTCCGTCGCCCGCAGGCCCCAGGTGCGACAGGCGAAGTGGATGTTGGTCGAGTCGTGGACCTTCGAGCAGTGGTACAACGAGCCCGGCAGCTTCGGGTACGGCAACCGATCCGAGCGCCCCCTGTGGGAGATCTCGATGTAGCCCTCCTCGATGTCGATGTTGGGCTGGCCGTACTCGCCCATCGTCCCCAGCTTCACCAGGTGCGCCTCGGGGACGTGATCGCGCAGCGCGAAGAGCAGGTTGAGGTTGCCGATCGTGTTCGCGTACTGGGTCTCGACCGCGGTCTCGCGGGAGATCATCGAGTAGGGCGCCGAGGCCTGCTGGCCATAATGGACGACCGTCTCGGGGAGGAACTCGGCGACGACCCCGTCGATGAAGTCGCCGTCCTCGATCGGGCCGACGTGGGCGGCGATCCGCTTGCCGGAGAGCTCCTCCCAGGTCGCGATCCGGGTGTCGAGGTCGGCGATCGGGGTCAGCGAGTTGGAGCCCGCGCCCTCGACCCAGCGCCGTCGATTGAAGTTGTCGACGACCGCCACCTCGTGCCCGCGCGCCGAGAAACGAAGTGCCGTCGGCCAGCCGAGGTAGCCGTCGCCACCGAGGATGAGGATCCGCATAGACCGCCAAGGTTAGTTGAATCGGGCCGATGCCAAACCGTGTTGTGGCCGGAAACGGCGGCAGATTGGGGATCGCGGCGCTCGTCGTGATCCTGCTGCTGGGCCTCGGCCTGCGGGTCGGCGAGGCCTGGAGCGGGCGCGCCCCGGTCTACGACGCGGCCGCCTACGCGGCGATCGCGAAGAACCTGGCCGAGGGCAACGGCTTCACCGTCGGCGCGCGGGCGACCCAGCCGAGCGACGATTATTCCCCCGGCCTGCCGCTGTTCGTCGCCGGCGTCTACAAGCTGACCGGCGGCGTCCACGAACGCCTCGCGCGCCTCGTCCTGGCGGTGATCGGCGCCCTCGCCCCCCTCTTCGCGTACCTCCTCGCCCGCCGGCTGTCCCAACCCACTGTCCTTTGCAACCCTATGGGTGACAAAGGACAGGGACCCCCCGGGCGCGCGGTGGCGGCGGGGCTGATCGCGGCGCTCGCGGTGGCGATCTACCCGGCGACGCTCGAGTACACGGGAATGCTGATGACGGAGCCGCTCGCGGCGACGCTGCTCGCCGGCGCCATCCTGGCGATCCTCCGGGCCGCCGAAGGCGCCTCGCCGTGGCGCTGGCTCGTGCCCGGCGCGACCCTCGGCGCCCTCGCCCTGGTCCGCCCCGAGTACCTCGCGATCGGCCTCCTGCTCGCCCTCCTGGTCTTCCTCCGACAGCGGCTGCACGTGCCATGGCGGCGGGCGCTCGTGGCGGCGGCGGTCGTGGCGCTCGGGATCGTCGTCGTGATCGCGCCCTGGACGGTCCGCAACGCGATCGCCCTCGACCGCTTCGTCACCATCTCGACCGGCGGTGGCCAGGTCCTCTTCGCCGGAACCTACCTGCCCTCGGACGGGAACCCGGAACGGGTCGGCGCCGCGGTGGTCGCCGAACACCCGGAGCTCTTCGGCCCCCGCGCGGTCGAAAACCTGCGGCTCGAGCAGATCCTCGCCCGCCTCGCCGAACGCACCCACCCGGGCACGGAACCCGACCAGGCCCTCTCGGCGATGGGGAAGGAACAGCTGCGCGACGACATCGAGAACCACACCGGCGAATACATCGGCTTCGTCGCCGCGAAGATCGGCCGCATCTGGTCCCACGGCCCCCGCGCGGTGATGCGCGAGCCGGTCTGGGAGGCGCTCCACTGGGCGCTCCTCGGCCTCGGACTCCTCGGCCTCGCACTGCTTGCCTACCGGCGGCGCTGGGAGGCCCTGCTGATCGGCGCGGTCTTCCTCGCCGTCACCCTGATCAGCGCGCTCCTCGTCGCCTCACCGCGCCGGGTCCTCGTGCTGATCCCCCTGCTGGCCGCCTGCGCCGGGGTGGCGGCGGTCTGGCTCGCCACGGAGGCCCGCGCCCTCGCCGGGCGCGGGCGATCCGCAGGGACGGGCGATCAGTCCGTGTTGTAGGTGACCTTGAACTTCAGGCGAATTTCCGTGGCGGTGTCGGCGCCGCGGAAGAGGCAGTTGTACTTGACGACCTGCGGTTCGACGGTGCCTTCGCCGCCGGTGAGAACGGTCGGGGTGCAACGGAAGCCTTCGAAGACCTTCGGCTTCTCGATCCGCAGCGAGAGCATCTTGTTGGCGACCTTCTTGACGATCTTGCATTCGGCGAACTGCATCTGCTCGGGGGCGACGTTCTTGCCGGTGACGGTGATCGTGACCTTCTTGCCGACCACGTTTTTCGAGGTCGTGTTGCACGCGGTGTTGACGATGCCTTCGGTGGGCATCGCCGAGGCGGTGCCGACGGAGGCGAGCAGCAGGCACGCGAGCGCACCCGCCAGGAGCACAGAGATTCGCTTCATAAAGCTTCCTTTCCTAAGGTTTGCCGGGGATTTCAGCATCGTCCTCCGGTTTCCTGCCCCGGCGCCAGTAGCCTGACCGGCGCCCTTGAACGCCGTCCGCAACTGGTTCCGCACGCTGCCCGCCCGTTACGGGCGGCGCACGCTGGTCGCGCTGGCCGTGATCGCGGTAGTCGGCCTGGGCGCGCGCGCGGTGCCCGTCGTCCACCCGATCAAGGAACCGGCCGACGACTCGCATGCCTACTACGCCCTCGCCAAGTCGCTCTACGAGGAAGGCAGCTACGGCGGGCCGAACTTCCACAAGGAAGCCTCGAGCGACTGGTCCCCGGGCGCCCCCTGGCTCTACGCCGGGCTATTCGTCGTCACCGGTGGGCCACGCGAAGGGACGATTCGCATCCTCGAGGCGCTGATGGGCGTCGGGACGATCCTCGTCGTCTTCTTCCTGGGATGGCGCCTCGGCGGCAGGTGGCCCGCGCTCCTCGGCGCCCTCGGCGTGGCGATCTACCCGCCGTTCATCCACTCGGTCGGCGAGATCATGAGCGAGCCGCCGGCGATGCTCTCGCTGCCCGCGGCGATCCTCAGCTTCTTCTGGGCGTGGGACCGGACCGCGGCCGGGCCCGACGGGCGGCGCGGGAGCCCCTGGGCCTGGCTCCTGCCCGGTTTCCTCTTCGGCGCGACCGCGATGTTCCGCCCCGAGTACACGCTGGTCGCGGGCGCCTTCGTCCTCTTCGCCGCGGTCCGCTGGGCGCGGGAGCGCGAGTGGCGTCTCGGCACCGCCGCGGTCGCCCTGATGCTGGTCGCGCTGCTGCTGCCGATCGTGCCCTGGACGGTCCGCAACTTCGTCGTCTTCGAACGCTTCGTGCCGATCTCGACCGGCAGCGGCAAGGCGCTCTACGTCGGCACCTTCTACCCGGCCGACGGTGAATACCAGCGGGTCAAGGCGATCCTCTACAGGCGCGAGACGGGCAGGAGCCTGCCGCCGAACTCCCAGGCGCTGAACGAAGTGAAGCCGACCGCACTTTTCAACGAGGTCGCCGAACGCTATCCCGAACTGCCGCGCGACTCGGCCCTCAGCAAGATCGGCAAGGAAAACTTCTCCAAGTACTTCGGCAAGGACCCGCTGGGCTATGTCGGGATGACCGTGCGCAAGGTCGGCCGGATGTGGTCGAGCGGGGTCGGCTCGTTCATGTCGACGACGCTCGGGCGGGTGATCCAGGTCGCCCTGGTGACGCTCGGGGTCGCGGGCCTCGTCCTGCTCGGCTTCCGCCGCCGCTGGTGGGAGACGCTCTGCCTCGCCACCCCGATCGTCCTCGTCACCGTGGTCGGCGCCGCCACCCTCGCCGCCCCGCGCCGCAACGAGATTCTGATGACGCTGATCTTCCCGCTCGCCGGGCTGGCCGTCGCGGCGGTCGCCTCGGCCCTATCCTCAAGCCGCGAATGATCGCTTTAGCAGGCATATTTCCGGCCGAACTGACGGCCCTGAGGGCCGTCGGCCTGGCCGTCGCGCTGATCCTCGTCCTCTACGCGATCGTCCGCCGCCACCAGCTTCGCAACGCCGACGTGCTGATGCTGCTGCTCGCCGGGGTCGCGCTGGCGATCGTCACCGGCACCGAAGTCGTCAACGGCCTGCTCTCCGCCTTCTCCTTCGAAAAGGGCAACGGGGGGCGCATCCTCGGCCTCGCCGTCTTCGCCATCTTCATCCTCTTCATCATCTGCCTGCGGGCGCTCTCGGTGGGGGCGCGCAACTCGCGCCAGCTCTCGGCGGCGCTCGAGGGCCTCGCCTGGGAAGAGTTCCGCCAGGCGGGCCTGCCCGCCCGCTTCAAGGGCAAGATCGCGATCCTGATCCCGGCCTACAACGAGGCGGAGAACATCGGCGTCGTCCTCGATCAGATGCCCGCCGAAGTCTGTGGTGTGCGCACCGAGGTGCTGGTCGTCGACGACGGCTCGCGCGACGGCACCGGCGACGTCGCCGCCGAGCACGGCGCCCTGGTCGCCCGCCACGTCACCAACCGCGGCGGCGGCGCGGCGCTCCGCACCGGCTACCGCCTGATGGTCGAATCGGGAGCCGAGATCGTGGTCACCCTCGACGCCGACGGCCAGCACCTCCCCTCCGAGATGTCGCGCCTGGTCGAGCCGGTGCTCAGCGGCGAAGTCGACGTCGCCCACGGCTCGCGTGTCCTCGGCCATGCCGACCGCAACCACTTCGCCCGCGAGCTCGGCATCGTCTTCTTCAACCGCCTCGTCTCCTTCATCACCCGCACCCACGTCACCGACTGTTCGAACGGCTACCGCGCCGTCCGCACCACCGTCCTCCCCCAACTCGTCCTGCGCCAGGAGCAGTTCCACACCTCCGAGTTCATGATCGAGGCGATCAAGCGCGGCGTCCCCGCCAAGGAGGTCCCGATCACCGTCGAACAGCGCCTCCACGGCCACTCGAAGAAGCCCGCGGTGTTCCGCTACGGAGTGGGCTTCGCCAACGCAATCGTCCGCACCTGGCTGCGCTAGGCAACCGGTGCGACGTCCCGCCCCCCGGCGCCGCTAGCCGTGGACCGGCACCCGGGAGGGACGGGCCCGGAAAGCTGTCGCCCGCAGGAGCAAGGGTCCCGACCCCCTGAAGCTGCCGCCCGGAAAGGCCCCCGGCCCCCTCGAGCTGTCGCCCCTTGCGACAAGGGATGCGGCCGTCTCGTCCACGGCCCTGGCAGGCCGTGGCCGTGGCCGAGACGGCCGGGTATGAGAGCGGTGGAGGAAGGCCCAAGTGAGATCCACGGGAGTGCCACGAATCCGTCACGGGACCGTCACGGAAGAGCGACCCCGTCACGAAGACGTAGGGAACTCCACGCCTCCTCCCGTGTCGTCCAACGCTCACGGACGACGGACGCGCCGCGTGGGTTTTCCACCCTATAGGGGGGTCGATACACGCAGCGTGTATCGACCCTCTTCTCGGACCCGCCCCACCGGTCAGGGATCTCCGTGGTTCGAAATGGTCGCCATACGCCCATTTCGAACCACGGAGGCGTCGGGGGGCCCGACGCCTCCTCCCGGGTCCCTCCACCGTTCGGGGATCTCCGCGGAGGATCTCGGGTCCCCGGGACCCGAGATCCGCCACGCCTACCCCACCCTCGGGCATACCCGTCACGGAAGTCCGACCTCGTGACGTCCCCGTGTCGTCTCACCCATGACCCCCTCCCGTCCCGGGCGCCTCATGGCGCTCACAGCCTGCCAGGAGCGCCATGAGG
>JAFDWO010000007.1 GCA_018268415.1 Actinomycetota bacterium | reverse complement strand
GCCTCACTCGCCCCCACCTCCCCCGGGGGCCCTCCGTGCTCCCCCGCTCGCTCCCCGCACCCTCGGCCGTCTCGGCCACGGCCACAGCCTGCCAGGGCCGTGGACGAGACGGCCGCATCCCTTTCCGCAAGGGGCGACAGCTCGAGGGGGCCGGGCCCTTTCGCCCACGGGCGCCAGCCTTCTCGGGCCGCGTCCCTTTCTCCATGGGCGACGGCTTCCCACGACCCCATCCTTCCCGGGCGCCGGCTTCAGGAGGCTGGGTCCTTCCCCGGGTGCCGGCTTCTCCGTCTCCATCCGCTCCCGGGCGCCGGCTCGAGACGGCCGCATCTCTTCTCCTCAGGGCGGCGACAGCTTCCCCGGCTCCATCTCTCTCCCGGCGCCAGGCTTCCCCGGGCTCCGTCCCCTTCCGGCCGGCGGAAGGGCTCAGGGAACGAGGACTATCTTCCCCAGCGTGTGGCGATCTTCGAGTTGTTCGAAGGCCTCGCGCACTTCGTCCAGGGGGTAGGTCGCGGCGATCGGGAGTTCGATCTTTCCGGCGGCGACCAGTTCGGCCATCTCGCCGAGGATCTCGGGCGAGCTCGCATCGCTCGAGCCTTCGGTCTTGGCGCCGATTTCTTCGGCACGCGGCCAGGAGATGATCGTCTCGATCTTCTCCGGTGGGACGTCGAGCTCGAGCGCGAGGTCGATGTACTCGGGCCCGAAGAGGTCGATGAAGGCGTCGATTCCGTCGGGGGTCGCGGCGAGGATCCGTTGCAGGACGCCCTCGCCGTAGGTGACCGGGGTGACGCCCTTCTCGCGTAGCCAGTCGTGGTGATCCTCGGAGGCGAGGCCGACCACGTTGGCGCCCTTCAGCCGCAGCAATTGGACGGCGATCGTGCCGACCCCGCCCGCGGCCGCGGAGACCACCACCGTGTCTCCCTCGCCGATGTCGACGGCGCGCACGGCGGCGAAGGCGGTGACGCCGACAACGTAGAGGGCGCCGGCCTCGGGCCAGCCGAGGTCGGCCGGCTTGCGCAGCAGCTGTTCGGCCGGGACGACGACCTCGGTCGCCTGGCTCGAGCGCTCCCAGCTCCAGCCGAGCACCTCGTCCCCTGGCGCGAAGCCCTCGACGTCGATCCCGACCTCCTTGACCACCCCGGCGAGGTCCGAGCCCTGCCCGGAGGGGAAGGTCGCGGGCCATTTCTCCGCCAGTAGGCCCTTGCGGATCGAGGCCTCGCCGGGGTTGATCCCGGCCGCCCTGACCTCGACCAGAACGTCTTCTTTGCCGAGCTCCCGCAGCTCGACCTCACGCACCGTGAGGACGTCGAGCCCGCCGTACTCGTCGAATTGGACCGCGCGTGGCACCTGCGGAGTTTTACCCGATCGCGGTGAGCGCGAATCCCGCGCGGGCGAGGACTGCAGCTTCGTCGCGCAGCTCGCGGTTCGATCTGCCGTCGATCGAGACGGTCACGGTCAGCCACTGATTGCCGCGCACGGCCAGCAGCGAGCGCAGGTTGGGGATCCAGTTGGCGCTCGAGTTGTAGGCGGCCTTTTCGCCGACGTGGGGGACGGGATGGGGGACTCCCGCCTGGTCTTCGAAGTTGAACTGCACGGTCTCCTCGATGCGGTTGTGGTACCGGCGGTTGGCGGCGAAGCCGCTGTCGAGGTAGACGTTGATCGCGACCCCCGGGCCTGCCAGTCGGCAGCGCGAGAGCGGTGGAGAGGGGGTCGAGTGGCGCGAAAGTCCGGCGCCCGTCCGTTCTTCGGCGAGCTTCTGCAGGGCGGCACAATCGGAGCGGGAGATGTGCGCGTTCGTTGCCGCTTCGGTGGTCGGGCTTTCGCCTTTGATCCCGCGCGACTGCACCGGTTCCTGGGCGGCGTGTCGGGCCTTGGTGGCGTTCGCGGTGGCCCCGCCGGTCGACCCCGACCCGCCGCCACAACCGACCGTGACGAGACACGCCACAAGTCCCACGCAAGCCGCGCCGATCCGCACCCGACCCATACGACCAGTTGTACCCCTCCGGGCGCGTTCGCAATTTGCCGCGGCCGGCACGGCGAAGTGCGAACGCGCCGGGGGAGTGGGCTGAGATCAGCCGGTCAGCTCGGCGGCGAACCGGCGCAGGGCATCGGTGTGGACGTCGACGTCGGACTCGCGCGTCGCCGGGGACATCAGGGCCATCATGTGGAACGGGGTCATCAGCACGCCGCGGTTCAGCATGTAGAGGTGCAGGAGCGCGTCGAGGGGGGTGTCGAACGCCGCCGCTGCCTCGCCGCCGCTGCGCGGCGGCGTCGGGCTGAACATGTACTCGACCCGACAACCGAGCCGGGTCGCCGTCCAGGGCAGGTCGAACTCCGCGATCACCTCGTCGCAACCCGCGGCGAAGCGCTCGCCGAGGCCGATCATCCGCTCGAAGGCGGCCTCGGTCAGCACCTCGCCGAGCGTCGCCCGCGCCGCCGCCAGGGAGAGCGCGTTGCCCGCCAGCGTGCCGCCGACCCCGCCGACGTCGGCCGCCTCCCAGACCGTCTTCGCCAGGACCCGCTCGGCCACCGCGTCGGTCATCCCGTAGGCGCCGATCGGCACGCCGCCCGCGATCGCCTTGCCGATCGTCATCAGGTCGGGTTCGAGCCCCTCGGCCCGCGTGTAGCCGCCCGGTCCGCAGCAGAGGGTGTGGGTCTCGTCGATGATCAGGAGCGTCCCCGCCGCCCGGGTCAGCTCCCGCAGCCGCGCGTGGAAGCCGGGCTCGGCGAGCACGATGCCGATGTTGGTCAGCGCCGGCTCGGCCAGCACGCAGGCGACGTCGCCGTGCGCGAGCTCCCGCTCCAGCGCCGCGGCATCGTTCCACTCGACCACC
This sequence comes from Actinomycetota bacterium, assembly GCA_018268415.1. GTDB lineage: Bacteria > Actinomycetota > Thermoleophilia > Solirubrobacterales > 70-9 > VAYN01. The sequence continues at coordinate 26,542 of JAFDWO010000007.1, read as the reverse complement.
CGCGTCGTCTCCGCGATCGGCACCGGCGGCCCGATGTTGCCGACCCGCGGCGCGGCGCCGCCCGCCTCGTCCAGCGTCGCCACGGTCTCGTCGACCGACCCGTGGTAACAGTGGTTGAAGACGAGGATCTTCGGCCGTTCCGTGATCTGTCGGCAGAGTCGCAGGGCGAAGCGGTTGGCGTCGGTGGCGGTCAAGCTGAACTGCCAGTGGCGCAGGCCGAAGCGCCGCGTCATCTCCTCGCCCAGCGGCCCCGCGTCCTCGCTCGGCAGCATCGTCGTGATCCCCCACTCGAGCCGCGCCCGCGCCGCTGCCGCGGTCGGGGCGGGAGAGTGGCCCGCCATCGCGCCGGTGTCCCCGAGGCAGAAGTCGACGTAGGAGTTGCCGTCGACGTCGGTGAGCGAGGCGCCCGACGCGGTCTTGAAGACCACCGGGAACGCACCCGGCCAGCGGGTCATCCAGTTCATCGGCACGCCGGAAAGGAGCGCCCCTTCGGCGGCGTCCCGCAGCTCCCCCGATCGCGGGTGGGAAGCGGCGAAACGGTCGAGCTCACGGTCGGTCAGTGCGGTCACTCGTGAATTCGTCATGACACCATCTTGTCAAATTGTGGAATAATGCAACACATGCCAAAAGCGATTGAGATCCCCAGCCCCCCCGAAGTCCGGATCGCGACCGTGTCGACCGTCGAGGCAGCGGCCAACGCGATCCGCGCCCTGATCCTCGATGGCGAGCTCGCCCCCGGAGCCCGCCTGCGTGAGAACGACTTCGCCGAGCGCCTCGGCGTCGCCCGTCACTCCTTCCGTGCCGCCACCCAGATCCTGATCGGCGAAGGCCTGCTGCGCCGCGAGCCGAACCGCGGTGTCCAGGTGCCGATCTTCGCCCAGGCCGACGTCGAAGACATCTTCAAGCTGCGCGCCGCGCTCGAGATCGAGGCGACCCGCCTCGCGATCGAGGCGGGCGTCGTTCCCGACGAGGCCCGCGAGGCCGTCGCCCAGTTGCAGGCGCTCTCCGCCGACGCGCCGTGGTCGGACGTCGTCCAGCCCGACCTCGACTTTCACCGGGCGATCATCGACGCCGCCGACTCGCCCCGCCTGCAGCGCGCTTATCACGGCCTGCAGTCGGAGATCGTGCTCTGCATGGTCCAGCTGCAGCCGGCCTACGACCACCCGGCGCAGGTCGCCGCCGAGCACGAGGAGCTGCTCGCCGCGATCGAGGCCCGTGACGCGGGCCGCGCCGAGAAGCTCTGGCGGGTCCACCTCGACGAGGCCGCCGCAAACCAGATCAAGGCGCTCGAGGGCGCCTACACCGACACCACCGAGGAGGAGAGCAACTGATGAGCGCCCCGAGGATCACCGCGATCGACGCCCGCGAGGTGCTCGAATGCCGCGGCCTGCCGACCGTCCAGGTCGACATCGCCCTCGACGACGGCACCGTCGCCACCGCCGACGTCCCCTCCGGCCGCTCCACCGGCGCCTACGAGGTGATCGAGCTGCGTGATGGCGGCGCCCGCTTCGGCGGCTTCGGCGTCCAGGGCGCGGTCGCCAACGTCACCGGTGAGATCGCCGCCGCCCTGGTCGGCGAGGAGCTGCCGACCCAGCGCGAACTCGACCGGCGGCTGGTCGAGCTCGACGGCACCGCGGACAAGTCCCGCCTCGGCGGCAACGCGATCCTCGGCGTGTCCCTGGCAGCCGCCCGCGCCGCCGCGGCCGGCACGGGGCAGCCGCTCTACCAGGCCCTGAACGCCAACTCGCACGTCCTCCCGGTGCCGCTCGTCAACCTGATCAACGGCGGCCGGCACGCCTCCAACGACCTCGATTTCCAGGAGTTCATCATCCTGCCGGTCGGCGCCGACTCGATCCTCGAGGCGCTGCAGATCTCCACCGAGGTGAACCTCGCCCTGGCCGAGATCCTGCTCGCGCGCTACGGCAAGGTCGCCCTCAACACCGGCGACGAGGGCGGCTTCGCGCCGCCGATCTCCGACCCCCGCGAGGCGCTCGGCCTGCTCCACGAGGCGGTCGCCGCGGCCGGCCTGGAGGGCCGCTTCCGTTACGGCCTCGATTGTGCCGCGACGCACTACTACGACGCCGAGGCCGGCACCTACGCGCTGGCCGGCGAGACCCGTGATCGCGATGCGATGATCGAGCTCTACCTCGAGCTGATCCGCGAGTTCGACGTGGTGACGATCGAGGACCCGCTCGAGGAGAACGACTTCGAGGGCTTCGCCGCGCTGACCGCGGCGTCCGGGATCCAGATCGTCGGCGACGATCTCTTCACCACCAATCCGGAGCGACTCGCCCGCGGGGTCGAGGCCGGCGCGGCCAACTCGCTGCTCTGGAAGGTGAACCAGATCGGCACGCTCTCGGAGGCGATGGACGCCGCCGAGCTTGCCCACCGCAGCGCCTACACGGTGGTCGTCTCGGAGCGCTCCGGGGAGACCGAGGACCCGATCATCGCCGACCTCACCGTCGCCCTCGGCGCCGGCCAGATCAAGACCGGAGCGCCGGTCCGTGGTGAGCGCACCTCGAAGTACAACCGGTTGATCCGGATCGCCGAGGAGCTCGGCGAGACGGCTACCTACCCGGGCGACGTGTTCGCGGGCGCGGCGGTCTCGGTTGGCGCCTGAGCCGAGCAGCCCGGCGGCTGCCGCGACGTCGCTCCCGGCGCCGCGGCTCCGCAACCTCGACGCGCTGGCCGGCCACGGCCAGGCTGACCTGCGGCGGCTCGCGCTCGAGGTCGCGCAGGCCGGCCTCTCGGCCTGCGATGCCGGCCACGCGGCGCTCGACGCGGTCGCCCTCACCGACGCCGGCATCCGGGTCGGCGAGGAGGAGTTCGCGCTCACCGAGGGCTCGCGGGTCGTCGTCGTCGGCGCCGGCAAGGCGACCTTCGCGATCGCGACGGCGCTCGAGGCGCGGCTCGGCGAGCGCATCGAGGCCGGCCTGATCGCCGTCCGCCACGACCAGGAGACGTCCCCGCTGGGGATCGACGTGGAGGTCGCCGATCACCCGCTGCCGAGCGAGCGGAGCGCCGCCGTCGCCGCCCGGCTGCTGGCGATGGTCGAGCCGCTCGGGCCCGCGGACCTGGTCCTCGCCTGCTTCACCGGCGGCAGCTCGGCCCTCGCCAGCCTCGCGCCCGCGGACGTCCCGGCCGCCGACAAGCGCGCCCTGCACGAGCTGCTGCTCGCCTCGGGGATGCCGATCGCCGCGGTCAACACGGTCCGCAAGCACGTCTCCCGGATCAAGGGCGGCCGGCTGGCCGCGGCGGCGGCGCCCGCCCGCGTGGTCAACCTGACCGTCTCCGACGTCGCCGGGGACGTCCTCGACGTGATCACCGACCCGAGCGTCCAGGACACCTCGACCGCCGCCGACGCCCGCGCGGTGCTCGCCGCCTACGGGCTCTGGGAGCAGGTGCCGGGTTCGGTGCGCGAGCACCTGGAAAGCTCCGCCGCCGAGTCGCCGCGCCTCGACCCGGCGCTGGTCCACACCGAGCTCCTGGTGACCGGTCACGGCGCCTGCGAGGCGATGATCGCCGAGGCGGCGACCGCGGGCTCCGCGGCGGTGCAGCTCTCGACCAGCCTCGAGGGCGAGGCGCGCGAGCTCGGGCGGATGATCGCCAACCTGGCCCGCGGGAGCGCCGCCGAAGGGGCTCCCTTCGCACCGCCCGTGGTGCTGGTCGGTTGTGGCGGCGAGTCCGGGGTGACGCTCCGGCCCGGCGCCTCCTTCGGCACCGGCGGCCCCAACCAGGACGCGGCGATCGCCGCCGCGCTGGAGCTGGAGGGCGCGCCGGTGGCGGCGGTGATGATCGACACCGACGGCTCCGACGGGGGCACCGCGTGGGCCGGCGCGGTCGCCGACGGGACCACCGTGGCGCGCGCCCGCGAGCTCGGGCTCGACCTCCGCCAGGCACTTCTCTCGCACCGCTCTGCCGGGCCCCTGGAGGCGCTCGGCGACCTGGTCGACACCGGCGCGACCGGGACCAACGTCAACGATCTGATCGTGCTCGCGGTCGGAAAGGCGGAGTCATGAGCGAACGGGCGATGATCGAGCTCCGCGGCCTCAGCAAGCGTTACGGCGACGCGCTGGCGGCGGACTCGGTCAACCTCGACATCGGCGTGGGGGAGTTCTTCTCCCTGCTCGGTCCCTCGGGGTGCGGCAAGACGACGACCCTGCGGATGATCGCCGGCTTCGAGGAGCCGACCAGCGGCAGCGTCACCCTCGACGGCGAGGACGTCACCTGGGTCTCGCCGCGGCGGCGCAAGGTCAACATGGTGTTCCAGGACTACGCGCTCTTTCCTCACATGACGGTGGCGGAGAACGTCGCCTTCGGGCTGAAGCTGTCGAAGGTGCCGAAGGCCGAGCTGCGCGAGCGGGTCGCGCGGATCATCGCCTCGGTGCGCCTCGAGGGGTACGAGGGGCGCCGCCCGGCACAGCTTTCCGGCGGCCAGCGCCAGCGCGTCGCGCTCGCCCGCGCGCTGGTCAACGAGCCCGCCGCGCTCCTCCTCGACGAGCCGCTCGGCGCCCTCGACCTGAAGCTGCGCAAGGAGATGCAACTGGAACTGAAGGCGATCCAGCAGCGCACCGGCACCACCTTCGTCTACGTCACCCACGACCAGGAAGAGGCGTTGACGATGTCCGACCGGATCGCGGTGATGAACGGCGGTCGGGTCGAGCAGGTCGACGATGCCCGCACCGTCTACGACCGCCCGGCGACCGAGTTCGTCGCCGACTTCATCGGCACCTCGAACCTGCTCTCGCTGCGGGTCGACCGGCGCGAGGGCGGTACCGTGGCGATGGACCTCGGCGGCGGCATGTCGATGGTCGCGCCGGATCCGGGCGAGGTCGAGCGGACGACGATCTCGATCACGGTGCGGCCGGAGAAGGTCCGCGTCGGCGTCGAGCCGGGCCCGGGCTGGTCCTGCCTGCGCGGCCGGATCGCCCAGAACGTCTTCCTCGGTTCGGTCACCCAGCTGATCGTCGAGTTGCAGACGGGGGAGATGCTGACCGTCCACGAGCTGAACGACGACGAGGGGGCGACCCGGCTCGCGCCGGGGGCCGTGGTCTCGGTCGGCTGGGCGCTCGCGCACAGCTATCCGATCGGCCAGGGCGCGCCCGGCGGGGCGGTCGGCCCCTCGCGCGCCGGCCAGGCGGAGGTCATCGCCTGATGAACCCGGCGCGCCGACTCGCGACGGCGCTCGCGCTCGGCTGCGTGGTCGCCGCGCCGATCGCCGGCTGCGGCTCGACCGGCGGCACCGACGCCGTCGCGCCGGCGCCGGCGAATCCCGACAAGCCCGCCACCGGAACCCTGCGCGTCTTCACCTATGAGGACACCACCGCGCCCGACCTGATGGCGCCGTTCGAAAAACAGAACCCCGGCCTCACGGTGCAGACGGCGAGTTTCGGCTCCGACGAGGAGGCGGCGGCGAAACTGGCGGGCGGCTTCCAGGCCGACGTGGTCGAGTCGTGCCTCGACGAGATGCAGCCGCTGACCGAGCAGGGCCTGCTGCGGCCGCTCGACCCGGCGGGCGTGCCGGAATGGGGGAACCTCGCCTTCACCGAGGCCCCCGGGGTCACCGAGAACGGCAAGACCTGGGTGGTGCCGCTGTCGGCCGGACCGCAGGGGCTGATCGTCAACGCCGAAAAGGTGAAGGACGTCCCGCACTCCTGGAAGGCGCTCTTCGATCCCGCCTACGCCGGCGAAGTCTCGCTCGAGGGCGACTACGAGCTGCCCGCGATCGCCGAGGCGGCGCTGGCGATGGGGATCAAGGAACCGATGAGGCTCTCCAAGGCGCAGCTCGAAGAAGTCTCGGCCTTCCTCGATGAACACCGCAGCCAGTTCCGCTCCCTCTGGGAGGCCGACTCTGACCTCGTCAACCTCTTCAAGTCGGGTGAGATCGTGCTGTCGGACGGCGGCCCCGGCGTCGCCGCGCGGATGGTCGAAGCCGGGATCCCGGTGGAATGGATCGCGCCCGAAGAAGGGCCGCTCTCCTGGGTCTGCGGCCTCAGCATCACCGCCAACTCGCAGAACGTCGAAGCCGCCTACCGGCTGATCAACTGGCAGGCCTCGCCGCGGGCGCAGGCGATCCGCGCCGACAACGGTTACGTCGTCACCAACCCGAAGGCGATGCCGCTGGTCGCCCCCGCCGACAAGGCCACCGCCGATCCCGCGACGATCGCCGGCGCGATCCCCGAGTCCCGGCGCCCGAACGAACGGGAATGGGTCCACGTCTTCCAGGAATTCCAGGCCCAGTGACGCCCCGATCGCCCCTGAGAACGAGCCCACGACCGAACGGAGTGGAAAGCATGCATCCAAGGCGCCGCGCCCAGCAACTCTGCGCTATCGTCCTCGCCGCCGGATTGCTCGGCCTGCTCCTCGCCGCCTGCGGCGGCGGTGGCGGGAACACGGCCGAGGCCGTCGCCCCGAGCAAGGCCGAAGCCGAGAAGCCGGCGACCGGGACGGTGCGGATCTTCGCCTACAGCGACGCCACCTCGGAAGCGATGCTGAAGCCGTTCAGGGAAGCGAATCCGGACGTGAACCTCCAGGTCGCGACCTTCGACTCGGGCGACGAAGCGGCGGCGAAACTCGCCGGCGGCTTCAGCGCCGACGTGGTCGAAGTCTGCCTCGACGAGGCCGCGCCGCTCGAGCAGCGCCACCTCCTCCGCCCGATCGACACCGGCGGGATCACCGAATGGGACAAGCTCGCCTTCCGCGAAGAGCCCGCCGTCCGTCAGGGCGGCCACGTGATCATGGTTCCCCTCTCGGCCGGCCCCTACGGGATCATCTACAACGCCGAAGCGGTCCCCGGCGGGGTGCACTCCTACAAGGAAATGCTGAGCGAAAAGTTCGCCGGCGAAGTCTCGATGGACGGGTCGAGCGCGGTCTCGCCACTCGGGGTCGCCGCGCTCACCCTTGGCTTCGACGACCCGTTCGAAATGGACGAAGCGCAGCTCGAAGAAGCGAAGGACTTCCTCGCCGAAAACCGGGACAAGATCCGCAGCTACGCGACCTCGGACTCCGACCTGGTCAACCTCTTCAAGTCCGGCGAGGTGGTCGTGTCCAACGGTGGCCGCGGCAGCGTCGAGGAAATGCAGGAAGAAGGGCTGCCGGTCACCTGGGTGGCGCCGGAAGAGGGCTACTGGGCCTGGGTCTGCGGGCTCGGCATCACCTCGAAGGCGCAGAACCTGCCCGCCGCCTACAAGCTGATCAACTACTACGCGAGTCCCCAGGCCCAGGCGATCTTCGCCAAGGGAGGGTTCGTGGTCACCAATCCGGCGGCCGATCCGTTGGTGCCGAAGAGGCTCCGCAAGACCGCCGACCCGGCCAGCATCAAGGACGCGATCCCGCTCACCGAGCCCCCCAACTCCACTGCCTACACGAAGGCGTGGCAGGAAGTCAGCGCGGGCTGAGCGACGATGCCCCTCCGGTACCGATTCACCCGGGCCTTGCCGAAGGCCGCCTCGGTGGCCCTGGTCGCCTTCGCCCTGCTCGTCCTGTTCGGGCCGGTGCTCCTCCTGGCGCTCTTCTCCTTCAACGACAGCGCGATCATCTCGCTGCCCTGGGAGGGATTCACCACCAGGTGGTACTCGGAGGCCTTCTCCAGCGGTGAAGCGCTCGACTCGATCGTCAACTCGCTCAACGTCGCCGCCATCGTCACCGTCGCCTCGGTGGTGCTGGGATCGATGGCCGCCTGGGGGCTCACGCGGCTGCGGTTCGCGGGCCGCACGGCGCTGGCGGGCGTCCACGGCGCCGTCCTGGTGGTGCCGTGGCTGATCATCGGCGTCGGCGGCCTGATCTTCTTCAGCCAGATCGAATGGCAGCTCTCGCTGACGACGGTCACCCTGATGCAGATCGTCACCACCTTCCCGCTCGTCGTGGCGGTCATGTCGGCGGCCCTCGTCCGGTTCAGCCCGTCGCTGGAAGAGGCGGCGGTCGACCTCGGGGCCTCGCAACTGCAGATGCTGCGCCACGTCGTCCTTCCCCAGGTGGCGCCCTCGTTGGCCGCGTCGGCGATCTTCGCCTTCGCCTGGTCGTTCAACAACTTCGAGATCAGCTTCTTCACCGGGGGCTTCCAGCAGACCTTTCCGGTCTGGGTCTTCTCGGTGCTGCGCCACTCGACCAACCTGCCGATCGTCAACGCCGCCTCGACCGTGATCGCGGGCGCGCAGCTGCTGATCGTCTTCGGCCTCTGGTGGGCGATGAAGCTGATGAACCGGCGCGGCGGCGGCGATGACGTCGCCCTGGCCGAGATCATGACCGGGGGGATGCGCTGATGGAGGCCGCGACCATCGCCGGGGCCGCCGTCGGGCGCCGGCCGAGCCGCCTCACCCGGCTGCTGCGGCCGCTCGCCTTCATGACGCTGCCCACCGCGACCCTGATCGTCCTCTTCCTGATCCCGATGGGGATCCTCTTCGTCTACAGCTTCGAATACGGGCCGCTCACCGGCAGCTCCGGCTTCACCCTGACCAACTTCACCGGCTTCCTCTCGGAGCCGCTCTACGGGCGGATCGCCTGGACGACGTTCCAGATCGCGACGATCGCGATGCTGGCGCAGCTGCTGTTCGCGGTGCCGCTCGCCTACGTCCTCGCCTACAAGGCCGGGCGGTTCGAGCTGCCGCTCCTGTTGGCGCTGGTCCTTGCCGACGAGCTCAACCCGATGGTGAAGATCTACGCCTGGCGGATGCTGCTCGGCCGTGACGGACTGATCAACGAGGCGCTGCTTCGGATCGGCCTGATCGATCACCCGATCGACGCGCTCCTGTTCAGCAAGTTCGCGGTCATCGTCGTGCTCTCGACCAGTTACCTGACCTACACCGTGATCCCGATCTACGCCTCGATGAAGGCCGTCGACGCGGGTCTCTTCGAGGCGGCGCTCGACCTCGGCGCGGGATGGTTCACGACCTTCCGGCGGGTGCTGCTGCCGCTGATCGCCCCCGGCATCTTCATCGCCCTGCTGCTGGTCTACGTCCCCCTCTTCACCGACTTCGCCAGCCCCACCCTCGTCGGCGGAACCAGCGGCTACATGTTGGGCCAGGTGGTCGCCGACGAAGTCCTGCAGAACGGCAACCTGAATGGAGGCGCAGCGATGAGCATCCTGCTACTGGTCGGGGCGGCGTTGTTCTCCTACGTCGCCTACCGGCTCTCGCGCGTGAAGGTGGAGTCGTGAGTACGACGGCGAGGACGTCGGCGGCCGGTGCCCCGGTCACCGCCGCGGCGATCGAGGAGGCGCGCGACACCCTGGTGGAAGCGATCTCGATCCCGTCGCCGTCCGGCGGCGAGGGCCCGATCGTCGCCTGGCTCGAGGACTGGGCCGGGCGCCTGGGCCTGACCACGAGGCGGGTGCCGGCCGAGGTCGGCCGCGACAACCTCGTGATCGGCGGGGCGCGGAAGCCGGCGCTGGCGATCGTCGCCCACCTCGACACGATCACCCCGACCTGGGCCGATGCGACCGTGGCGCGGGTGGACGGCCCGGTCGTCACCGGCCTCGGTTCGGTGGACGACAAGGGTGGCGTTGTGGCCTGCATGCTGGCCGCGAAGCGCCTCGTCGAGGCAGGGGTCGATCTCGATGCCCTGCCCGCGGTCCTCGCGTTCTCGGTCGACGAGGAGTCCGGTGGCAGTGGTTCGCGCTCCCTCGCGATCGACCTGCGGCCGCGCTTCGCCATCGCCCTCGAGGGCACCGAGCTGCGCCCCGGCACGGTCGAGTGCGGCGACCTCGAGGCGCTGCTCCACGTCCGCGGGGTCGCCGCCCATGGCTCCCTGGTCGAGCTCGGCCAGAACGCCGCCCACGCCGCAACCGAGTTGATCGCGGCGCTGCCGGCGCTCGGGCTCGACGCCGACCGTCACCCGCTGCTCGGGGTCGCCCGCGCCAGCGTGACCGAGATCAACACCGGCGACGGGATGAACATCGTCCCCGACCTCTGCACCCTGCGGTTGCGGGTGCGGATGGTGCCCGGCCAGGATCTGGCGGAGGCGATCGGCCGGGTGGAGCGGTTGGCCGAGCGCTTCGGCGCGGACGTCCAGATGGTCGAGGGGACGGTCCCGTTCGAGCTGCCCGACGCCTCGCCGCTGCGGCGGCAGGTCGACGCGGCGACCGGTGCTGTCCTCGGCGCGCCGACCGACCCGATCGGGATCCCGGCCTGGACCGATGCGCACAACTTCGTCGACTTCGGCGGCTCCGAGGCGATGGTCTTCGGACCGGGCTCGCTGGCCACGGCGCACACCCCGGCCGAGCACATCGACGTGACCGAGATCGTCCGTTGTACCGACGTCTTCGTCCGGCTTCTCGCGGAGCCGAGCCTGGCGGCGCTCGCGGCGGCGGCGCCCCGGCCCGACGCTCCCCGGTACGGACAGACGGAAGTCGCCCTATGAGCGCGCCGAGCTACGACGCGGTCGTCGTCGGCGGCGGTCACAACGGGCTCGTGGCCGGGTTCTACCTGGCCCGGGCGGGGCTGCGGACGGTGGTGTTGGAGCGCCGGGAGATCGTCGGCGGGTGCTGCGTGACGGAGGAATTCGCGCCCGGCTACCGGGCCTCCAGCGGCGCCTACGTGCTCTCGATGCTGCGCGAGGCGATCTGGCAGGACATGCGGCTGGTCGAGCGCGGGGTGGTGGTCGACCCGGCCGGGCCGTCGTTGAACCTCTTCGCCGACGGCACCCGCCTGGAGCTCTCCGACGATCTCGCCGCCTCGCAGGCGGCGGTGCGGGCGCTGAGCGCGGCCGACGCCGCGGCGCTGCCGCGCTTCGAGGCCGAGCTGGCGGAGCTCGCCCAGCTGGTGATGCCGTTGATCGACACCACCGCGCCTGACGTGCGGCTGCGGCGGCTCGGCGACCTGCCCGGGCTGCTGAAGCTGGGCGGGTTGGCGGCGCGCAGGCGGGCGTTGGTCGACGAGGCGCTCTTCCTCTTCTCCACCTCGGTCTCGCAGTACCTCGGCGAGCGCTTCGAGAACGAGTACGTGAAGGCGTCGATCGGCTGGCACGCGATCAACGACTCGACCGGTGGCCCGTCGACTCCCGGGACCGCCTATGTCCTTCTCCACGACCACGCGGCCGAGGGCTCCGAGGAGGGCGGCGTGCGGTCCTGGGGCTTCGTCCGCGGTGGCATGGGCGTGGTCACCGCGGCGATGGCGGCGGCGGCGCGGGAGGCCGGCGCCGAGGTGCGGACCGGGGCGGAGGTCGAGTCGATCCTGCTGGAGGGCGGGCGCGCGGTCGGCGTCGCCTTGGCGGACGGGGCGGAGGTGCGGGCGCCGCTCGTCCTCTCCAACGCCGATCCGAAGCGGACCTTCCTCGGGCTGGTGCCCGAGGGGGCGCTGCCGTCGGAGTTCACCGCCGCGGTGCGCGAGTACCGCTGCGAAGGGACCAGCATCAAGATCAACCTCGCGGTCGACCGGCTGCCGGTGGCGAGCGGGATGCCGACCGACGGCGTGCAGCCCTACCAGCGCGGGATCATGGAGGTGAACCAGCCGCTCGCCGACATGGACCGGGCGCAGGCCGAAGCGCGAGCGGGGCAGCCGGGCCGCGATCCCCACATCGAGCTCTGCATCCCGACCGTCCACGATCCGTCGCTGGCTCCGGCCGGTAACCACATCGTCACCATCGACGTGAACTCGCAGCCGTACTCTCTCGCCGATGGAAGCTGGGACGACATCCGCGAGGAGGCTGCCGATGCGGCGATCGACAAGCTCGAGGACTATTTCCCCGGGCTGCGCGACTCGATCCTGCATCGCCAGGTGCTGACCCCACTCGACCTCGAGCGCCAACTGGGGATCACCGGCGGCCACGCGCTGCACGGCGAGATGTCCTTCGATCAGCTCTTCACCCTGCGTCCGGTGCGGGGCTGGGCCGATTATCGCACGCCGGTCGCGGGCCTCTACCTGTGCGGGGCCGGGACCCATCCCGGCGGCGGCGTCACCGGGGCCAACGGGCGCAACGCCGCGCGGGAGGCACTGCGGGATCGCAAGCGGGCTTCGCGACGCAGAAGAAGTTCACCTTTGTCCAACACCTGACCCTGGAGCGAGCAGATGGCCAACCTGAAGCACCAAGCCGACCCCGATCCCGAGCTAACCGCGGCGAAGCGGCTGATGTCGCGGCGGGAGACCATCTCCGGCGCGGCGAAGCTGGTCGCCGGCCTCTCGATCGGCGCCCAGGTGATGGCGGCTACCGGTGCCGATACCGCGCTGGCGCGCCGCGTCCGTGACGTCGCCGGGCGCGTCGACAAACCGGGGTACGGGCCGCTGGTCAACCACACCGGCGAGATGTCGCTGCCGGAGGGCTTCCACTATGTGCACTTCGGGGACGCCTACACGCCGATGAGCGACGGCTTCCTCACGCCTCCGTGTCACGACGGCACCACCGTCTTCCCGGAAGGCAAGGGCGTGGTGCGCATGATCCGCAACCACGAGGGCTACGGCCAGGGCAAGACGCGCGGCGGCAAGTTCCACGCCTACGACCGGGTTGCCCGCGGCGGCGCCACCAGCTCGCTCTTCGACACCGAGAAGGGAGAACTGATCGAAAGCGGCATCGTCCTCAACGGCACGCACGAAAACTGCAACGGCGGGCAGACGCCGTGGGGATCCTGGCTCTCCTGCGAGGAGAGCACCGAAGGGCCGACGCAGGGTTTCGAGAAGCCCCACGGCTACGTCTTCGAGGTGCCGCGGTCGGCGAACCGGGCGGTCGAGCCGGTGCCGATCAAGGCGATGGGGCGGATGGACCACGAGGCGGCGGCGATCGACCCGCGCAGCGGCATCGTCTACCTGACCGAGGACAACGGCGATCCGGCCGACGGCTTCTACCGCTACCTGCCCAACGACACGCGGCGCCTGCACAAGGGCGGCGTGCTGCAGATGCTGGCGGTGGAGGGGCACTCCAGGTACGACACGACCCATGGTCAGACGGTCGGCAGGAAGCTCCGCTGCGAGTGGGTGACGATCGACAATCCCGACCCGCCCGAGGCGGAGACCGAACCGGCGACGGTGTGGCGCGAAGGGCGCTCGAAGGGTGCCGCCCAGTTCATCGGCGTCGAGGGCTGCCACTGGGCCAAGGGCTCGGTCTACTTCGTCGCGTCCGAAGGCGGCGACGAAGAAGAGGGCCAGATCTGGCGCTACACGCCGCAGGGCCACAAGCACGGCACGCTGGTCCTGCTTTATGAGTCGAAGAGCGAAAAGTACCTCGACGAACCCGACACGATCACGGTCTCCCCGCGCGGCGGCGTGCTGGTCTGCGAGGACGGCAACGGCGAGGACGAAGCGGGTGGCGACAACTACCTGCGCATCCTCAACCCGGCGGGCAAGCTGGAAACCTTCGCTCGCAACGACACCCCACTCGACCTCCATCGCTGGGAGGAAAACAAGCCCGGCGTGATGGGTCGCAGCGAGTGGTCAGGCTCCTGCTACAGCCCCGACGGCAAGTGGCTCTTCGTCCACATCCAGTACCCCGGCCGCACCTTCGCGATCACCGGCCCGTGGGAGAAGGGCTGGGGGTAGGCAGGCACACCCCGAGGCGGCGTGGGCCCCTGCGCCGCCTCGGGTCAGGGCCGTGGCGAGAGCGTCGGCCGGCCCCTCGGTGTGGGCGGCGGAGATCCGGGCGCGGATCCGGGCGGTGCCCTCGGGGACGACCGGATAGCCGAAGCCGGTGACGAAGACGCCTTCGTCGAGGAGGCGACGGGAGGCTTCGATGGCCACGCTCGTCCCGCCGACGATCAGCGGGACGATCGCGCTGTCGCCGGGCAAGGGCTTGAGGCCGCGTTCGCCGAGCAGGCGCCGGAAGCCGGCGACGTTGCCGCGTCCCCTCGCTCATCGTCCCAGCGCCCCGATCGCCGCCGTCAGCGCCTCGCCGATCAGGTCGAGCGCCGCGCCGAACTCGCCCGGGTCCATCAGCAGCGAGGGCTGGATGTTGAGCGAGGTCGAGCTCGAATCGGTGAATACGCCTCGGCGCAGCGCTTCGGCCCAGGTCAGGTCCTGTAGCTCGCGGTCGCGCTCCTTGCTCGCCCGATCGCGGACCAGCTCGATCGCCTGGAAGGCGCCGACGGCGCGGACCTCGCCGATCTGCGGGTGGCGCGCGGCCAACGCGGCGAGCTTGCCGGCGCCGACCCGCTCCAGGGCGCGCACGTTCTCCAGCACCGGCTCGCGCCGGTAGAGGTCGAGGGTGGCGCTCGCGGCCGCGCAGGCCCAGGGGAGCCAGGACCAGGTCGAGCCGGTGGGGACGTCGTCGAAGGAGCCGAGCGCGCGCTCGGAGCCGAGCACCGCGCCGATCGGGGCGACGCCGCCGCCGAGCGCCTTGCCCAGGCAGATCAGGTCGGGTTCGACCCCCCAACGTTCGACCGCCCAGAGGTGGCCGGAGCGGCCGAGCCCGGTCTTCACCTCGTCGGCGCAGAGCAGCCAGTCGTGCTCGCGGCAGAGGGCGACGAGAGCGGTCCAGAAGGAGTCAGGTGGGGCGATGCAGCCCCCCGCGCCGAGCACCGGCTCGATCACCACCCCGGCGACCTCGGCGGGGTCGATCGCGTGGAAGAGGAGGTGATCGCGGATGTAGTCGACGGTGGCGTCGCCGCTGCCGCCGGGGCGGGGTGGGGCGAAGGGCGAGCGGTAGGGGTTGGGATAGGGGACGTGGGCGAAGCCGGGGACGAGCGCGCGCAGGCCGGCGCTGATCTCGTTCTCCTCGGCGCCGAGGGCGGCGGTGATCGTGGTCTCGCCGTGATAGCCGCCGAGGAAGCCGATCACGATCGGTCGGCCGGTGGCGCGGCGCATCAGCTTCACCGCGGTCTCGATCGCCTCGGTCCCGTTGAGCGCGTAGGCGACGCGGGTGAGCGCGGCGGGGGTGATGGCGACGAGGCGCTCGGCGAGGTCGAGGGCGAGCTCGGTGGAGATCGCGTGTCCGTCCTCGTTGCCGAAGCGGCGCAGGGCGGCGACGGTCGGCTCGATCAGGTCCTCGCGGGCGGCGCCGAGCGGCACCGAGGCGGAGGCGGAGGCGCAGTCGACGAACTCGTTGCCGTCCAGGTCGACCAGGGTCGAGCCGCTCTTGCGATCGAGGACGAACGGCGCCAGATGCTCGCCGATGCCCGGGTAGAGGACGCCGCGCAGCCGCTCCAGCGCGGCGGCGCTGCGCGGTCCGGGGAGGTCGAGCGGGATCATCGCGAGCGGGCTATAGATGGATTGCTGAACAATTCCATCATCTTATCGCGGCGCCCCGCGCCACGATGGCGCGCTCGGGTCCTCTGGCCCCGCCCACGTCGGTGCGCCGGCCCGCTACAACTCCCACCATCGCCGGCGATCGCCACGCCCAGATCATCGAGGCCATCCGGGAAATCCCGGAGGGCTTCGTCCGCACCTACGGCGACGTCTCGCCCGGCGCCCCCCGCCTGAGCGCCCGCCTCCTCTCCACCCACCAGCTTCCGGCCGACCTCCCCTGGTGGCGCGTCGTCCGCGCCGACGGCACCCTCGCGGTGGGGGAGGAGCAGCGCCAACGCCTCTGGGCCGAGGGCGTCCCGTTCAAGGGCAACCGCGTCGACCTCGACCTCGCCCGCATCCCCCACGAACCCTGAACGAGAGCGGCGGACGGGAGTCGAACCCGCGTCATCAGCTTGGAAGGCTGAGGCTCTACCATTGAGCTACCGCCGCGCGCAGGGAGGAGCGTAGCCGCCGGCGCCGCAATCCGTCAGAATGGCGGAGCACTCCTCGGGGAGTGGCGCAGTCTGGTAGCGCACTCGGCTGGGGGCCGAGCGGTCGCAGGTTCAAATCCTGTCTCCCCGATTCTTCACGACGAGTCTCGTCGCTACGATCGTCGCATGACCAAGGCCGAGCTGCATCGCCAGATCGACTCCATGACCGAGGAGGAAGCGGCGGAGGTGAAGCTGATCTATGCACCGGATTGGCCCTCCAAGGCGACCTCGGTCGACGAGGTCCGCAAGCGCATCGGCACGAGGGCCATGACGCCGGACGAGTCGGAGAAGTTCTGGCAGGAGCACGGATCGCTGATGCAGCCGCCCGACGGCGAGGGGTAGTCACCGCCGGTTGCACCGTGAGAAGCGTGGTACCGCTCGCGGTACCGGCCGCATCGTCCGATGATTCCGACGCAACTTCGCTGGAGAGGCGGGGCGCGTTGGGACGCAGCGGGAACATCTGACACGGGCTTCGGCCGGCTGGGGGCCGAGCGGTCGCAGGTTCAAATCCTGTCTCCCCGACTTTCTAGAACTTTTCGACCTTGCGTGCCGCAATCGAGGAGGCCGGTCCGTGAATCGGGTGACGGCGACCCAATCGTCGTCCCCCGGTGGACAGAAGTGTCACTTCGATTTTGGGATCTTGTCGGTGGCGCGCCCCGTCGGCCCCGCGTTCCGAACCCAGTGCTCGGTTTCCCGCCGGGCGGTCACAGGCCGGCCTCACCCGACTCTGGACCGCGTTGGAAGGAAGCGACGAACTTGTGTCTCAGGCGCGGATCGCCAGGAGGGCGATGGCGAGCAACGGCACCGCAACCGAAAGTGCCTTGAGCGCTCCGTCCAGGGGCGCGATGAGCATGTCGCGGTCAAGCTGCTTGACCGTTCCATCCTCGAGGCGCTGTTCTCCGTCGAGCGCGGCGGTCCGGCGGCGCAACTCCCTGACCGGGGTCGAGAGCCGCCGTTGGGCGGTGACCAGAAACGTGCAGGCGAGTATCGCGGCGGCGATGGCGAGCGCTTCCCTGGGCGCGTGGACGCCGAGCGCGTTCACCCACCAGCCGGTGAAGCAGGAGAAGCCCGCCCAGGAGACCGCGAGCCAGACATCGGTGTGGAACCGCCCGCCGAACCACTCGAGGTTGTAGGCGGGGGCGATGAAGCCGCCGGCCAGGATCAGTGGGATCAGGGTGGGAGAGACGATGAACACGCCGGCGACGCCGATCGCGAGGGCGCCGCCGAGACCGCCGACGGAGAGGGCGACCAGCGCCCGGCGGGAGAGCCGGGTGCCAAGCGGCCGGCCGTGCAGCTCGTCCATCGCGTGGGCGCCGACGCCGACGGCGAGGAAGAAGGCCGCGATGGCCGCGACCAGCCGCCCGGCATAGATGTGAGGCGCCATCGCCGCCCCGATGGCGACATTGCTGACGTGCCAGAGGGTGTAGGGCGGGTGCAGGATCGTGACCAGATCTCGCCAGCCGCCGTCGGCCGCCAGGGCGTAGAAGGCGGGGCGGGGCTCGCGCTCAGCCGCCAACGGTTCCCCGGATGACGATGCCGCCGCCGAGGCTCATCCGCGTGGCGGTGACTTCCGTGACCCCGGCCGCCTGCCAGAGCTCGATCTGTCGGTGAAGAGGATAGGTCCGGTAAAAGTCCTCGATGCTCGGTCCGAGAAAGCGCCCCGCCTCGTACCAGCCGCGCGAGACGAGGCGACCGAGTGCCGGAAGGCCGACGCGGGTGTACAGGCGCCAAGGCCACAGCCAGACGCCGGTCGGGACGCAGAACTCGAGGCTGGAGATACGGCCGCCTGGCCTGACCACACGCGCCAACTCGCGCAGCGTCGCCGCCGGATCCTCGACATAACGCAGCAGGTAGGCGAAGGTGAGGTGGTCGAACTCGCAGTCGGCGAAGGGCAGGGACTCGGCTTCGCCCGCGACGAAGTTGACGCGTCCGGCCAGGCGCGGATCTGCCGCCACCCTGCTACGGGCCCGCGCCATCATGGCCGCGCTCTGATCGAGCCCGACGACGCGACACCCCCAGCGCTCCACCAGGGCGGCTCCGACCAGACCGGTGCCGCAGGCGACGTCGAGGACGCGGTCCTCGGGGGTCGCCCGCACCGCCTCGACCGCCGCCCTTCTCCAGCGCCGATCCTGGAAGAAACTGAATCCCGCAGCCACCTCGTCGTAGCTGTCGGGCAGCTTCGCGAACATCGCCAACGCGTGCTCCTTGCGGGAGGTCACAGCGAGCATCGCCACAGCGTCTCATGCCTCGAAGGCCGGGACGAGCGCCGAGCGCGGACCCTCGGACGAAGTGCGACGGCGTGCCTAAACTGAATCAAGAAGCAATCGAGCCGCCAACGTCAGGAGACTTCTCATGAAGACACTTGCCACGGTGCTCGTCCTCGCCGCCGCGACCCTTGCCTTGGCCGCGTGTGGCTCAAGCGGTGGATCGACCACGACGACGACCACGGAAGCCGGCGGCGGGGCGCCATCCGGCGGTGGGCCGGTGGTAGGAGCCAGGTCGGTGCCCGGGGTCGGCACGGTCCTTGTCAACAACGTGGGTAAGACCCTCTACGTATTCGCTCCGGACAACAAGAGCGAAGTGACCTGTACCGAAGCCTGCGCCGCGGTGTGGCCGCCCCTGAAAACGGAAGCCGGCGGCGAAGCCGAAGCGTCAGGGGAAGTCAAGGCGAGCCTGCTGGGCGCCGATCCCGATCCCGAAGGCGGGGAAGTCGTGACCTACGCCGGTTGGCCCCTCTACACCTATGTGGCCGACACCAGCCCCGGAAGCGCGACCGGACAGGGGGTGAACCTCAACGGCGGTTACTGGTACGTGATCACGCCCGCGGGCAAGATCGTCAAATAGGCTCTGCCCCGTGCCGGATTCGCGCCCGTCGGTCGTCTGGGGCCGAGCGGTGCGTGGCCGTCTGGGCGTTCGCCACGGCGATGAACGCGATGATTGCGGAAGCGACTTCTTCGGCCTTGTTATTGAACGTGCGGGCGGAGTGTGCGATTCGATGACGCCAAAGACGTAGATGTCGTCGCCGCTCAGGAATCTCCGTGGTTCGAAATGGTCGCCATACGCGCATTTCGAACCACGCAGATTCCTGAGCGTTCGAAGCCCCTCACGCTCGGCACCTCGGACAGGCCCCCCGAACGACACTCGTCCCTCCCCGCGGAGGTGAAGCTCATCTACGCGCCGGATTGATCCTCCAGGGCGACCTCGATCGAGGGCTCGAGCTCCCGGATGACCGTTGCGGGAACGCCGGCGACGAGGGTGGCCGGGGGGACGTCATGGGTGACGATGGCGCCGGCCGCCACGACGGAGCCTGCCCCGACGGTGACGCCGGGGAGGATCGTCGCGGCGGTTCCGATCCAGACGTTCCTCTCGATGGTGATGGGTGCCCCGGTGAGATAGTCCCGCCGCTGGTCGGGCGGAACCGGATGTCCGCTCGTGACCAGGTTGGTCTTGTTGGCGATCATCACGTCGTCGGCGATGTCGATCGGCGCATGACCCGTGAACATGCACTCGTAGCCGATGTGGACTTTTCGGCCGACCGTGATGTTCAGGCCGTAGTCGGCATAGAAGGGCGGGATCAGCGAGAGGGAGTCATCGACCGGCCTTCCGACCAGCTTCTCGAAGGCCACTCGAATCCGCTCCGGTTCGTCATAACAAAGAGCGCTGAGCTCGGAGGACAGCCGGGTCGCGACCTTGACCCGCCCGAGTATCTCGCGGGCCTCGTCCGTCCTGGTCTTGATCCACCACTGCCGATCCTCCACCGCCGTCTTCTATCACCCGCCTCGGCGACGACGGTCCAGGTGCATCCGCGATCTTCGGAGAGGCGCCCTGGCATCCGGCCAGGCTGGGGGCGAGGTCGAGTGGAGGGGTAGGTCGGCCCGCCGATCAGCTGACGGTCTCTGGCGGTCAGGCCAACCGTGGCTTCCTCGTCGAACCCAGACCCCTTGGTGCGAAGGTGACGATCTCGAGGCTGACGATCAGCGTGGCTCGTGCCGACCGAAGGTCGGGGCGTACTGAACGAAGGCGAGTTGCCCCTCACGGAGTGGTGGTCACCGGCGACGAAGCCGTCGCGACCGGCTCCTCGACGGTGGCGGCATCGTGAACCAGGGAAGGCTGGCGATCGCCGACCTGCCGGCGAAGACCACCGGGCGCCGGTCGGCGATCCGTTTTCGGGCCGATCTTCCCGGTGCCGAGTTCCGTTGTGCAGTCGGTGGTGCGCGACCCCGCCCGTGCCGCTCCCCCTTCAGGACGAAGGCGCTCGGTTTCGGTGGACACACCTTCACCATCTTCGCCACCGTCGCCAGACGGCGCAGTAGGCCGGCGAAGGCACGGTTCCGGATCGTGCGCTCGCGCCCGCATCGCTGAGGCCCGGCGGATCCCGAACCGACTCCATCGGTCATCCGTTGAGCGTGCCACCGCGTGCCGGTAGCCTGGATTTCCGAATATGGGGTTCAGGGCACTGAGCGGTCGGTCCGGAAAGGCTGCGCTACTGCTGGTCCTCGGGGCAGTGGCCGGCGCGGCGGCGACGGCGATCGCCGCGGTGCCCGGCAGCGACGGCGTGATCAACGCCTGCTACGAGGTGCAGAGGGACGGGACGACGCCCGTGACCGGCGCCCCGAACGTCCGGATCATCGATCCCTCGGCCGGCCAGACCTGCAACCCGGTGGGTGGGGCCGGTCCGGCCGAGCACGCGCTCAGCTGGAATATGACCGGCCCGGCCGGCCCCCAGGGCGCCGCCGGACCTTCCGGGGCTCAGGGCGCCACCGGAGCCCCGGGGGCGAGCGGGCCCGCCGGGTCGACGGTCTCGATCAGTGGACAGACGTTCACGCTGGGGGACGGAAAGACGCTCACGGCGCCGGCGAATCCGATCCCGCCGCTGCAGGTCACTGCCGGCAGGACCCCGGTCGCGACGCTGACCCTTGCCGACGGTGCGGCCTCATCCAGCGTCCTGGCCTGGCAGCTCGTCGGCGCGCACGACATCCAGATCGTCAAGCCGCTCGACAAGGCCTCGCCGACCCTGATGAAGTGGTGCGTGACCGGCAAGCACATCAAGAGCGGCAAGATCACCGTGCGCGCGGCCGATGTGAACGGCGGGCCGCAGTCGATCATTCTCACCAACGCGCAGGTCGACTCCTACGGCACGAACGGGGACCAGGGCAAGGGCGGCACCGGGACGCCGACCGAGACCATCTCGTTGAACTACAGCAAGGTCGAGTTCAAGTACTAGGAGCGCTGCGTGGCCCGAGGCGACCGGCTCGCCTGAGACACCCGCCGGACCGCGGCGACCACCAGGCCGGGGCGTTCGCCGGCGATGTAGTGACCGCTGTCGGTGGCCGTGACGTGTTCGGCGCCGAGCTCGGCCGCGAGGCGGTCCTGCGCGGTCAACCAGGCCGACCAGGTCCCGCTGCCGCCGGCACCGAAGTCGAAGGGATGGTCTGAGCTGAGTACCACCGCCGGCACGCGCGGCACGGCGGGAGCGGCGAGGATCGCCTTGATGCTGGGTTCGTAGGCGGCGGCCTCGAGCGTCTTCGGGTCGCCGAGCTTGCGGGCGCCGCGGACGAACCTGCTCCATTGCGCGGGCTTCAGGGTCGTCTTCAGGTACTGCGAGCCGGGGTCGAGGAAGACGAGCCCGGCGACGTCCTGCGGATAGGTGCGGGCGTAGAGCTGGCCGATCATGCCGCCCCAGGAGTGGGCGACGAGGATGTAGGGGCCCTGCAGGTTCGCCGCGCCCAGAAGCGCATGAAGGTCGGCGACCCCGTCCTGCGCGGTGGTCGGCTGGCGGACCGGGGTCGAGGGCGAGATCACACCGTCGAGGCCCTCGGTGCCGGGGCGGTCGTAGGCGCAGACGTGCGCGAACCTGCCGATCTGTGGGAAGACCGCACGCGGGCTCGTCCGAGGGGCCTTGTCGGGGCCCGCGACGACGTGGGTCCAGTCGTCGTATGCGCCGTGGGCGCCGGAGATCAGGACGACGGTCGGCGTGCCGGTGCCGCGGCACTTGAGGAACAGCTTGCGGTGGGCGTCGATCTTCACCAGGCCGGAGAAGCTGCCATCCGCGCCGCTGGACGTCGATGCCGTCGCCGAGCCGCGGGCCTTGACGGCGAGGCCGGGGTGGCCGGGCGTGAGATAGCGGGCGAGCCGGTTGAAGAGCTCCGTCGAGAAGGCGGTTTCGGAGCCGCCGCTGCGCGGCAGCAGCGTGGTGACCAGTGCCACCGATATCTGCCGCGACGGGAGGTAGGCCATGATCCCGGTGTAACCGTTCAGGTTCGGGTTCTGCACCCGCCAGCCGTTGCCGACGAGGATGCCGAGGCCGAAGTGGATGCCCGGGGCGCGGGTGGTGAGGCCGGAGGGGTCGGCGGCGAAGCGTTCGCGGCCGGCGGCGGGGGAGAGCAGGGCGCCGGTCCCGATCGCGCGGGCACTGCGGGCGACGTCGGCGATCGTGCCGCTCATCACCGTGCCCGCGCCGACCGTCCACGACGGGCTCCAGAAGGTCGAGTCCTCGTAGTTCCCGCGCAGCGAGTTGTAGGAGTGGAGGACCGGTCCCGGCATCGCGGGCAGCCGCGAGATCGAGATCCCGCGCAGTCCGAGCGGCTTCAGCACCCGTTCCTCGATCTCGCTCTTGACCGAGTGTCCGGTGACCACGCTGATCACCTGGGCGAGGACCGCGTAGTTCGTGTGCGCGTAGTTGAAGCAGGTGCCGGGCGCGCAGCCCATGCCGCGGGCGAAGGCGATCGCGAGCAGTTCCTGCACGCTCCACTGTTTGAAGACGTTGCCGAAGAGGGCTTCGGCGAAGGCTTCGTTGCCCTGGATCCAGTCGAGGTAGCCGGAGGTGTTCTCGGCGAGCATCCGCAGCGTGATCCGGTTGGCATCGGGAAGTTGCGGGCGGTACTCGGAGAGCTTGTCGTCGAGCGAGAGGCGCCCTTCGTCCTGGAGCTGCAGGAGCACCGAGATCAGGTACGGGATCGCCATCGAGCCGATCCGGAAGTGCATGCGGGTGTTGGCCGGCACGCCCGCCATCGATTGTCCGAAGGCGCGGCTGAGCAGCGGTCGGGTGCCGGTGTCGATCCGCAGGATCGCTGCTTTGAGGCCTTGCCGGCCCATTTCGCCGCGGACGATCGCCTCGACGTGGCGGCGCGCCGCCGCCCGGCTGACGCAACCGCTTGCGACCCGGAGCTCGGTCGGGGCGCAGGTCCCGGCTCCGGGCGGCGCTTCGGCCGCGGCCGCCGGGCTTGGACGCAGTCCGATCGTCACCGAGGCCATGACCGCGAGCGCGATGGCCATCGCGAAGGCGCTTGGCCGCCACGGGCCGGGCCGGCTCAGGGAGTGCATGAGGTCCACAGGTTGGTGCTCGGTGCGCGGTGCGGAAAAGGCAAGAAATCGCAGGCAATATAGCTGTAGCTTTCGTCCATGGCGACGGGCTTCCGCGGCACCTTGGCGCTGCTACTGATCGCCGTCGCGGGCGTGGTGCTCGCGCCGACCCAGGGCGCGGCCGCCGCGCCGCCCGGAGGGGCGATGCCCGGTTCGCACGCGACGAAGCGCATCGCCTGGGGCCACTGCGGACCGCGGCTGCAGTGTGCCCGCGTCGACGTTCCCCTGAACTGGTCGCGTCCCGACGGGCGCCAGATCTCGCTGAAGGTGGCGCGCCGTCTCGCCACCCGGCCTCACCGGCGGATCGGAACCCTGTTCGTCAGCCCCGGGGGGCCGGGGGAGAGCGGCTTCGATCTCGTCGCCAAGGCGGGGGCGGAAATCGACGCGATCGGGGGAGGCCGCTTCGACATCGTCGGCTTCGACCCGCGGGGGACGAACGGCAGCACCCGGATCCGTTGCTTCCGCAGCCACCAGGGTCTGGTCAGGTTCTGGCGCGGGGCGAGGATCCCCGAAACCGCCGCGGAGTCGGAGGCCTTCCGCCGCAAGAGCGCCGAACTGGCCCACCGCTGCGGGCAGGTCGGCGGCGCGTTGCTTCGTCACGTCTCCACCGCCGACTCCGCCCGCGATCTCGATTACCTGCGCCGGCTTCTCGGCTCGCGGCGGATCAGCTTCCTGGGGATGTCCTACGGCACCTATCTCGGCGAGACCTACGCCAACCTGTTTCCGGGCCGGGTGCGGGCGATGGTCCTCGACGGTGTCGTCGATCCGGTCGCCTGGGCGAAGGGGGCCGAAGCGCGGCTCGCGAGTGGTGTCTCCTCCAGTGACGAGGTCTTCGAAAGGTTCGAGTCGCTCTGTCAGGGTGCCGGGCCGACCCGCTGTGTCCTCGCTTCCCGCGGGCCGGTCAAGGCGGGCATCGACCAGTTGCTGGCCCGACTGTGGCTGGCGCCCATCCCGGCTTCCGCCGCCAACCCGCCGGGCGAGCTGACCTACACCGACCTGATGCTCTCCCTGTTCGAACCGCTGAGGACGCCCGAAGAATGGCCGCGGCTGGCGGCGGAGCTGGATGCCGCCGAGGGTGGGGACGGCTCCGCGCTGGAGATGCGGGCGCGACCGCTGCGCTCACCCAAAGGCTGGTCGGCCGTGACCACCTCGGCGGCGATCCAGTGTGCCGACGGACCCGCTCACCGGGGCTCCCGGGAATGGCCGCGGGTGATCGGTCGACTCGCGGCGCTCAGCTACCTGCAGGGTGCGGTGCAGGGTTGGTGGGCGTGGGCACCGTGCGCCTCCTGGCCGGTGCGCGACGCGAGCCGCTACCGCGGGCCGTGGAACGCCAGGACCCGCAAGCCGATCCTGCTGATCGGCACCCGCCATGATCCGAACACCGGCTACGCCAACGCCCGCCGCGCCGCCGGCCTTCTCGGCAACGCGGTGCTGTTGACCCACGACGGTTATGGCCACCTCAGCTTCAAGGACCCGAGCGCCTGCGTCGAACGGGCCGAGACGGCCTACCTCGTCCACCTGAGCGTCCCCCGGCGAGGAACGGTCTGCCCTGCGGACCACCAGCCGTTCGACCCCGAGTTCGGCCCGCCGCTTCCCTGACGCAGCGGCCCTCGCCGGTCGAGGGGACTCGGGTCGGCTGTTGCCCGCGTTCTAGATTTGAAGCATGAGTCGGTGGAGGTTCGTCCTGCTCATCGGCGGTGTGCTTGTCGTTGGCGGGGTCGCCTGTGCCGGCTGCGGCGGGAGTGGCTCGCCGGAAGCGCCCCCCGGGCGGACGCCGCGTGCGTTCCAGGGCAAGCACCTGCGCGTGGAGGAGCTGACCGTCGACAGCCGGGCGGTGGGGAGGAAGCTCGCCGTGAGCGTGATCGTCCCGACGCGCCCCAGCGCCACGAAGCGTCGCAACGACGTGATCGCGACGGTTCGCGCGCACCCGAACGCCTTCGGTGACATTCCGGTCTGGAACGACTACAGCAAATTCAAAGCCGGCAACGCGGCGTTCGTCGCCGCCGTGCGGCGGGGAGATGCCAAGTTGACGGCGCACGTCTGGGCGGAAGAATTCGACAGCTCCTATCCCCACTGGCCGGAATACCTACGGTTCTACGCGAACGCGCTGGCGCATTGTTGATCCGGCGCGACTCCGGAGGCGGCCGGTCGCCGCGCCGCCGCGCGTCGGTTAGGTTCGTTCCATGCGAAGGGTGGCGGCGTTCGTCGGTGCGGTGGTGCTCGGTTGTGGTGTCCTCGGCGCGAGCGCCCGGGCGGACGGGATCGTGCCGGTCGAAGGCCCCTGGCACGCGACCACCTCGGCCGGGCTACCGGTCGCCTTCGAAGTGACGGGCGGCCAGGTCACGAACGTCCGCTTCCGCTTCCGGTGGGGCTTCTGTGGGACCTACGCCGGCAACGGAGGGTTGCCGGTCACAGTGGAACCCAGCGGGCACTGGAAAGCCGAAGACGGGTCGGGCCCCTACGTCGAAGGGACCTTCGTGGCCCCCGATCGCGCCGAAGGAACCGTTGTCGCGCCGGGGCGGATGACGCCCGGGTGTCCGATGACGCACGCGACGTTCACGGCCGAACCGGGGGCGGCGCCGTTCGACGAACCCGAGGCCGTCGTCCTCGCCGTGGTCGGCAAGCACCGCTACGTCCACGCACCGAGGAACATGGTGATCAAGCGCGACGGCTCGCTCCGCTTCGAAGACCTTCGCTGGCGCGACTGGGGGAGCGAAGTCACCCGCGCGAGCGGCCGCGCCTACGTTGAGCGCGGCGACGTCGTGCGCCGCCCCCGTGTCTCGGTGACCCTGGAAGAACTGGTCGAAGGCGGCGCACGGAAGGTCTACCTCGTCCTTAAGTACGCGCTCCACGGGCGGGTGCCGGCGGGTTTCCGGCACAGCGGCGAGCGTTTGATGGAGGAATACGCGTAGGGCCCCAATTCCGCGGTCGACCTGACCGGCGCTATCGGTGGGTAAGGACGACCGACCCGGCCGCCCCGCCGTTCCCGGGATCGCTCCGCTGTTCCTTATGCGCCTCTGGGGCGCATAAGGAACAGCGGAAGGGGCGGGGCCGTCGAGGCGGGACGGGCGGGCCCCCGGCCCGTGCGCCCGTCCGAGATGCGTCCCGGCCTTGGCCGCTGCGGCCGTCCGAGTTGCGGCGCGGGCGCGCGTGGCGGCGCGACCCCGGCCCCCGCACCCGTCCGAGGTGCGTTGCGGGGCGCGCTGCGTTCCCGACCCCGGCCCCCGCACCCGTCCGAGCTGCGTCCCGGGCGCCTCATGGCGCTCCTGGCAGGCTGTGAGCGCCATGAGGCGCCCGGGACGGGAGGGGTTCGTGGGGAAGGCGGTCACAGGGACGGGAGGGGGTCGTGAAAAAGACGACATAGGGACGGGAGGGGGTCGTGAAAGAGGCGGGACAGGGATGGGGGAGGCGGAGGGACGGCACGCGGTCGGACTTCCGTGACGGGTCCGTGCGGGAGAGGCCACACCTCGCCCGGATCGGTGACTAAGACGCCGGGAACGTCACCCTTTCCGCAATCTTCGGTCTCTTTTCGGGCCTGGAAGGAGG
>JAFDWO010000079.1 GCA_018268415.1 Actinomycetota bacterium | reverse complement strand
GGGCGCGGCGGGCGCGGGCGGCGGCGCGACCGCGGGGGCGGGCGTCGGTGGCGCCTCGGCGGGCGCGGCCGGAATCGCGGGCGGCGCGGCGGCGAAAGTCGCGTCGACCGGGGCGATCCTGAAATCGGCGGCGGGGATCGTGGCGGTCGTCGCGGTTGGCGCGGTTGCGGTCGACCACGGGCCCCTGTTCCGGGGGGACGGCTCGCCGCGGGACGGCGACCACGGTCCGGTGGCGGTCTTCCAGGCCGCTCCCGGTGGGCGGAACGGCGGCGCGCGGGCCGCGGACGACGCCGGACGGGCGACCGGCGTCACCGGCGCCGAATCGGCATCGCCGAACACCATCGAGACGGGGCGCCGGACCGTGAGGGTGGACCTCCGGCCGGTCGCGCGGGCGAAGGCAACGACCGCCCATTCCGTGGCAGGCGGCGACGCCGGGGCAAGCACGAACGGCGCGCCCGACGGGTCGACCCGGAACGGCGCTGCCGGACCCCACGCGGCACATCCCCCACACCCGCAGCGCCCCCCACGCGCGGATCACCCGGCCCATCCCGACCACCCGCAGCATCCCCCGCATCCGGTCCATCCCGCCCACCTGCAGCACCCTCCGCACGCAGCCCACCCGGACAACCCGATGCACCCGGACCACCCGACGCATCCGGACCGCCTCACGTCCCCCACTCACCCCACTCACCCCGCCCATCCCAACCACTCTGCGCACCCCGACCCGGCCCGCGCCCCGCGGCCGGAACAACTGAAGCATCCCGCGCCCACCAACCAACCTTCACACGCCGCGCATCCGAAGAAAGCGGCCCGCGCGACCCGCGCGAACAAGGTCGCCAATCCGGCGCCGAAGGCGGCGAGGAAGACGTCATCGCACCCGGACCACCCCCCGCACCCGCCGCAGTCGGCCGCACCCGCAGCGCCGAGCCAGGAATCCCCCGCCGCCGCGAGCGCCAGTCCCGAACATCCGGAACACCCGGCGAAAGCGTCGCCCGAAAGCGTCGCCACCCCCGCTCCCGCGGAAGCGACGGAGGCCACGCGCCCCGGCAAGGAAGCCGGGGTAGAAAAGCGGCCCTGAGGGCCGCCGGACGTAGCTCCTGAGCCTCGGGTCCGGCCAGCCGGACCCGAGATCGATGTCACAGCCGCGTGGGCTGCCCTGTCGAGGGGGTAGAGACCCAACGGAAGGAGCCGATGATGAAGGTGCTCGTGGCCGGAGCGACGAGAGCAGCTGTACAGCGACCGGGCTCTCGACATCGCAGACGGCGAGATCGTCGCCGGCGACGCCATCGTCGACCCCGACAAGCTGCGCCACCTCGGCCCGGTCGCCGACTACGAGGAACCACGGCGGGATGTGCGTCAGGCGGCCGAGTCCGGGGCCTGCCGCGGCCGGCGCCCGACGAGCCGACCGCCACCCCGCCCGTCACATCGGGCCGCCGTCGGTTGTCAGCCATGTGAGACACCCACGACGAAAGGACCTCACATGTCAGAGATCGCGACCCAGCCCATCGCCGGGACATACCGCGCCCAGCCGGTGCCCTCGACGTTCGCCTTCAGGGTGCGGCACTCCGGAACGTTCTGGTTCCGCGGCGTGATGCCGGAGGCGGAGGCGACGCTCCGGGCGGGCGACGACGGGCTCGTGCTGGAGGGGGCGGCGAAGGTCGAGTCGATCTCGGTCTTCGAGCCGGCGGAGCTGCGCGCCCACCTGCTCGGGGCCGACTTCTTCGACGCCGAGCGCCATCCCGAGGTCAACTTTCGCTCGAGCGACCTGCGCCTCGGCGACGGCGGCGCCCTCGACCTCGACGGCGAGCTGACGATCAAGGGCATCACGCGCCCCATCGCGGCGACCGGCAATTGGTCCGGTCCCCGCCAAGCCGCCTTCGGCGAGGTCCTCGGCCTCTCCCTCCGCGCCGATCTCGACCGGCGCGAGTTCGGCTTCGACTGGCAGGCACCGACGCCCGACGGAGGCGATGCCATCGGCTGGGAGGTCGAGCTGGAAGTCGACCTGCTGCTGATGCCGGAGACGCCCGGCACCCCCCGGGCCTGACGCGGTCGCCCCGCGACCGACCGGCCGTGAGCCGGTCGGTCGCAGACGTCGCTCGCCATGCGGGCAGGAGCCCTCCGCCGCCGGCGCCCCTATCGTTGCCCGCCCTTGTACGACGCCTCTCAGACCATCACCGGCCGTGGGGGGCGCGCCCGATCGCTCCCGGAATGGCCCGATGCGCGACCCCTCCGCGCGTGGCAGAAGGAGGCGACCGAAACGGTGCGCGCCCACTCCGGCTCGAGCTTCCTGGCCTCGGCCACGCCCGCGGCCGGCAAGACCACCTTCGGCCTGCACATCGCCCACCGGATGCTGCGCGCCGGGTTCGTCGCGCGCGTCGTCGTCGCCGGGCCGACCACCCACATCTGCCGCCAGTGGGCTGCTGACGCAGCGCGTTATGGGATCGACCTCGAGCCGAACCGGCCGAACTCCGACGGGCCGGAGTCGGGCGACTTCCACGGCGTCGCCGTCACCTACCAGACGGTCGCGGCCGGGCCGGACACCCACCGGCTCGCGGCGGGGCGACGGACTACGCTGCTGATCGCCGACGAGCCCCACCACATGGGGGACCAGGCGGCCTGGGGGCTGCGCGCCCGCCGCGCGTTCGACGGCGCCCGCTTCCGGCTGCTCCTCTCCGGCACGCCCTTCCGCTCGGATAACTCGGCGATCCCCTGGGTCGCCTACGACGAGGACGGCGTCAGTCGCGCCGATTACGTCTATGGGTACCCGCAGGCCCTGCGCGATCGGGTCTGCCGGCCGATCACCTTCCTGCCCTATGACGGCGAGATGGAGTGGGTCTCCGACGGTCGACTGCGGAGCGCCGACTTCGACCTCGTCCTGCCCGCGGCGGAGTCGGCGCGGCGCCTGCGCACGGCGCTCAGCCCGGAGGGCGAGTGGATGGGCGAGGTGCTGCGGGACGGCGACGCCAGGCTGAGCCAGGTGCGCGGCGAAGGCCACCCCGATGCGGGTGGCCTGGTCATCGCCTCCGACCAGGACCACGCGCGGGCGATCGCGGCGCGGCTCGGGTCGATCGCCGGCGAGCAACCGGAGATCGTGATGAGCGACGAGCCGGGCGCCAGCCGCCGCATCGCCGAGTTCGCCGCCTCCGAGCGCCGCTGGCTGGTCTCGGTCCTGATGGTCTCCGAGGGCGTCGACATCCCCCGCCTGCGGGTTGGCGTCTACGCGACCGCGGCGCGAACCGAGCTCTTCTTCCGCCAGGTCGTCGGCCGCTTCATCCGCACCACCCCGGGCGGGCCGCGCCGCCAGATGAGCTACCTGCTGATGCCCGCCGACCCGCGACTGAAGGCGCTGGCCCACGAGATCGAGGTGGAGCGCCGGCACGCCCTCGACCTCTCCCCGGCGGGCGAGGAGGACGAGGGCGAGGAGTTCGACGAGCCCCCCAAAGAGCCCGGCGAGAGCGGCGGCTTCGCCGCGCTGAGCTCGGGCGGCGCCGAGCTGGACGAGGCGATCATGAGCGAGACCGCCCTCCAGCTCTTCCCCACCGACGACCCCAAGCCCCCGCCGAGGAAGCCGATCTCCGTCGCCCCTCCCCCGGCCGCGCCCGACGATCGCGAGCCCGAGCGCGAGTCGGCCTACGCCGCCCGCGAGCGCCTGCGCGCCGAGCGCAGCCGCATGGTCGGCGACCTCGCCCGGCGCACCGGCAAGTCGCACCGCGAGATCCAGGGCCGCATCAACCGCGAAACCAAGGTGCGCTCGGTCGCCGGCGCGACCATCCAGCAGCTCGAGCGTGGCAACGAGCTCCTGCGTCGCGAGCTCTGGCGCTGAACGAGCGTCTGCACGAACTCGCCCCCAGGACGAGTTCGTGCAGACGGTGCGGTCGCCGCAAACCACACCGCTACGATGCGCGCATGGTCTCGTCCCGACCATTCCGCGCCGGCGGCGCGCTTGGCCTGTTCGCGATGGCCGTCGCGCTCTGCTTCCTCGTCGCCGCCGGCGGGGCGACGCCCGCGAGGGCCGAGATCAAGGTCGGGTCCGATCAAGGACGGGTCCTGGTCCGCTTCGCGACCGTGAAGTGCACGGTGGCGCGTCGCGGGGGCGAACCCGGCTTCCGGGCCGAAGCGAAGAAGGGATCGTGGCTGCTGCGCCTCAACATCTATCCGGGGGACTTCGTCGGCTACCGCGAATACCCGATCCACTACGGCGGCGACAGCCCGGCCGACATCTCGCTCTGGCACGGTTCGGGACGACCGTGGAGCAACAGCTACCGGCCCGAGCACGTCACCACTCCCGAAGGCACGATCACGCTGCCGCCGCCCGGCGTCGTCCGCTTCCCGGCGCGCCGCGGCGGGCACGACCTCCAGATCGGCCTCGGCCCGATCTGGAACGGCTTCGAAAGCGACGACGCGGTGGCGATCACCGGTCGCGCCCGCTGTCGCTGAGCCTCCGATCCTCGGCCGGCAGGCGCGCCGCGACTCGCTCGGGCTGAGGCCGCCGCGAAGCGGCTCGCGCGGGTGGGCATCGGCCGCCCACAGCTCCGCGTGGGCGCGCTCGACCGGCGCACCAGTCGGCCTCTCCGGCGGCGAAGGGTTGCCGGGCGGTTCGCCTCCCACCGGCGGCGGCCAGGCATCCGGGGGCGCCTCCTGCCCACTCGCCGGTGCGACGTCCGACCAGGACGTGGTCCGGCTCGCCGACAAGCCGCTCAAGGTCGAGAAAGGCGAGAAGGCCACGCCGGGCCGCGATCGTGAACCGCGGCAGGCAGTGCCCCGACCGCAAACGCCTCTCCCGCTTAAGGGCCGCGGAGCTCGGACAACCTCGGCTCCGCGATCACGGTCGGCAAGACCTGCGAGGTCCCCAGGCAGACCAGGGTGAGGAGGGCGGGCACAGGGACGGGAGGAGGTCGTGGGCAAGACGACACGAGGACGTCACGAGGTCGGACTTCGCTGACGGGTCTCCCGATGGTGGGGTAGGCATGGAGGATCTCGGGTCCCGGGGACCCGAGATCCTCCACGGAGATCCCTGATCATGGAGGGACCCGGGAGGAGGCGTCGGGGTCCCCGACGCCTCCGTGGTTCGAAATGGGCGCATGGCGACCATTTCGAACCACGGAGATCCCTGACCGGTGGGAGCGGGTCGGAGAAGGGGGTCGATACACGCTGCGTGTATCGACCCCCCTATACGGTGGAAAACCCACGCAGCGCGTCCGTGGGCGTTGGACGACACGGGAGGAGGCGTGGGGTTCCCTACGTCTCC
>JAFDWO010000078.1 GCA_018268415.1 Actinomycetota bacterium | reverse complement strand
GGGCATACCCGTCACGGAAGTCCGACCTCGTGACGTCCCCGTGTCGTCTCACCCATGACCCCCTCCCGTCCCGGGCGCCTCATGGCGCTCACAGCCTGCCAGGAGCGCCATGAGGCGCCCGGGACCATCTCGGACGGCTGGGGGGTCGGGGTCGGGCGGCATCTCGGACGGCCGCGCGGGGCCCGGACCCGCCGCCACGCGCCCCGGAACGCATCTCGGACGGCCGGGGCGGCCAAGGCCTGGGCGCGTCTCGGACGGCCGCCCCCGGGAGTCGCGCCGCAACTAGGACGGCCGCGCGGGGCCGGGCTCTAGCCCCGCACCCCGGGATGCCTCACGGCTCTGGGATCGGGCAGGTAGAGGTCGTAACCACAGCGGGGGCATACCTGGACGTAGAGCTTCACCGGCTTCAGGCACTGGGGGCACTGGCGTTCCGGTTCGTCCTTCTCGCGGCGGTAGAAGACGACGGCGACCAGGCCGAGGATCGGCAGGACGGCGCCGACCAGGAACCAGATCCAGAACGAGCTGCCCTTGGCCTTGCCGATGATGCCGGTGGCGAGGCCGAAGAAAAAGACGATGACGAGGTACTCGAGGCCCATCAGCCACCCATTGTGGCGGTTCAGCCGAGGCGTTTGGGCTGGGTGACCGAGCCGAGCTCGGCGATGTCGCGCTTGAACGGCATGCTGGCGGTCCAGTCGAGCACCGCGTGGGCCTTGCGGGCGTAGCCCGGGATCTGGCTCATGTGGTAGCTACGGGCCAGGAACCAGGCGGGGAAGCCGCGGAACTTGCGGTCGCCGATCCGGCCGACCGCCTTGTAGCGGCCGAGGTTCACGAAGGAGGCCTCGCTGCGATAGGTGAACGGCTCCGGCGTGCCGATCCCGAGCTCGGCCGCGATATTGCGGGCCGCCACCGGGCCCTGGCGGACGGCGTGCTGGGCGGTCGGCGGGCAGGTGCCGCCGCGCGGATCGGGGGCGGCGGCGCAATCGCCGATCGCCCACACCGAGTCGAGGCCATGCACCCGCAGGTGGGCATCGACCGGCACCCGGCCGCGCTCGTCGAGCGGCACGTTCAGTTGTCTGAGGATCGGCGCCGGGGCGACGCCCGCGGTCCAGACGACGGTGGTGCTCGGCACGACCTCGCCGGTCGAGAGCGTCGCCGAGTTCGCGGTCACCTCCTTCAGCTGCGTTTCCAGCTTGATGTCGATCCCGCGGCCGCGCAGCTCGCGCAGCGCGTAATCGGCGAGATCCTGGTCGATCTCCGGCAGCACCCGTGGCGCCGCCTCGACCAGGATCCACCGCATCCCGTGCAGGCGGGCGCGGGGGTAGCTGTCCATCGCGTCGGCGGCGAAGTCCTGGAGCTCGGCGAGCGCCTCGAGCCCGGCATAACCACCGCCGACAAAGACGAAGGTGAGCAGTTCCTCGCGCCGCTGGTGCTCCTGCGTCGCGTTCGCCAGCTCCAGGTTCTCGACCACCCGATTGCGCAGGACGATCGCGTCGGCGAGGCTCTTGAAGCCCATCGCGTGCTCGGTCAGCCCAGGGACCGGCAGCACCCGCGAGACCGACCCGAGCGCCAGCAGCAGCTGGTCGTAGGGGACCGTCTCCTGGTCACCGCCCTTGGCCGCCAGCTCGACCGTCTTGGCCTCCGGGTCGTGCCCGACGATCTCGCCCAGACGCAGGTAGGTGCGCTTGAGGATGTCCCGCAGCGGGGTCACCACGTGGCGCGGCTCCAGCGTCCCGGCGGCGGCCTCGGGCAGGAAAGGCGAGTAGGTCGAGTAGTTCTGCTCGTTGACCAACATCAGCCGGGCCGCCTGCTTCGGCATGACCCGCTCGAGCTCCCGCGCGGCTTTGAGCCCCCCGAATCCTCCACCGGCGATGACGACGTTCCAGGCCATGGCCTCAAGCTAGCAGCTTGTAACAGCGTGTTACAAAGTGCGATGCGTCACAGCAGCTCAGAGGCCGAGCTGCTCGCGGATCAGGCGGTTGACCTCGCCGCCGTCGGCGCGGCCCCCCGTCTCCCGCATCACGGCGCCGACGATGGCGCCGATCGCCTTGCCGTTGCCGGAGCGGATCTGCTCGGCGGCCGCCGGATCGCCCGCGATCGCGGCCGCGACGATGCCCGCCAGCTCGCCGTCGTCGCCCCCCATCTGGGCGAGCCCCTCGCGCTCGACGACCTCGGCGACGTCGGCATCGCGGTCCGCGACCAGGATCGCCAGCACCTGTTTGCCGCCCGCGTGAGAGACCTGCTTGGAGGCCACGGCTCCGATCAGGTCCGCCAGCACCCCGGGCTCGGGGCGCTCCGCGTCCTCGGACGCGCGCAGCGCCGCGGTCAGCTCACCGGTCACCCAGTTGGCGACGACGCGCGGCTCGGCGCCCTCGCCGACCGCGGCGACGACGGCCTCGAAGTAGCCGGCCTGCTCGGGATCACCGGCCAGCAGACGGGCCTGCGCCTCGTCGAGGCCCAGCTCCGCTTCGTAGCGGGCGGTGCGTGCCGCGGGCAGCTCCGGCAGCGAATCCCGCGCCTCGGCAAGCAGCGCCTCGGTCGGCGCGATCGCCACCAGGTCGGGCTCCGGGAAATAGCGGTAGTCGTGCGCTTCCTCCTTCGAGCGCAGCGAGGTGAGCTCGCCGCTCGCCGGGTCGAAATGGAGCGTCTCCTGTTCCACCGTCCCCCCCGCGCCGAGCAGCTCGCGCTGGCGCTCCAGCTCGGCTTCGATCCCGCGCTGCAGGAAGCGGAACGAGTTCATGTTCTTCAGCTCGGTCTTGGTGCCGAGCTCGGTCGAGCCGGCCGGGCGCACCGATACGTTGGCGTCGACCCGCAGGCTCCCCTCCTCCATGTTCACGTCGGAGACGCCGAGCTGGCGGACCGTCTCGCGCAGCAGGCGCGCCCACTCGGCGGCTTCCGCGGCGCCGCGCAGGTCGGGCTCGGTGACGATCTCCACCAGCGGCGTGCCGCCCCGGTTGAAGTCGACGAGCGAGGCGCCGGAGCCGTGGATCCGCCCCGAGTCGCCGAGGTGGATCGACTTCGCCGCGTCCTCCTCCAGGTGGGCCCGGGTGATGCGGATGTCGCCCAGCTTCCCTGCGCCGCAGATCGGGATGTCGTACTGGCTGATCTGGTAGGCCTTCGGGTTGTCGGGATAGAAGTAGTTCTTGCGGTGGAAGATCGAGCGCGGCGCGATCTCGCAGCCGAGCGCCATCCCGATCTTCAGCGCGTAACGGATCGCTTCCTCGTTGGGCACCGGCAGGACGCCGGGGTGGGCGAGGCAGATCGGGCAGGTGTGGACGTTCGGGTCGTCGCCGAAAGAGAGCTCGCAGCCGCAGAACATCTTCGTCCGGGTCGAGAGCTGCACGTGGATCTCGAGGCCGATGACCGCCTCCAGTGCGGTGTCAGGCACGGGCGCCTCCCTTCCAGGGGAGCGCGTCGCCCACCGCGGCGGCGAAGCCGAGTGCCCCCTCGAGCGCGTGCGCGGCGTCCAGCAGCTTCTGCTCGGCGAAGGCCGGGGCGGCGATCTGAAAGCCGACCGGCAGCTGGGGCGCACCGGCGCCACCGTCCTCCGGCGCCGCCAGGCCGGCGGGGAGCGCGATCGCCGGGATCCCCGCAAGGCTCATCGGCACGGTGAAGAAGTCGTTGAGGTACATGGCGAGCGGATCGTCGGTCTTCGCGCCCAGCCCGAAGGCGACCGATGGCGACGTCGGCGTGATCACGAAGTCGACCTCGGCGAAAGCGGTGTCGAAGTCCTGGGCGATCCGCGTACGGACCTTTTGCGCCTGGCCGTAGTAGGCGTCGTAGTAACCGGAGGAGAGCGCGTAGGTGCCGAGCATGATCCGACGCTTCACCTCGGCACCGAAGCCCTCCGAGCGGGTCCGCTCGTACATCTCGATCAGGTCCTCGTCGCCGGCCTCGCGGAGGCCATAACGGACGCCGTCGAAGCGGGCGAGGTTCGAGGACGCCTCGGCAGGGGCGATCACGTAGTAGGCGGAGATGCCGTGCTCGGCGTGCGGCAGGGTGATCTCGACGATCTGGCCGCCGAGCTCCTCGATCCGCGCCACGGTCGCCTCGAAGACGGCGCGGACGCCGGCGTCGAGCGTCGCCTCGCCGAGCTCCCGCGGCACGCCGAAGCGCAGGCCGGCGAGGTCCTCGCGGGTGGGGAGCGCGATCCCGCCCTCGATCCCGACCGAGGTCGAGTCGAGCGGGTCCTTGCCCTGCAGGACCCCGAGCAGGAGCGCCGCGTCGGTGACGTCACGGGTGAACGGGCCGCACTGGTCGAGCGAGGAGGCGAAGGCGATCATCCCGAAGCGCGAGATCGCGCCGTAGGTTGGCTTCAGGCCGACGATCCCGCAGAGCGAGGCGGGCTGGCGAATCGAGCCGCCGGTGTCGGTGCCCAGCGCCGCCGGGGCGAGGCCGCCCGCGACCGCCGCCGCCGAGCCTCCGGAGGAGCCGCCGGGGACACGGCCGCGGTCCCAGGGGTTGAGCACCGGGCCGTAGGCCGAGTTCTCGTTCGAGGAGCCCATCGCGAACTCGTCCATGTTGGTCTTGCCGAGGACGTGGGCGCCGGCCGCGGTCAGCCTGCGCACGGCGCTCGCGGTGTAGGGCGGGCGGTAGCCCTCGAGGATGCGGGACCCGGCCGTGGTCGGGATGCCCTGGGTGGTGAAGATGTCCTTGATCGCGATCGGGATTCCGGCCAGCGGGCCGGAGGCGGCGGGCGCCGGGGCGTTCGAGCCGTAGGGCGTCGCGTCCCCCTCGCCGGCCGGGGCGCTCTCGCCGTCGCCGTTCCAGTCGGTTTCGAGCGCGTCGGCGCCGTCGGCGGTCCAGAGGTAGGCGTTCAGCTCGTCGCCGGCGGCGGCGGCGCGCCAGGCGGCACCGTACTCATCGGCGGAGATCTCGCCCGCGGCGATCTTCGCCGCCGCCTCGGCGACGGTCAGGTCGAGCAGATCCGCCATCAGTCGGCGTCGGCCTGCGGCGAGGGGACGCGGAAGGCGCCGTCGAACGGCTCCGGCGCCGCGGCGAGCGCCACCGCGGGCGGCATGCTCTGCCACGGCACGTCGGCGCGCAGCACGTTCTCCAGGTGGACCACGTGCGAGGTCGGCTCGACCCCCTCCAGATCCAGGCCACGGATCCGGTCGACGTGCTCGAGGATGCCCGAGAGCTCCCCGGCCATCGTCTCGACTTCGTCGTCGTCAAGGCGCAGCCGCG
The DNA here is from genome assembly GCA_018268415.1 of Actinomycetota bacterium. Classification (GTDB taxonomy): domain Bacteria; phylum Actinomycetota; class Thermoleophilia; order Solirubrobacterales; family 70-9; genus VAYN01. The sequence continues at coordinate 11,098 of JAFDWO010000078.1, read as the reverse complement.
ACAGGCGGGCGACGTGGAGGACCTGCTCGCGATCGATCACGGGGACGATTCTAGGTGGGCCGCGACCGGCGGCGTCCACCGCCACCGACGGCGGCCCCTCAGCGGCCTCTGCGGGCGGGCGGGGCCGGCGACTCGAGGCGCTTGCCGATCGCCGCGAACGAGGTGCCCTCCTCCCCCATCTCCCGCCAGCCGCCATAGGCGATGCCGAGGGCGGCCGCGAGGGCGAGGAAGATCGGCAGTCGCAGAGTCGATTCGAAGGCAAGTTCGGAGAGCGCGCCGCCGGGGCCGGGCGGCGAGATGATCCGGACCAGGATGAGGACAGAAGCGAGGATTCCGAGTACGCAAACCGCGGCGGCGGGCGGGATCGCCGGCTTCCAGTCGGAGCCACTGAGGCGCAGGATCGCCGCGCCGACGGTGACGACGATCGCCAGCATCAGAAACAGCGGGATCACTTCGAGCGTGTCCCAGGCGCTGCCGCCGCCGGTCCCGCTGACGACCCCGCCCAGGGTTTCGGCGCCGGTCGTCGCCTTGGCGCCGTACCAGTCGAAGAACATCAGGACGAAGAGGAGGATCGCGGCGACCAGGGCGATCGCCTCGCCGGGGCGGAGGCGCGGTCGGCGTCCCCTGGCCCGGCGCGCCCGGCCGTCGCCGCTCGGCTCGGCGTCTCCGCTCGGTTTGGCCCCGCCCGCCGTTCTGCGCCGCGGGTCGCGCCGTCGCCGACCGTTCTGTCCGTCGGCGTCCGGAGTCATCAGCCCGCCATGCGGGCCCGTCCCGCCGCCAAGGTGTTGTGAAGGAGCATCGCGATCGTCATCGGGCCGACCCCACCGGGGACGGGGGTGATCGCCGCAGCGACCGCCGCGGCGGCGTCGAAGTCGACGTCGCCGACCAGGCCCTCCTCGGTCCGGTTGATGCCGACGTCGATCACCACCGCGCCAGGCTTGATCGCGGCGGCGCCGAGCAGGCGCGGCACTCCTACCGCGGCGACGAGGATATCGGCCCCGGCGCAGACGGCATCGAGATCGCGGGTGCGCGAGTGGCACATCGTCACCGTCGCGTTCGCCATCAGCAGGAGGCGGGCGACGGGGACGCCGACCAGCTTCGAGCGCCCGACCACCACCGCATGGGCGCCTTCGACCTCGACGCCCTCGTGGGCGAGCAGTTCCATCACCCCGGCGGGCGTGCAGGAGACGAGCCCCGGCGTGCCGTGGGCGAGCAGGCCGGCGTTCACCGGGGTGAGGCCGTCGACGTCCTTGGCCGGGTCGATGGTCGCCACCACGCGGTCGGAATCGAGGTGGTCGGGCAGCGGCAGCTGGACGAGGATGCCGTCGACCTCCTCGTCGGTGTTCAGATCGCGGACCAGCTGCTCCAGCTCCTCCTGGCGGGTCGCGGCGTCGAGCCCATGGTGGACCGAGCGGATCCCAACCTCACCCGAGGCCCTGCGCTTGCCCCCGATGTAGACCTGCGAGGCAGGGTCCTCGCCGACCAGCACCGTCGCCAGGGCCGGGGCCCGCCCGTACTCCTCCTCGAAGGCGGCGGCGTCGACCCTCACCCGCTCTTTGACCGCGGCCGCCACCGCTTTGCCGTCGATGATCCGTGCGGACACGGCTACTTCTTCCTGATCGGTGCGTAGTCGGCCATCAGCTTGCGCTCCTTGCCGTCGTCGAACCTCACCACGATCACCCCGCCCGGCTCGGTGCCGGTCACCACTCCGTCGCCGAAAGAGGCGTGGACGACGTCGTCGCCGGTCCGCATCTCCAGGGCCGGGCCGGGATCGAGCGGTTGTGCCGGGGTCGGCGCGCCGCCACCCGCGTCGCCGAAGCTCCCGAAGCCCGAGTCGGACCCGCCGCCGTAGGCGGTCGAGCCCCAGGTCATTCCGCTGCTCGCGGCGGTCGAGGTGCGTTCGGTCAGCTCGACCGGGATCTCGTCGATGAAGCGCGACGGCAGGTTGCGCTCGGAGCGGCCGAACAGCTGGCGTTCGCGGGCCCAGGTGAGGTAGAGCCGCCGTTCGGCGCGCGTGATGCCGACGTAACAAAGGCGTCGCTCCTCTTCTTCGCCGCCTTCCTCCAGGGAGCGCATGTGCGGGAAGGCCCCGTCCTCCATGCCGATCACGAAGACCGTGTCGTACTCCAGACCCTTCGCGTTGTGGAGCGTCATCAGCGTGACTTTCTCCGCTTCCTCCCCCTCCAGCGCGTCCTGCTCGGAGCGCAGCATGTTCGTCTGCAGATACTCCTCCAGCGGGGTGATTTCGCTCTCCCCCTCGATCTCCCGCTCGCGGTCGAACTCGGCGGCGCCCTCGAGCAGCGCTTCAAGGTTCTCCACCCGCCCTTCGGCCTCGACCGTCCGCTCCGCGTTCAGCGCTTCCATGTAGCCGCTCTCGTTCAGCACCCGCTCCAGCAGCGCGTGCATGGAGGCGTCGTCGGCGTGGCCTTTCAGCGCATCCATCATCTCGAAAAAGCGGCCGACCGACTTGATCGCGGCGGCGCTGACCCCCGGCACCTCCTCGACCCGTTCGATCACTTCCCAGATCGTCAGGCCGGCGGTGTTCGCATAGGCGGTCAACCGCCCTTGCGTGGTGTCGCCGATCCCCCGGCGCGGGGAGTTCACGATCCGCCCGAAGGCGACCAGGTCGGCCGGGTTCGCGAGGAACCCGAGGTAGGCGAAAGCGTCTTTGATCTCGGCCCGGTCGTAGAACTTGGTCCCACCGATCACCTGGTAGTTGACGTCGAAGCGCTGCAACGTCTCCTCCAGGACCCGGCTCATCGCGTTGGTCCGGTAGAAGACCGCGACGTCGGAGCGCTTGACGTCGTCCTCCTCGGCCAGCCGGTCGATCTCCCCCGCCACCCAGCGCGCCTCCTCGTGCTCGTCGCCGAGCTCGAGCAGCTGCAACGGATCGCCGCCGACCACTTCCGTCCATAACTCCTTCGGCCTTCGTTCACGGTTGTGCGACACCACCGCATTGGCCGCCGAGAGGATCGTCTGGGTCGAGCGATAATTCTGCTCGAGCTTGATCATCTCCGCTTCCGGGAAATCGTTCTCGAAGTCGAGAATGTTGCGGACGTCGGCGGAGCGGAAGCTGTAGACCGACTGGTCCTCGTCGCCGACCACCATCAGGTTGCCGTGGTCCTTTGCGAGCAGCTGCAGCAGGCGGTACTGGGCGTGGTTGGTGTCCTGGTACTCGTCGACGAGGACGTGCCGGAAAGTGCGGCACCAGCGGTCGCGGACGTCCTCGAAGAGCTCCAGGACGTTGACCGTGCGGACGAGGAGATCGTCGAAGTCCATCGCGTTGGCTTCGAGCATCCGCTTCTCGTAGAGGGGGAAGACTTCGGCGACGACCTCCTCGAAGCCGCCGACCATCATCTCGCTGTAGCCGGAGGGGTCGATCAGCTGGTTCTTGGCACCGGAGATCTTGCCCTGGACGGCGCGCGGCGGATAGCGTTTCGGGTCGATGCCGAGCTCGGCCAGGCAGCGTTTGACCATCCGCAGCGAGTCGCCCTGGTCGTAGATCGTGAAGCCCTTGGAGTAACCGAGGCGCTCGGCGTCGACGCGCAGCATCCGGGCGCAGGCCGAGTGGAAGGTGGTCACCCACATGGCCCGCACCGAGCGGCCGATCAGGCCGGCGACCCGCTCGCGCATCTCCGCGGCGGCCTTGTTGGTGAAGGTGATCGCGAGGATCTCCCCCGGCCGGGCCTTGCCCGTCGCCAGCAGGTAGGCGATCCGGTGGGTCAGGACCCGGGTCTTCCCCGACCCCGCCCCCGCCAGCACCAACAGCGGCCCGTCACCGTGCTCGACCGCCTGGCGCTGCGGAGGGTTGAGACCGGCGACGAGGCGCTCGACCCGGTCGGCTCCGGCCTCGGTCGGCGCGCCGAAGAGCGACCCCTCGCCGCCCAGGAATGACTCTTGGTCGGCCTGCAGGCTCACCCGCCGAGCATAGCCACGGCCTCGGCTGGGCCCCGCTCGGCGCCTCGACGACACAGCCATGTGACCCCCCGGTGTTGTACCTGGGTCAGGCCGGCAGCCGTGACACTGCGGCGTCTCTCGCGTCCCTGCCCTACGCGCAGGATTCGGCCAGCTTGATGATCGGTTCGGAGGAGCCGCTGAAGAAGAGCGCTTCGGCCTCTTGCCGGCTCGATCCGGCGACCTTTTCGACGATGCAGGTGGACTGCTTCGTGCTCAGGCCTTCGGGGTTCTTGTCGAACCTCTTTCGGAAGGCCTGACCGAGCGCCTTGCCGTTGTACTGGGCGAAGCCTTCGACGTGGTCGAGCTTCCAGGCCCCTTCGTCCTGCACGAGTGCGACTTCGATCGTCTGCGAGTCGAGCGCGCCGCCTTCGAACTCGACCTCGGCGGTCGCCCTTTCGTCGTTGATCGAGACGTTTGAGACCTTGGCGCCTTCGGCCTGGTTTTCGCCGGCTTCAGCCTGTTCTTCGCAAGCTTTGATCGCAGCTCCGCCCCGCTGCTGGTAGTTCTGTTCGTTGAAGCGCCGGGTCTGAAGTTCGGTGCAGCCGCTCGGATCGGTGGTCGTCGTCGCCGTTTCGATCACTTCGACGATCTTGCCTTCATCACCACCGCCGCCCCCACAGGCGGCGATCGTCAGCGCCACCGTGGCGCACAGCGCAAGCGAGACGAGAGCGCGCATGCCCCGGGCGTTCCTCAGCCGCCGGCCGGGGAGCGCCCGGTGCGCGGCTTGATCCCCGGCTGCTCGCCCTTGGCCTGCGCAGCGGCCTCCCCTCCGTCGACCTCCGCGAGCCGCGTTTCCAGTTCGGCGATCCGCGCCGAGAGGGCCTTGATCGCGTCGGCAATCGGGTCCGGCAGGTGGATCCAGTCGGCGTCCGGGCCTTCCAGCTTGCGCCCTTCGACCCGCACCGGGTGGCCCGGGTTGCCGACCACCGTCGCCCCGGGCGGCACGTCCTCGACCACCACCGTGTTGGCGCCGATCTTCGCCCCGTCACCCACCGCGATCGGCCCCAGGAGCTTCGCCCCCGAGCCGACCGTGACGTTGTCGCCGACGGTCGGGTGGCGCTTGCCCCGCTGGAAGCCGGTACCCCCCAGGGTCACGCCCTGGTAGAGCGTCACGCAGTCGCCGATGCTCGCCGTCTCGCCGATCACGACGCCGGAGCCGTGGTCGATGAAGAAGCGCTTGCCGATCTCCGCCGCGGGGTGGATCTCGACGCCGGTCACGGCACGGGTCAGGTAGGCGATCGCGCGCGGCAGCCACGGCACGCCGGCCCCGCGCAGCGCGTGCGCGACGCGATGGGCGAGCAGCGCCTGCACCCCCGCCCAGCTGGTCAGGATCTCGAACGAGGAGACGCCCTGGGCCGCCGGATCACGGTCGCGCGCCGCGGTCACGTCGGCCCGGATCTCGCCGAATATGCGTCGGATCATGGTGCAAAGAATGGCAAGGACATGTAGCGCTCGCCTGAATCGCAGACGAGCGTCACCACCCTCTTGCCGGCCATCTCGGGCCGCGCCGCCACCTGCAGGGCCGCGTGGATGTTGGCACCCGAGGAGATCCCCGCCAGCACCCCCTCGGCGCTCGCCGCGAGTCGCGCCATCTCCAGCGCATCCTCGTCGCCGACCGGGATCACCTCGTCGATCACCGAGCGATCGAGCACCGCGGGGACGAAACCGGCACCGATGCCCTGGATTTTGTGCGGACCCGGCTGGCCCCCGGAGAGGACCGGCGAGCTCTCCGGCTCGACCGCGACGACAAGCGCCTCCGGTGCCCGTTCCTTCAGCATCCGCCCCACCCCGGTGATCGTGCCGCCGGTGCCGACGCCGGTGACGAAGGCGCCGACCTCGCCATCGGTGTCGCGCCAGATCTCCTCCGCCGTGGTGCGCCGGTGGGCATCCGCGTTGGCCGGATTGGAGAACTGCATCGGCATGAAGGCCTTGCGCTGATCGCGGATCTGCTCGGCGAGCGCGACCGCCTCGTTCATCCCGCCGAGGCTCGGCGTCTCGCTCACTTTGGCGCCGTAGGCGCGCAGCAGCTTGCCGCGCTCACGGCTCATCCCTTCCGGCAGCGTCAGGATCAGCTCGTAGCCGCGCGCCGCACAGACCATCGCCAGGGCGATGCCGGTGTTGCCGCTGGTCGGCTCGACCACCAGCGAGCGCCCCGGCTTGATCTCGCCCGCCTCCTCGGCCGCGTCGATCATCGCCACGCCGATCCGGTCCTTGACCGAGCCGCCGGGATTGAAGTACTCGAGCTTCGCGCACACCTGGCCGAACAACCCGTCGCCGAGCCGCTCGAGCAACACCATCGGCGTGTTACCGACGACCGCTGAAGCCTCTGGACCGATCCTCATCGATGCCGCTTGACGCGGACGACCGTGAAGGAGCGTTCGGCGGGCGACGGATCGGCTCCGCCCGCGCCGACGGCCCGCACGGCGAAGCGGTACTTGCCGGGTCCGAGGCGCAGGACCTTCGGTGAGCGACAGGTGCGGAAGGCGGCGACCTTCGAGGCTTTCGCCTGCTTCCGCCCCCCACTCGACAGCTTGCACTGGAAGGTCGCCCCGCCGACGGTCGAGGAGAAGCTGAACTTGACCGTCGCCACGGCTCCCCTCGTCTTCACCACCTTCGCCGGACCCTTCAGGAGCTTCGTGTTCGCGATCGGTGACGCGCCGGGGGGCGGCGGGCTCGTCGGCGTGCCGGGCGCCAGCGTGCCGGGGGTCGCCGGCGGCGGCGGCGGTTCGACGCCGCTGACCCGCGCGATCGCCGACACCGGCACGAGGCCTTCTTTTTTGACCAGCGTCACCCAGAGGGTGCCCCCCGGTCCGGCGGCGATCTGGCGCGCCGATTCGACCGGGAGACCACCGAGGGTGCTGGTCTGGCCGCCCGCGGTGAGCCGGGTCAACTGGCCTTTCGCGAACTGCACGATCCAGAACGCCTGGTCGGCGCCGTAGGCGACGCCGAATGGGTCGCCGAGAAGTTCGAACGCGCTCGCCGGGTTGGGCGGGCTGATCAGGCCTGCCTGCTCGGGTTTCGCGCCCGCCGCGGAGTAGGCGACCTGCCCGTCCGGCGCCCCGGCCAGACCCTGGGAGGCGCCCGGGATCGTGATGTCGTGCTGGACCCCGGCCGAGGTGAACGTGACGACCCGGCTGGTTTCCGTCACCGGCGCAAGTTCGGTATCGGAGATCACGATCAGGGACCCGGCGACGTCGATGTCTTTCGGGGCGATCGCGCCCACGACCGGGACTTCTTTGATCGTCCCGTTGAAGTCTGCCGGTGAGAATTTCGCGACTTTGTTCATCGAGGCGACCCAGAAGAGCCCTTCGGGTCCCAGGACGATGTTGGGCTGCCCGTTGATCAACGCCGAGGTGAAGTCCTGCTCGGTTCCGGTCGGGTTCGCGGGCAGGAAGCTCGCCGCTTTGTTGGTGGCGACGACCCAGATCCGGCCTTCCGGCCCGGTGGCGATCCCGATCGCGCCTTCGATCCCCGCCAGTTCGAATTCCTGGACGATCCCCGCCGGGGTGATCTTCCCCACTTTTTTGCCTGGCAGGGTGAACCACATGTTCCCGTCGGGACCCGCCGCGATCTTGTTGTTCGTTTCGAGTTCGGTGCCGAGTTCGAACTGGCCGCTGACCGCCGGGGCCGCGGACGCGCCGGACGCGGCGACCAGCGCAACGAGCAGCGCGCACCCCACGATGACGACCCTGGCAATGAGACTCCGCATCGGGCCAGTCTAGCCGCGCCCCGGGCGGCTGCGGACGATCATCCGGGGTCGGGCGCGAAGCGGAACAGGAGGTGGTCGAAACCGGCGTGCTCGACGTTCCCGGCACGCGTCATCCCGAGCTTCTCCGCCACCCGTCGCGAGGCGACGTTGCGGGGCAGGACCATCGCGAAGGCCTCGTCGAGCTCCAGCTCGGCGGCGAGGGCAAGCGCCGCGGCACCCGCCTCGGCGGCGAAGCCCTCGCCGTGGCGCTCCGGGTCGATCGACCAGAGCACCTCGACCGCGGTGCGATCGCCGATCTCGCTCCACCTCAGCCCGACCCGGCCGAGATAGCCACCGGTCCCCCGCTCGACCACCGCCCACGGGCCGAACCCGAAGCGCTCCCAGTGGCGCCTGTCCGCGTCCAGCCAGTGGTCGCCGTCCTCCGGACCGAACGGCTCCAGCGGCGGCGGGCGCAGCCACTCGCCGATCGTCGGGTGCATCAGCAGGGCACGGTAGGCGGCCGCATCGCCGGGCCCGGGAGGCCGCAGCGTCAGCCGCTCGGTCGTGCGCGCGTCACCGCCGCTCATCACGTCCGAGCGTACGGGCTACGCGTCGGGGGGTGGTGTCAGCTGCGTGCCCCACGGCGAGGGAAAACCGAGGATGCCGCAGGTGGAGGGGATGCCGTCCTCCCCGTCGCGTTCCAGGCGCGCTTCCGCGTCGGCCCTGATCTGTTCGACTTCGCCGAAGGCCGCCGAGAGGGCGGTCGCCATTTCGCTCCACCCCTGCTCGTCGAGGCGCATCGCGATCCAGGTCAGATGACGGTTCACCCGCGAGTCGAAGGTGTCGGACATCAGCGCGCCTTCCACCCTGGCCATCAGCCCCTGAACCATGGTCTTGCTGAGTCGCACCCGCTCGTCGCGGTCCAGCTCGTCCCACTGCGGGTCGCTGAAGTAGGCGCGGCCGAGCCCGCGGTACACGTGTTCGACCGAGCCTCGCCGGGCGTTCTCCTCGACCACCGCGAGCGACCCGTACTGCGCCAGCTCACGGAAGTGATAGGCGACGTGGGAGACATCCATGCTCGCGGGCGCGAACCCTTCGCGGCAGAACTCGACCGGGCTCATGTCGCGCTGGTTGAGGACTTCCAGGATCCGGACCCGCAGCGGATGGGCCAGCACCGAGGCCGCAGTGGACCTGTCGCGTTCGGCGCGCGTGGGACGACCGCCACCCATTGGACTTGTTCGATCACTCGATTCCATTTGCGGGGGGCACCATTGTGCCCGAAAACGCGCCGTCTTGGTACCCGAATCTCCGTCCGGTCCCATCGGGGCGTGCATACAAAGACTTCCGACGCCCGCGCCGTGCCGGGCGTCCTCGGAAACGCGTCAGGGGTCAGGGGAAGGAGGTGAGCCATGAAGCTCTGCGGCAGCCTGCCGTCGATTCCACACGCCGGAGTCAGCAAGGGCAACTGACGGCGGGGCGGGAGGTGGCGCCTACGGACCGCCTCCCGCCTCCCCCGCAAGGGCGATACTCGGGTGGCAACGCCCCACCCGCACGACGAAAGGACGGCAACCATGGCGGACTCCCCCTCACAGCTGATCGACGAACGGATCGGGGAACTGAGCGATTGGCGCGGCGACACCCTCGCCCGCGTCCGCGAGCTCGTCAAAGAGGTCGACCCCGAGGTCGAAGAGACCTGGAAATGGCGCGGCGTCCCGGTCTGGGAGCACGACGGGATGATCTGCACGGGCGAGACCTACAAGAAAGTCGTGAAGCTGACCTTCACCAAGGGCGCCTCCCTCGACGACCCCCGGGGGCTCTTCAACTCGAGCCTCGAGGGCAACACCCGCCGCGCGATCGACATCCACGAGGACGACGAACTCGACGAGGCCGCCTTGAAGGACCTGGTCCGCGCCGCGATCGACCTGAACGCCGGAGCCTGAGCCCGCCCGCGAGACGCCGTCGCTAGATGAAGTACATGCCGCTGCCGGCCTCTTCGGCCTCGCGGCGGGCGACTTCGGCGATCGTCGTCTGGCCGAAGACCTTGCGCAGGGCGCCGACGCCCTCGGCCCAGATGCCGCCGGCCTCTTCGGCTTCGGAGCCGATTTTGCCGTCGAGGGCCTGGACGACCTCGAGGACCGTGATCTCTTCCGCCGGTCGCGAGAGCGTGTAGCCGCCGCGCATGCCCCGATGGCTGGTGAGCAGCCCGGCGCGGCGCAGGGTCGAGAAGAGCTGCTCGAGGAACTGCTCGGGGATGTCGCGGCGTTCGGCGAGCTCTTTGATCGGCACCGGCCGCTCCCCCGATCGGGCGAGCTCGGCGAGCGCAACGACCGCATAGCGCGACTTCGAGGTGATGGAGATCATGGGGACTTTCTACCGCACCTTCGGGCCTTGGCTAGGATCGACTGACGTCGGGCGAAGCCCTCCATCCTGGGTGCCCTCACGCAAGCGATCGATCGGAAGCAGTCCTGAGTCAACGCCCACAATGTCTTGTCGTGGACGTCCACCCGCTGGTGCGGCTGGGGGTCCGTGAAGTGCTGTCCACGGATTTCGAGGTGCAGGAGGCGGCCGGCCGCGAGGAAGGCCTCGACCTCGTGCGCGACATCGGTGACTTCGATGTCGCGATCCTCGACATGGGCTGGCGCCCCAACGGCGACGGCCCCTCGATCAGCGGCACGGAGACGATCCGCGCGATGCGCCGCGCCGCCCCGGTGCTCGGGATCGTCGCCCACGGCGACCGGCCGGCGCGCCACCTGGCCAGCGCCGCGCTCGGCGCCGGGGCGACCGCCTATGTCTCCCGTACCGCCGGCCCCGAGCAGCTGCGCAAGGCGACGATCGCGGCAGCCGCCCAGGAGCGCTTCATCGACGACGATGTCCCGCCGAAAGGCTCCCGCTCCCTGATCACCAGGCGCCAACGAGAGATCTTGCAGCTGCTCGCCGACGGCGAGTCGACTGCCGTCGCCGCCCGCCGCCTCGGCCTCTCCGAGGAGACCGTGAAGACCCACATGAAGAACGCGCTCGCCCGCCTGGAGGCGAAGAACCGCAGCCACGCCGTCGCGATCGGCCTGCGGGAATCGTTGATCGTTTAGCGGGCGGTGGGTCCGCGTGGCGGGGGCCCGGCCTTGCGGCCGGCCGAGGCGCGTTGCGGGTGTGTGTGGAGGTGTGCGGTCGCCCCCGCGGCCGTCCGAGGTGCGTCCAGGCCTTGGCCGCTGCAGCCGTCCGAGTTGCCGCGCGATTCGGGGACGGGGCGGCCGTCCGAGGTGCGGCGCGACCCCGGGCCGCGCGGACGTCCGGGATGCCGCCCAACCCCGGCCGGTGCGGCCGTCCGAGGTGCGTCCCGACCCGCGGCCTCCCCGCCCGTCCGGGATGCCGCGCTCCCGGCCCCCACACCCGTCCGAGATGCGTCCCGACCCCGACCCCCGCACCCGTCCGTGTCGCGCTGCGACCCCGGCCCCG
>JAFDWO010000077.1 GCA_018268415.1 Actinomycetota bacterium | reverse complement strand
GCCTCGGTGGTCTGCGCCTGGCGACGCGAGCTCGAACCCGACATGGACCGGGTCAACGTCAACGGCGGCGCGATCGCCCTCGGCCACCCCCTCGGCTCCACCGGGGCCCGCCTGATCACCACCCTGCTGCACGAGCTGGAGCGCTCCGACAAGGAGATGGGCCTGGTGACGATGTGCTGCGGCGGCGGGCTCGGGACCGGGACGCTGATCCAGCGGGTGTGAGGCGGTGATCGACTTCGAGATACCGGCGGAGGTCGGCGCGCTCTGCGGCCGGATCGGCGAGTTCGTCCGTGACGTCGCGATCCCCGCCGAGGCACGCGACGACGGCGAGCACGGGCTCGACGACGGGCTGCGCCGCGACCTCCAGGCGGCGGCCCGGGGGGCCGGGGTGTTCGCTCCCCAGCTCGCCCGGGAGCTGGGGGGCCAGGGCCTCGACATGAGGGGCACGACGCTCGCCCTGGAAGCGGCGGGATACGGCCTGCTCGGCCCGCCGGCGCTGAACTGCGCCGCCCCGGACGAGGGCAACATGCACCTACTCGACGCGGTCGCCGACCCCGACCAGCGCGAGCGCTACCTGCTCCCCCTGGCCGCCGGGGAGGTCCGCTCCTGCTTCGCGATGACCGAGCCGTCGCCCGGCGCCGGGTCCGATCCGTCGCTGCTGAGATCGCGGGCGGTCCGCGGCGACGGGGGCTGGGTGATCGACGGCCAGAAGTGGTTCATCACCGGCGCCGAGGGCGCCGCCTTCGCGATCTGCATGGCCACCACCGAGGAGGGGGCGACGATGTTCCTCGTCGATGCCGACAACCCCGGTTGGCGGATCGAGCGCCTCGTCGACGCGACCGATCGCGTCTTCGCCGGCGGCCACGCCGAAGTCGCGCTGGAGGAATGCCGGGTGGGGCCCGAGGCGGTCCTGGGTGAGGTCGGGAAGGGCTTCGAGTACGCGCAGGTGCGCCTCGCCCCCGCCCGCCTGACCCACTGCAGCCGCTGGCTCGGCGCCGCCCGCCGCGCGCACGACTTCGCCCTCGAGCGGGCGGCGGAGCGGCCCGCGTTCGGGGGCGCCCTGGCGGACCTCGGCATGGTGCAGGAGCGGATCGCGCGGTCGGAGATCGACCTCGCGACGAGCCGCCTGCTGAACTGGCACTGCGCCTGGACGCTCGACCAAGGAGGCTCGGGGCGGGCGGAGTCCTCGCTCGCCAAGGCCCACGTCGCCGAGGCCTGCTGGCGGGTCGTCGACCGCTCGGTGCAGATCTGCGGCGCCCTCGGCGTCTCCGGCGACGGTCCGCTCGCCCGGCTGATGAACGAGATGCGCCCCTTCCGCATCTACGACGGGCCCACCGAGACCCACCTTTGGGCGATCGCCCGGCGCGCCGTCCGCCGGCGCGTCGGCGCGGGCCGATGAGCGTCTGCACCAACTCGCCGTGGCGACGAGTTTCTGCAGACGGTGAGGTGCCGCGATGAGCGCCGTCGCGGTCGACCCCGATGCCCTCGGGGCCTTTCTCGCGGACCGTGGCCTCGCGGCGGCTCGTCCCGGGGTGGAGGAGATCGGCGGGGGCCACTCGAACCTGACCTTCCTCCTGCGGTTCGAGGACCGCGAGGATCTGGTGCTGCGGCGGCCGCCGCTGGGCCCGCTGGCCCCGTCGGCCAACGACGTCCTGCGCGAAGCGCGGCTGCTGGAGGCGATCCGCCACCTCGGCGTGCCCGTCCCCGAGGTGGTGGGCACGTGCGAGGACCCGGACGTGATCGGCGCGCCCTTCTACCTGATGCGCTTCATCGACGGTGCGGTCCTCGGCACCTCGCTGCCGCCGGCCTACGGCGGCGACGCCGGGGAGCCGGTGGCCGTGGCGCTGGTCGAGGCGCTGGTGCGGGTCCACCGGGTCGATGCGGGCGAGCCGCGGCTCGCCGGGTTCGGCCGCCCCGAGGGATACCTGGAGCGCCAGCTCCGTCGCTTCCGGTCGCTGCTCGAGGCCAACGCCACCCGCCCGCTGGCCGACCTCGAGGCAGTCGCTGACTGGCTCGACGACAACTGTCCCCCGGAGCGGCCGGCGACGCTGGTCCACGGTGACTTCCGGCTCGGCAACCTGATCTTCGACCGCGCCCGGCCGCGCCTGCGCGCGATCCTCGATTGGGAGATGGGGACGATCGGCGACCCGCTGGCCGACCTCGGCTACTGCACGGCGATGTGGGCGCAGGCCGACGACGCGCCGAACCCGATGCTCGACCTCTCCGCCCTCACCCGCGGGCCCGGCTTTCCCGGCCGCCGGCGCCTGGTCGAGCTCTACGCGGAGCGCAGCGGGCGCGACGTCTCCGGACTCACCTGGTATCAGGTGCTGGCGCTCTGGAAGGCGGCCATCTTCCTCGAGGGCAGCTACGGCCGCTTCCTCGCCGGGAAGAGCGACGATCGTTACTTCGCCCGCCTCGGCGAGGGCGTCCCCGCGCTCGGCGCGCAGGCCCTGCGGCTCACCCGCGGCGGCTGACGGCGCGTGCCCCGGTGTACGAGTTTGGGACAGCCGGGCGGGGCCCGATAGCCCTACGATCGCGCTGATGGCGATCTGCATCACCGGGGGTTCGAGCGGCATCGGCCGGGCGATCGCGGAGCGCTTCGCGACGCCGGGTAACGACGTCTTCGTCAACTACCACGCGAACGACGACGCCGCCGCGGCGACGGCGGCGGCGATCGAGGCGGGCGGCGCGACGCCGCACCTGCTGAAGGTCGACATCTCCACCAGCGCCGGTGCCGCCGAGCTGCTCGGCCTCGTCGCCGAGCGCACCGCGCGCCTCGACCAGCTGGTGCATGCCTCGGCGGCGACGGAGCGGGGACCGCTGCTCGAGCTCGATCCCGAGCGCCTGGAGGCGGCGCTGACGCTCAACGCCACCGCGCTCGTGCACCTGGTGCGCGAGGCCCGCCCGCTGCTGGTCGAGGGCAGCACCGTCTTTTACGTCACCAGCCGCGGCGGCCGGGTGGTGATCCCCGGTTACGGCTCGCTCGGCGCCGCCAAGGCGCTCGGCGACCACCTGGCGCGGTACCTGGCGGTCGAGCTCGCGCCCAGCGGGATCAGGGTCAACTCGATCTCGCCGGGGCCGGTCGACACCGCCGCCTACCGGGCGATGTTCCCCGACGACTGGGCCGAGCGCCTGGACGCCGCGGCGGCCGCGAACCCGACCGGCCGCGGGCTCGAGAAGGCCGAGATCGCCGAGGTCGTGGCGACGCTCGCGCGGCCGGAGTTCGCCATGGTCCTCGGCCAGACGATCGCGATCGACGGCGGGTTCTCGCTCTAGGAGACGGCGACGACCGTGCGTGCCGAGTGCCGTGACATCCGGGAGATCGAAGGGCTGAAGGCGCGGTACTTCCGCTTCGTCGACCGCAAGGAATGGGACGCGTTGTGCGAGCTCTTCCTGCCCGACGCGACGTTCGCCTTCCCCGGCCTCGGCAGCTTCGAGAGCGCCGTCGACGGCGTCGCCGCGATCCGCGCCGCGCTCGGCACCTCGGTCACGGTCCACCACGGCCACATGCCGGAGATCGAGCTGGTCGGCGACGGGGAGGCGAGAGGCGTCTGGGCGATGGACGACCTCGTCATCCGTCCTCCGGACGCACCGGCGATCCCCGACTATCCCGCCGAGCTCCAGGCCGGCCTGCACGGCTACGGCCACTACCACGAGACCTACCGGCAGCAGGACGGGCGCTGGCGGATCGCAACGCTGGAGCTGGTCCGGCTGCACATCGAACCGCTTGGTCGAGGGCAGCCCTCCTCCGGGTCGCCCCGCGACGAGGCGGAGTAACACAAGGACGAGCTGAAAAGGCCGTCGACAAAGCCGAGGACCTGCCCGACAAACAGACCAAGGGCAAGTAGCCCGCGTGTTGATGGGCCGAAAACTCAAGCAGAGCTTGAGTTTTCGGCCCATCAACGGAAGCGTGTGACGGAAGGCCGACGGGCCTGGAGTCGCGGTCGTCGAGGACTCGGCGGCCCGCGTCGGGCAGCCGGTGTGCTCACCGGCGACGCGATCCCGTTGGACGACCCGGGCCCCTCAGGGTCATGGAAGGCGCGCGGAGGCGTCGACTCTCTGCCTTGCGTGGGACTTCCGGCGCTTCCGTGCGTATCTCGACACGGCTTGATAGCTCGCACGCCCCGTTCTCCGCCGCACTCAGTCCATCACGGTGCCGCCGTTCACCGCCAGCGACTCGCCGGTGATGTAGGCGGAGGCGGGGCCGAGCAGGAAGGCGACCGCCTCGGCGACGTCCTCGGGCCGCTCGAGCCGACCAAGGGGGGTGTCGTCGATCCAGCCTTGGCGGACGGCATCGACGGTGGTGCCGCGCAGGTTCGCCTCCCAGCCGAGCTCGCGCTCGTGCATCGGCGTGACGACGAAGCCCGGGCAGACGCTGTTCACCCTGATCTTGTGGGGGGCGAGCTCGAAGGCCATCGCCTGGGTGAGGCCGACGACGGCGAACTTGGAGGCGACGTAGTCGGCGAGGTAGGGGAGGCGGCCGCTCTTCCCGGCGATCGAGGCGAGGTTGACGATCGAGCCCTCGCTGCCGCAGGCGAGCATCGCGCGCGCCGCGGCCTGGCCACAGCGGAAGACACCCTTGACGTTGACGTCGAGGGTGCGGTCGAGGTCGGCGGCGCTGATGTCGAGGAAGCCGGCCATGTGGGAGATGCCCGCGTTCGAGACCCAGGCGTCGAGCCGACCGTGCTCGGCGACCACGGCCTCGGCGACGGCCGTCGCCGCACCCTCGTCGGTGACGTCGAGGACGGCGCCCGTCGCGTCCGGGAGCCCGGCAGCCAGCCGCTCGGCCGCCTCGCCGTCGCGCCCGGTGACGACGACGTGGTACCCGCGCCCGGCGAGGTCGCCGGCGATCGCCGCGCCGATCCCGGCGGTCGCCCCGGTGACGACCGCGGTGGGAGCGCTCACGCCCGCCCCTCGTCCGCGTCCGCGTCGGCCTCGCGCTCCTCCTCGTCGACCGCCGAGACCAGCCGCTCGCGATAGGTGGTGACGTGCTCGGTGATCAGCTTCCGCGCCAGCTTTTCATCGCCGCCGAGCAGGGCGTCGCGGATCTCGGCATGCTCGCGCAGCGCGTCTTTCGGTCGGGTCGAGGCCTCCTGGGCATACGACTCGAGGATCGAGAGCGCGTAACGCAGCTCCGAGGCGATGGTGCTGAAGAAAGCGTCGATCCGCGGGCTCTCGAGCAGGCCGACGACGGCCCGGTGGAAGTCGAGATCACGGGCGACGATGTCGCCGGCGCGGCCGACCGAGGTCGCGATCCGCAGCTCGTCGTAGGCGCGCTCCAGCTCCTCCCGGGCGCCCGCCGATGCGGCCTTCGCCTGCCGCACCGCCATCAGCTCCAGCTCGAGCCGGATCATGTAGAGGTCCTCGACGTCGGCCCGGTCGAGTCGCGCCACGCGCGCGCCGCGATGGCGCTCGTGGCGGACCAGGCGCTCGCCGGCGAGCACCGCGAGGGCGTCCTGCACGGTGCGCCGCGAGACGTCGAACTCCTCCGCCAGGCCGACCTCCCGCAGCGGCGTGCCGGGCGCCAGCGTGCCGTCCATGATCCGCTCGCGCAGCGCGTCGGCGACCTCCTCGCCGGTCGTGCTCCTGGTGAGCGTCGCCCTCCCTGATCTTTGCGATGACGTGGCCGTGGGTTCCTCCCTGTCCGCCGTTGCAACTGCTCCGCGAGTCTAGCGCGGAGGTGATGATATTGTCCGATTGGTCAGCAATCCGGGGGAAAGGAAAACGTGACCGACCTCGAGAGCTTGGCGCCGTCGCTGGACGCGCGGCAACTCGATTCCATCCGCAGCGCCTACGGCATCGCGATCAGCGAGCAGGTCCGCCTGCCGAGCGAGGTCGATGAGGTGACCCAGGCCCGCGACGAGTCCGGGCGGCGGTACGTGATCAAGGTCTCCGCCCCTGACGGCCTCGCCGGCATCCGCTGGCAGCACCGCCTGCTGGAGCTGGTCGAGGCCAACCCGGCGTTGTCGGCGCCGCGGGTCAACCACACCCTCGACGGCGCCGACCTGCTGGAGTGCGAGGACGGCCGGATCCTGCGCGTCTACGACTGGCTCGAGGGGCGGATGCTCGCCGACCTCGACACCCACTCGCCGACCCTGCTGCGGGAATGGGGCGCCGCCGCGGCCGAGCTCGTCACCACCTTCGAGCACCTCGAGCCGCCCGCCGAGGACCTCGGGACGCACCGTTGGGAGGTGGCCCGCTCGGCGGAGAGCGTCGCCACCGCGATCGAGGCGGTCACCGACCCCGAGGCCCGCCGGCTGGTGGAGACGATCATGGCCTGGTTCGGCGACTGGGCCGAGGCCGGCCTGGCCTCGCTGCCCCGCGGCGTGGTCCACCAGGACCTCAACGACTTCAACCTGCTGGCGGCGCCCGACGACGCCGGCCAGATGCGCCTCACCGGGGTGCTCGACTTCTCCGACTCGCTGAACACGGTCACGATCGCCGAGCTGGCGATCGCCGTCGCCTACGCGATGCCGCGCCGCAGCGACCCGCTTGCCGCGGCGATGCAGGTGGTCGCCGGGTACGCCGATCGGCGCCCGCTCTCCGACGTCGAGCTGGCCGCGGTCTACCCGCTGGCGGCGGCGCGCCTCTGCGTCAACGCGGTCACCTGGACCCAGCGGCGGGCGACCACCGCCACCGAGTACGGCGAGGCGCGCATGCGCCACACCTGGCCCACCCTCGAGCTCATCTCCCGCATCCCCCCGCGTCTGGCCACGGCCGCGCTGCGGGAGGCTGCCGGCCGCGCGCCCACCCCCTGGCGTCCGCGGCCGGCGGCGCCCCCTGCGCCGGTCCTCGGCTCGCCCGCGGTCGATGTCGACCTCTCGCCGGGCAGCCGAGCCTTCGACGAGATCGCGGTCGGCGAGGACCCGCTCGCCTCGATCCGCGCGGCCGTCCCGATCGGCGCGATCGCGGCCGGCCGGCACCTCACGGCGCGCTTCGGGCGCCTGGTCGAGCGCAGCACCCGCCGCGGCGAGGCGGCCTCGCTGCGGCTCGGCGTCGACCTCTGGGCGGAGCCGGGGAGCCCGGTGTCGGCGCCCGCGCCAGGCATCGTCGAGGCGGCGGCGGGCGGCGCCCTGACGCTCGCCCACCCGGCCGCCGCCGAGGCCGAGGACTGGTGGTCGACCTACACCGGCATCGACGCCACGGTCGCGCCCGGCGACCGGGTCGAGGCGGGGGAGAGGATCGGGGCGGTGGCCGCCACGGGCCCGCTCGGCGTCGCCGTCTTCGACGATCGTGACCTGGCGCTCCTCGCCCCCGAGTTCGTCCACGCCTCGATGGTCGGCGTCTGGCATGCGGTCAGCCCCGATCCCTCGGAGCTGCTCGGGGTCGGCGCGCGGCCGGGGGAGGAGGCCTGGGACCTCGACCGCGTGGTCACCGCGCGCCGCCGTCACTTCGCCCGCTCCCAGCGCGCCTACTACGCCGAGCCGATCAACCTCGTGCGGGGCAGCGGCGCGACCCTGATCGACGATCTCGGGCGCACCTACCTCGACGCGATCAACAACGTCACCCACGTCGGCCACGCCAACCCGGCCGTGGTCGCCGCCACGGCGCGCCAGTCGCGCCGCCTCAACACCAACAGCCGCTTCGTCTACGCGAGCCTCGCCCGCTATGCCGAGCGGCTCGCCTCGCTGCTGCCCGACCCGCTCGAGGTCGTCTTCCTCGTCTGCACCGGCAGCGAGGCCAACGACCTGGCGCTGCGCATCTCCCGTCAGGTCAGCGGCCGCGAGGACGTGATGATCATCGACGGCGCCTACCACGGCAACACCACCGCGGTCACCGCCATCAGCCCCAACCGCTACAAGGGCCCGGGTGGCGGCACGCCGCCGCCGACGACCCACGAGGTGATGACGCCCGACCGCTATCGCGGCCCCTTCGGTTATGTCGACGCCGACGCCGGCCGCCGCTATGCCGCGGATGTCGCCCGGGTCGCCGGCGATCTCGAGGCCGCGGGCCGGGCGCCGGCCGCGTTCTTCGCCGAGTCGCTGATGGGGACCGCGGGCACGATCGTCCACCCGGACGGCTATCTCGCCGAGGCCTTCGCCGCCGCCCGGGCGGTCGGTGCCCTCTGCGTCTCCGACGAGGTCCAGGTCGGCTTCGGCCGGCTCGGCGCCGAGTTCTGGGGCTTCGCCGCGGGCGGCGTGGTGCCCGACATCGTCACGATGGGCAAGCCGATCGGGAACGGCTATCCGCTCGCCGCCGTCGTCACCACCCGCGCGATCGCCGACGCCTTCGACCAGGGGATGAAGTACTTCAACACCTTCGGCGGCAACCCGGTCGCCTGCGAGGTCGGGATGGCGGTCCTCGACGAGATCGAGGGGCGTGACCTGCAGCGGCACGCGGCGGTGGTCGGCGCCCACTTCAAGGCCGGTCTCGAGGGGCTGGCCGCGCGCCACGCCGCGATCGGCGACGTGCGCGGCGTCGGACTCTACCTCGGCGTCGACCTGGTCCGTGATCCGGAGACGCGGGAGCCCGACAAGGCGCTGGCACAACGGATCGGCGAGCAGATGAAGGACGAGGGCGTGATCGTGATCCCGACCGGGATCCACGACAACGTGCTGAAGCTGAAGCCGCCGCTGGTCTTCTCCGAGGCCGACGCCGACCGCTTCGTCGCCACGCTCGACCGGGTGCTCAGCGACCGCTGGTGAGCGGTGCGCCGCCTTCGGCGGCGAGCAGCGCCAACCCGACGGCGGCCGCATAACGCGGCCCGAAGCGGCCTTCGACGTCGGCGGTGGCGACCACCGCCTCGGCCTCGTGCAGGTGCCGCGAGAGCACCGCGGCCACCTCGGCGTCCTCGGCGACGCCGCCGGCGAGGAGCAGCGCCGGCGGCGCCGCCGGCAGCTCGCGCAGGCAGCGGGCGACGTTGGCGGCGAGGAGGCGGCGCTTCATCCCGAGGCGGATCGTCCGCCACTCCTCCGCCCCGAGACGGGTGCTGAACGGTCGCAGCCGGCCGTCGTCCTCGACGCAGAGCCGGCCGATCACCTCGGCGCCGGCGGGCGCTTCCAGGAAGCGCTTCTCGCCGGTCTCGGTGCGGGCCAGGTGCGGGCTCTCGACCAGCAGGGCGGGCCCCCGCTTGACCGCCTCGGCGACGATCTCGGGAATCCCGAGCAACGTCGCCACCGCCTCGGTCAGCAGTTGCCCGGCGCCCGCCGCGGTGACCTGGCGCGCGCCGTCGACCAGGTCGATGGTGCCACCGCCGAGATCGCAGACGCAGGCGCCCGCCGGCGCTCCCGGCGTGGTCAGGGCGCCGCGCCGCGCCGCCGCGGTCTCGCTCGCGACGATCGCCGCGGGCCGCCCGAAGGCGCGCTCCGCGACCGTGCGGAGGTCTTCCACGGGGACCTCGGCGGCGAGCGCCGCGAGCGGCTGGCGGTCGAGCGTCAGCAGGTCCTCGCGCAGCCAGGCGCCGGCCCGCAGCTCCCCGAGCGCGATCGCGAAGGCATCGCGGATCGCGCCGAGCTCGCCGATGCCCGGCGGCAGGTCGATCCCGGTGACGGCGAGGTCGCGCACCGAGCCGGGGACGACCCGCTCCAGCGCGGCGACCTCGGCCGGGAGGGTGAGCGAGCGCGACGCGCCGTCGACGGTGGCGCGCAGCCTGATCTCCGCCGGCGGCGCGGCGGCGCTCTGCCGCGCGCGGGCGACGACCGCGCAGCGGGCGTCGGCCAGTTCCCGCGTCAGTCCCTCGACCGCCGCCAGTTCCTCCGCCGGGAGGCCGAAGCGCGAGGCGAGCCAGAGGGGATCGGCGAGCCGGGTCACGGTCGCGCCCGCCGGCGCCACCTCGACCGCGACCGCTTCGCCCGCGGCGAGCGCCGCCGGGTCGACCTCGTCGACGATCGGCAGCTCCGCCTCCACCCGGTTGCCGATCAGCCGCGCCTCGTCGGCCTCGACCAGCACCGCGGCGATCTCGGCGCCCGCCGCGAGCAGCGCGTTGATCCGGGCGGCGGCGTCCTCGAAGTCCCAGGCCTTGGCGACGACGAGCACCGTCGGCCCGCCGCCCACGTCCGCCGCCTCCAGCGGCGCCGCCACGCCGAAGCCGAGCCCCGGGTCCGAGGGGGTCGAGACGGTGGTCGCGAGCGCCGCCAGCGGCCGCCCGGCGGCGACCGAATGGCGCAGCGGCAGGGCGAAGGTCAGGACCGGCTGCTGGTGGCAGAGCGCGACCTGCCCGGCGCGTCGCCCCTGTTCGACCTCGAGCTGCGCCAGCAGCCGGGCGGCGCCTTCCAGGGCGGCCCGCGAGCCCTTCACGCCGGTGGTCGGGGCGCGCCCGGCGGCGATGATGTCGACCGCGCCCGTCCCGACCGCGGCGAGGACCACCTCGGTGGTGGTGTTGCCGACGTCGACGCCGGCGATCACCGTCATCTGGTCAGGCCGCGGCGCCGGTAGGAAGCGATCGCTTCCTCGACCAGGGCGGCGCACCGGGTCGCGCCGCGTTCGAGCAACTCCTCACGGACCGCTGCCAGCTCCTCCGCGGAGGCGCGCCCCGGGCGCAGGGCCCCGTAGATGCGCAGCAGGTCCTCGTCGGCGAGCGCGGTCAGCTCGGCGGCGCGGCGGAGGTTGGCGCCGAGGCGCTCGTCGTCGGCCGCCTCGGCCACCGCGGCCTGCTCCCGCAGGGTGTCGGGGTGGATGCGGACGTCGTCGGCCTCCAGCTCGCCGCGGACGGCGGCGTCGACGGTCACGTCCGCCAGCGGTCGGCCGGAGAAGGCGCGGGTCATCGCACCACCTCCAGGTCGACGGGCGCCGCGCCGGGCTGCGACGCGGACCGCTCGATCGCCACCAGGCCGACCGTCGAGGCGTGATAACGGGCGCCGATCGTCTCTTCGGTATAGGGGTTGCGCAGCGGCTTCAGCGGGGCGCCTTTGACGTGGCGAGCGGCGTTCTGGCCGACCGTCCGGTACATCTCGGCAGTGATCACCGGCGCCACCGAGAGCAGCTCCAGGTTGGCCAGCGGCGGCAGATCACGGCGGTGGATCAGCGCGGTGCCCTTGGCCTGCAGGCCGATCCCGACCCCGGAGCCGGCCAGCCGTGCGGCGGTCAGGCCGATCAGGCCGACGTCGATCGTGTGGCGGACCTTGAGCACGCGCCCGACGCATTCTTCCTCCTCGATCCCGGCGAGGACCTGCCGCAGCGCCTCCCAGACGCTCTGGCCCGACAGCGTCCAGTTGATCTCGGCGCCGAAGCTGGGGGAGACGCCGACCGCGACCTCGCGCGGGTCCGTGCCCGGCGCGGCGTCGCCGAGCTCGCGGAAGGCGACCCCGTCCAGGGGCCGCCCGAACTCGCCCAGCAGGTCCTCGCGCGTGCGCGCCTGGCGGATGCCGTCGACCTCGGCCTGGCGCGCGGGCGAGAGCCCGTAACCGGTGCCGGGCCCGCGATAGTCGTTGGGGTCGGTGCGCGCCGAGAGCACGTTCATCTCCTCGTCGAGCACCGCCGCGGTCTGCAGGTAGGTGCCGAGCAGACGCTGCCGCAGCATCCCCATCACCCGCTCCGCCTCGGCCGCGTGCCCGGTCGCGGCGAGGGCGGCGACGACCTCGACCGCGGTCACCGGCCGCTCGACGATCCCCTGCGCCGCGTCGAGGACGATCTGCGGGTCGAGCTCCTCGAGGTCCTTGGAGCCGTGCGCGGCGACGACCGCCTCGACCCGCGCGTCGTCGAAGCTCGCCAGGCCGAGGTGGTGGAGGACGTCGCGCACCGCCGTCGCGGCCCGCCGGCGCACCTCCAGCAGCCCCTCCTCGGCGACCGGCCGCAGCCCGCCGTCGACTCCCCAGTCGCGCTGCAGGACGAGATAGTCGTCGAGGTCGTCGCCGTTGAAGTTCGACGGGCCGAACATGTTGTCGTAGGCGGTCACCGAGCCGAAGCCGGAGAAGAGGAAGTCGGAGCCGGCCAGGAAGATCGGCATGATGTGCGCGGTCCGCCGGATGTCGGACTGCGACATCAGGGTGTCGTTGCCCGAGCAGGACTCGAGGCCGCACATCATCACCATCAGGTTCTCGGCCACCGCCTCCGCCATCCCGCGCGGCAGCGAGCCGGCGATGTTGATCCCCTCGATCGCCCCGTTCTGCACGCCCTGGGCGCCGATCGCCCAGGCCAGCTTCACGCAGCGGGCCTCCAGGTAGAGCATCGAGCAGCCCTCGGCGGCCCCCATCAGGACCTCGGCGCCGGCCCCGCTGGTCACCCGCAGCTTCAGCCCGCGCGAGGCGTAGGCGGAGGCGAGGAAGGCCTTCGAGAAGGGCGTGTCGTCGCCGTCGACGAAGACCTGCTCGGTGCCGTAGAGGGAGATCGTCTCGGCGTAGGTGGTGAGGCCGCGGAGCCCGAGCAGCAGCTCCTGGGACTCCTCGATCGAGCACTGGGTGAGCGCCCCGGCGGCGGCCACCTGGGACCCGATCAGCATCGCCAGCGCGTTGCAGGGGGCATCGCCGAGCACCGGCACCGTGGTCTCCAGCTCGCGGAAACCGAAGGCGACCGCGGTCGCCGCGTCGGCGGCGATCAACAGCGGATCGTCGAGGCGGTTGGTCACGTGCGCCTGGTTCGAGGGCGTGCGCCGGGAGCGCATCTTGGTCAGCGCCAGGACCATCTCGGCGGGGCGCAGCAGGGCGACGGCGCGGGCGAGTGCCGCCGGGGTGAGGCCGCGGCCGATCCGCACGACCTCCTCGCGCGGGACGTTGATGTCGACCAGCATGCGGGCGATCTGCACCGGCTCGAGCGCCATCGCCTCGGTGGCCACGGCGAGGTCGATCCCGTGCCGGGCGACGAACTCGTCGATCACGTCGAACTCGGCCTCGGGCCGAGCGTCGAGCTCCACGACCCGACCGCCCTCGACCTTCAGCGAGGGCTCGGGATCGGCGGGTGAGGACATCGTCACCAGCCCCGCCGCGTGCTCCTCACGGAGGAAGCCGTCCTGGTTGACGGCGGCTGAATCGAGCGCCGCGAAGCGACCGGATCTCTCGTCTCCCATGTGCAGCATCCTAGTGGATTGGTCGTTTGGTCTACAATCTGGGAGGCCGGACAATCGGACGTCCGGCATGGGAACCACCCGAACGGAGGAGGGCGGATGAAGGCGATCGTCTACCGGGGCGGAGACGCCCGTGCCGCATTTGTCGACGTGGACCTGGCGCCGCCGGGCCCCGGCGAGGTCGAGGTCGCGATCGCCGCGGCCGGCGTGTGTCACTCCGACCTCCACGTGGTCCGCGGCGACTGGGAGGTGCCGACGCCGGTGGTGCTCGGCCACGAGGGCGCGGGCGAGGTGGTCGCCGTCGGCGCCGGGGTGGAGGCGCTCGTCCCCGGCGACCACGTGGTCCTCTCCTGGGTGCCGAGCTGCGGCGAGTGCCGGCCGTGCCGCGCCGGCCGGCCGGCGCAGTGCGTGGTCGCGGCGACCGTGACCGCGCCCGGTGGCGTCCTCTTCGACGGCACCTCGCGCCTCTCGGCCGGGGGCGAGAGGCTCTATCACTACCTGGCGGTGTCCTCCTTCGCCGAGCGAGTCGTCGTGCCTGCGTCGGGGGCGATCAAGGTTCGTGACGACGCCCCGCTCGAGCCGATCGCGCTGATCGGCTGCGCGGTCGCGACCGGCGTCGGCGCGGTCCGCAACACGGCCGCGGTGGAGGCGGGGGCGACGGTCGCGGTGATCGGCTGCGGCGGCGTCGGACTCTCCTGCGTTCAGGGCGCCCGCCTGGCCGGGGCCACGCAGATCGTCGCGATCGACCTCGTCCCCGCCAAGCTCGAGTCGGCGCGCCGGCTCGGCGCCACCGATGCCCTGGCGGGTGGCGCGGGCGCGGTGGAGCGGCTGCGCGAGCTCCTCCCGGAAGGAGTGGACTACTGCTTCGACGCGATCGGCCACACCACGACGACCGAAGAAGCGATCGAGATGCTGGCGCTCGGCGGCGCCGCGGTGATCGTCGGCCTGCCGCCGACCGGCAGCCGCGCCTCCTTCGAACCGCTCGTCCTCGCCGAGGCCGACCAGCGGATCCTCGGCTCCAACTACGGCTCGGTCGACGCCCGGCGCGACATCCCGGCGCTGGTCGACCTCTACATGGACGGTGAGCTCGAGCTCGACGCCCTGATCAGCGGCCGCCGGCCGCTGGCGGAGGCGCCCGAGGCGCTCGAGGACCTGGCCGCCGGCAAGGCCCTGCGCCAGCTGCTCATCCCGTGATCGGCGGCCGCGACGACCCCGTCGCCGTCGCCGCCCCGCCGGTCGGGGGACGAGGGGATTGACACAAGCGTGTGGCGACTTGTAGATTTGATGACCAATCTTGCAATTGGGTGATTGTGGAGAGGGAGTGAGAGAGTGAGCGACGAGTACAGCGAACCCGGGATGCACCATTCGGTTGCCGAGGGCGAGATCCCGACCGAGCTGCGGGCCGAGGACCAGCGGCTGAAGGCAGGTTCGGTCGGGGTGATCGGGGTGATCTTCCTGGTCGTCACCGGTGCCGCCCCGATCGCGGCGATGCTCTTCAA
The DNA here is from genome assembly GCA_018268415.1 of Actinomycetota bacterium. GTDB lineage: Bacteria > Actinomycetota > Thermoleophilia > Solirubrobacterales > 70-9 > VAYN01. The sequence goes on along the minus strand of JAFDWO010000077.1, from coordinate 6,417 downwards.
CGGGCCGCTGGCGGTGCTCGGCGCCGGTTGGGCGGCGCCGGGGGCGTTCATCCTCACCCTGCTCGGCCTCGTCGTCTTCTCCGTGGCCTACGTGCAGATGGCGCGCCGGGTCAACGCCGCGGGCGGCTTCTACACGTTCATCTCCCACGGGCTCGGCAAGGTGCTCGGCCTCGCCGCCGCCTGCACGGTGATGTTCGCCTACGTGATGTTCGCCTGCCAGCAGCAGGGCGTCTCCGGCTACTGGCTCTCGACCACCTTCGACAACTGGTTCGGCGTCAGCATCCCCGGCTGGATCCTGGTCTTCGTCGCGATCGCGATCACCGTCGGCATCTCCTACTTCGAGGTGAAGATCACCGCCCGCATCCTCGGCGTCGCGCTCTGTGCCGAGGTGCTCATGCTGACGATCCTCGGCGTCGTGATCCTGGTCAAGGGCGGCGCCAACGGCATCTCCTTCGCGCCGCTGAACCCGGCCAAGGTCTTCGACGGTGAAGCCAACTCCGCCACCGCCGTCTTCGGCTCCGCCGCGGCCGGCATCGCCTTGTTCGGCGCCTACTTCTCCTGGACCGGCTTCGAGATGGCACCGAACTACGCCGAGGAGTCCAAACACCCGGCCCGCACCGTCGGCCCGGCCACCTACGGCTCGGTGATCGGCGTCGGCATCCTGTACATCTTCGTGATGTGGATGTTCGTCGAGGGATGGGGAGCCGAGCACGTCTCGCACGCCGTCGCGCTGCAGTACGGCGCCGTCCCCGGCCACGCATTGCCGCACGAATACGGCTCGGCCTTCTACCCGATCACCGACCGCTACGTCGGCCACTGGATGACGATCATCTACGAGGCGCTGATCATCACCAGCTCCTTCGCCGCCGGGATCGCCTTCTACTCGACCGCCTCCCGTTACGTCTTCTCGATGGCCCGCGAGAACATCCTCCCCGGCGTGCTCGGCAAAACCCGGGCGGGCGCCCAGAACCCGTGGCGGGCGAGCCTAGCCGTCGGCGTGGTGATGGTCGTCTACTGCACCCTGTTCATCCTCAGCGACTCCTCGACGCTGGCCCAGCTGACCAAGACGTCGACCTACGGGGCGCTGATGGGCGTGTTCGCGCTGCTGGCGATCCAGGCGATCTGTTGTATCGCGATCATCTGGTTCTTCTGGAAAGAGGCGACCGACGGCTTCCACTGGTGGAAGACGGTGATCGCGCCGATCATCGGTTGTGCGGCGATGATCTTCGGTTGCCAGCAGATGCTGGCGAACCTTGGGGCGCTGGCGGGCGGCGAGCCGCTCTTCGTCAGGCTGATCCCGTGGGTCTCGCTGGCGATCTTCTCCTTCGGCTTCGTGGTCGCCCTCTACTGGCGCGCGAACCGCAAGGATCGCTACGAGGCGATCGGCAGGTTCGTCGACGTGAACGTCGAGGGCGACCTGTCGGTGGAGGGCGAGACGGCCGTGGCGTCGGCTCGCTGACCGGGCGATGACCGACGAGCGCGCGGCGAGGAGCGGCCGCTTCGCCGCGCTCGACCGGCGGCCGGTGAACCAGGACGGCCTCGCCCACGAGGACCCCGGGCTGGGGCTGGTCGCCCTGCGCTCGCCGGACGACCCGGACCCCTCGCTGGTGATCGGCGCGGACGGCCGGGTGGCGGAGATGGACGGCACACCGCGCGAGCGCTTCGACATGCTCGACCGGATGATCGCCGACCACGGCCTCGACCTCGCGGTCGCGCCGGAGGCGATGGCGCTCGCCGATGGTGAGCTGGCCCGCCGGATCGTCGACCCGGGCTACCCGCGCGAGGAGGTGGCGCGCCTGGTCGGCGGGATCACCCCGGCCAAGCTCGCCGCCGTGGTGCGGCTGCTGCGCCCGGTCGAGATGCAGATGGCGATCGGCAAGATGCGGGTCCGTCGCACGCCGTCGATCCAGGCCCACGTCACCAACCGCCTCGACGACCCGTTGTTGATCGCCGCCGACGCGGCGACCGCCGTCGCCTTCGGCTTTCGCGAGCTGGAGACGACGGTGCCGGTGCTGGAGGACGCGCCCTCCAACGCGGTGGCGTTGCTGATCGGCTCCCAGGTCGCCGCGCCGGGGGCGCTGACCCAGTGCTCGGTGGAGGAGGCGATGGAGCTCGAGCTCGGCATGCGCGGGCTGACCACCTACGCCGAGACCGTCTCCCTCTACGGCACCGAGCAGGTCTTCGTCGACGGCGACGACACGCCCTGGTCGAAGGCCTTCCTCTGCTCCGCCTACGCCTCGCGCGGGCTGAAGATGCGGGTGACGAGCGGCGGCGGGGCGGAGGTGCTGATGGGGGCGGCCGAGGGCCGCTCGATGCTCTACCTCGAGTCGCGCTGCGTCGCCCTGGCGCGGGCGATCGGCGCGCAGGGGGTCCAGAACGGCGGCATCGACGGCGCCAGCGTCGTCGGCGCGGTGCCCGACGGCATGCGCGAGCTGCTCGCCGAGAACCTGATGGTGATGCTGCGCGACCTCGAGTCCTGCTCGGGCAACGACACGCAGGTCTCGGAGTCCGACATCCGCCGCACCGCGCACACCGTGCCGCTGCTCCTGGCGGGTTCGGACTTCCTCTTCTCCGGCTTCGGCTCGGTCACCCGCTACGACAACATGTTCGGCCCCTCCAACTTCAACGGCGACGACCTCGACGATTACCTCGTCCTGCAGCGCGACTGGGGGGTCGACGGGGGGTTGCGGCCTGCCGCCGAGGCGGACGTGCTGGCGGTGCGCGAGCGGGCCGCGCGTGCGGTGCGCGCCGTCTACCGCCGGCTGGGGCTGGCCGACTACGACGAGGCGCACGTCCAGGCGGTGGTGGAGGCGCACGGCTCCAAAGAGGTGCCGCTGGAGGATCCGCTCGCGGTGCTGCGGGCGGCGAGCGCGGTGCAGCGCAGCGGGGTCACCGCGCTCGAGGTCGTCGCGGCGCTGGCCGAGGAGGGGTTCGCCGAGGAGGCCGAGCGCGTCCTGGCGATGATCCGCGAGCGGCTGAAGGGCGATTACCTGCAGACCGCGGCGATCTTCGACGAGGAGATGCGGGTCCTCTCCAAGGTGACCGACCCCAACGATTACGCGGGGCCCGGTACCGGCTACGAACCCGACCGCCGGCGCCGGCGGGAGATCGCGAGCGTCCGCCAGGAGCTTTCGGTGCGCGAGGTGCGGGCCGAGCAGGAGCTGGCGGCGGCGACGCTGACGCTGGTCGAGGGGCCGCCGGCGGAGGTCGGCAGCGATCCGCGCGAAGTGGCGATCGGGCTCTCGCCCGCCGCCGGCCGCGGGATCTGGACGACGCTCTCGGGGATCAGCGTGCGCGATGCCCTGCGCGAGATCGAAGCAGGGCTCGAGGAGGAGGGCTGCGAGGCGCGGCTGATCCGGGTGCGCTCGACGGTCGACCTCGGCCTGGTCGGCCTGACCGCGGCGCGGCTCGCCGGCTCCGGCATCGCGATCGGCCTGCAGGGGAAGGGGACGGCGCTGATCCACCGCCGTGACCTGGTGCCGCTGGCGAACCTCGAGCTGTACTCGGTGGCCCCGCTGATCGACCGCGAGATGTACCGGACGTTGGGGATCAACGCCGGGCGCCACGCCAAGGGCGTGGTCACCGTCCCCGCCAAGAACCCCTATACGGAGGAGGCGATCACCGCTCGCTATCACACCCGCGCGCTCGCCCTGGTGGCGATCGAGCGCGAGCGGAGCGAGCCGGCGGTGCCGATCGAGCTGACGAGGGCAGTCCGGTGACGCTGCGCGCGCGGAGCGGCCGCCCGGTCGAGGAGATCACGGTCGAGCGCGTCGTCGCCGGCGAGCTGAGCGGGGAGGACCTGCGCGTCCACCCGGACACGCTCCGCGCCCAGGCCGAGGTCGCCGCCGCGCACGGCAACCCGCAGCTGGCCGCCAACCTGCGGCGCGCCGCCGAGATGACCGCGCTCACCGACGAGCGCCTGCTGGCGATCTACGAGGCGCTGCGGCCGGGTCGCTCGAGCCGGGCGGAGCTGGAGGCGATCGTGGCCGAGCTGGAGGACAAGGGCGCCCGGATGACGGCCCGGATGGTGCGCGAGGCGATCGACGGCGGGGCCGAGAGAGGACTGTTGAGCGACCGATGAACACGGAGAGCCGCGGTGCACTGATCCTCGGCTGCGCGAGCGGGATCGGCGCCGAGGGCGCCCGCATCCTCGCCGCCGACGGTTGGCGGCTGGCCCTGCTGGACATCGCCGATGGTGTCCACGACGTCGCCCGCGACGCCGGCGCCGCGGCCTACCTGGTTGACGCCGGCGATCCCGATGCCCTCGCCGATGCCCTCGCCACGGCGCTCGGCGAGCTCGGTGGGGTCGGCGCGATCTGGTCCAACGTCGGCGCCCAGACGGCGGGCACCGTCGAGACCGCCGCGGTCGCCGACCTCGACCGCTGTTACGCCCTCAACCTGCGCGCCCACTTCGTCGTCGCCCAGGCGGCGGTGCCCGCCCTGCGTGCGGCCGGCGGCGGCTCGCTCCTCCTCACCGCCTCCAACGCGGGCCTCTTCCCGGACCGTGAGCTCGTCACCTACTCGGCGACCAAAGCCGCCACGATCGCGATGGCGAAGCTCCTTGCCCGTGACCACGCCGGCGACCGCATCCGCGTCAATGCCCTCTGTCCCGGCTGGGTCGACACCCCCTTCAACACCCCCGCCTGGCAGTCCTACGGCGGCCGCGAGCAGTTCCTCGCGAGGGTCCCCGACCTGGTCCCGATCGGCCGCATCGCCGACGCCGCCGAGGTCGCCGGCGTCGCCTGTCGCCTCCTCGGCGACGACTTCGCCTACATGACCGGCCACGCCCTGGTCCTCGACGGCGGTGAGCTGCTGACCTGAGCTGAGCGCCCCGCGATCTCAGCAGGAGGCGTGGGCGACCGCGGAGAGCCGGCAGGGGACGAAGTGCGTGGGGGGCGGGGAGGGGAGCGGTTCGACCAGGAGGCGCTCGTCCTCTGTGTTGTCGGTGAGGCGGGGGTCGTAGGTGCTGCTGCCGACGGTCGTGTGCGTCGAGAAGTTGGAGGTCGGGATCGTCGTCGACATCACCATCTTGAACTCCACCGTCTGGTGGGGCTTGAGGACGCCGAGCCTGCAGGTCGAGGGCAGCCCGCCCGAGCAGCCGCCCCGCGGCGGGTCGACGTTGAGCAGCTGGGCCGCCTTCGGGGCCTGATAGTCGACGACCACGTTCTCGGCGTCGTTGGGCCGTCGTTCCTCACGGTGACCAGGTCGATGATCCGGTCGCGGCTCTTCGCCGCGGCGGTGTGCGGGTGGGTGGTGACGGAGAGGTCGGCCCAGTAGTTGCCGGCAGCCGGTTTCGAGCCGGGCGGCGCGGTGGTTCCGGCGCCGCCCTCCGGGCCCGGCGGGGGTTCGATCATGCCGCCCGCGCCGGGGGTCTCGGGCGCGGTGGGGCTGGGCGGCGGTGGCTCGGTGGTCGGCGGGGTGACGGTTTCGGGCTCTTTCGGCTCGGGGTCGGTCGTCGCGGGAGGAGCGCGTTCGTGAACCGACAGAGGGCGTGGGGATTGCTGCGGGTGAGGGTGACGAGGGCGCTCCCGTCGGTGAAGGGGACGTCGACGCGTCGCAGTTGACCGAGGTCAGGGTCCATTGCCCGGCGATCCGGTTGAGCGGCGGCTGCTCGATGATCCGATAGGTGCGGGGGTAGACGTGGTTCGTCTCGTCGGTCGCGTCGTTCGGGACCGCGTCCGCGGTCCGGCCCGGCTCGGTGGTGGTCGCGTGCTGGAGGTACTGCTCGGGATCGCTGCCGGTCGGTTCGATCACGAACGCGGTCGTGCCGGCCCCGCCTTCGGTGACCTTGGAGAGACTGATCGCCCCGGTCGGGGTCAGGTGGTTGGTGAGCGTGCAGGTTTGGTTCTCGCCCGCGACCACGGTCATGGTGACGTCGGCGGTGTCCTTGGCGACGCCGTCGCATTCGGCGTCGACCAGCGTCCAGCCTCCCGCGGCGTTCACCGCTTTTCGCTCCGCGATCGTGTAGGTGCCGGTGCGAGTTCGGCGAGCCTGGATGCGGGGGCGGCGTCGACCGACGCGCGAGGGACACGGCGCTCCCACGGATCCGTGACGGGACCGTCACGGAACGGAGACCCCGTCACGAAGATGCCGGGAACGTCACCCTTCCTCCCGACCCTTGCCATTACTCAAGGATCTCCGTGTTTGGTTTCGGTTGCTCAGCAACCAAAACCAGACACGCGTCCCACGGACCCCCGATCCCGGCGTCCGGGGGCCGGAGGGTCCCACGGATCCCCGACCCCGGCGTCTCGGGGCCCGGACCCCCGATCCCGGCCCCCGGGGGCCGGAGGGTGCAACCGTTCCGTGACGGGACCGTCACGGAAAGAGGGACCCCGTCACGGAGACGTAGGGAACCCCACGCCTCCTCCCGTGTTGTCCAACGCTCACGGACGCGTTCCGTACTTTGACCCTGCCATG
>JAFDWO010000076.1 GCA_018268415.1 Actinomycetota bacterium | reverse complement strand
GCGGGGCGATCTCCGGGGACGGAGGGATGCACGGAAGCGTGACTTCTCTTCCCTTCCGTGATCCTTCCCGGGGGTTCGTGCGTGTTCCGTGACTCCCGGGATCGCGCTGCACGGGTTCGGGCCCCCAGGGGGACAAAAGTCGTGCAGCGTGTCTGGCGGTCCCGGGATCACTTCACGGATGTGTGTCCTCCCGCCGCGGCCCGTGCCGCGCTCCCATCCATCCTCTACCCGCAGACCCCCGGGCGCCGGCCTGCGGGCCGGGAAACCGACCCCTCCTCAGGGCTCGCCCCGCACCATCCCTCGGACCAGCTCGGCGAGCATCTCGACGAGCACCGCGTAGGTCGCCTCGCCCTCCGCGGCGGTGGCCTCGGCGGGGGCGCCGCAGTAGGCGCGGTCCATTCCCATCGCCTTGAAGTCGGTGCGGCCGGCGGCCATCGCGCCGGGCATGTCGACCGGGAGCTCCGGCAGGGTTCGGGCGCGGTCGGTGGCGACCAGGTCGGGGCGCTCGGCGAGGATCAGGGAGGTCTCATAGCGGCCCGCGTGGCAGCTGCCGCGGCGGAACTCCTCGGTCAGGCGCTCGGCGTTGCGGCGGCGGGTGAGGTCGAGGAGTGCGGCGCTCATGCCGTCGGCGGCGAGGCTGGCGACGGCGTCGCGCAGGACCTTGACGTGGGCGGGCTCGAAGTGGTGGTTGACGACCACGAGGTGACCGAAGCCGGAGTCGGCGAGCGAATGCCCGAGGTCGAGGAGGAGGCCCCGGAGAGTCTCCTCGGCGACCCCGATGGTGCCGGGGAAATCGCCGGCGTAGCGGGTGACGCCGAACGGCAGCGGCGGCAGGATCAGCGCCCGCGGGTCGTCGTCGGCGGCGAGGGCGGCGGCGGTCCGCTCGCAGTGGGTCGCGGCGATGATCGTGTCGGTCGCCAGCGGGCCGTGCGGGCCGTGCGCCTCGACCGCCCCGACCGGCAACAGGATCACCGGCGTGCGCGGGCCGGCCAGCACCGCCTCGACCTGCTCGGAGGTGAGGTCGGCGAAGTGGTCGTTTGTTATTTCACAGGCTATAGCGATAGTATGTCAAATATGAACGACACCACGGCATCGGTCCACTACCACTCCTACCTGGCCCTCGACGAGATCCTGGCGGCACAACGACCGCGCTCCGAGGAGCACGACGAGGTCCTCTTCATCGTCATCCACCAGGTGTACGAGCTGTGGTTCAAGCAGGTGCTGCACGAGTTGAGCTACCTCCAACGGGAGCTCGAGGCCGATCACGCCTCGCGCGGGCTGCAGACTCTGAAGCGTCTGCGGATGATCTTCAAGACCCTGGTCGCGCAGCTCGACGTGCTGGAGACCCTGACCCCGGTCCAGTACGCCGGGTTCCGTGACCAGCTGGAGGCGTCGAGCGGCTTCCAGTCGGCCCAGTTCCGGGAGCTCGAGGCGACGATCGGGCGACGCGAACCGCGGGTCCTCGAGCACTACGCCGCCGACAGTCCGGCGCGGGCGCGGATCGAGGCGGCGATGGCGCGCCGGCCGCTGTACGGCTCCTTCCTCCGCTACCTGGCGGCGCGCGGCTACGAGATCCCCGCCGCGGCGCTGGAGCGGGACCCGGGCGTCGCCGCCGAGCCCTCGGAGGCGATCCAGGACGTGCTCGTCTCGGTCTACCGCGACGACGGCGAGGCGGCCCAGGTCTGCGAACAGATGGTCGACCTCGACGAGGGGATCCAAGAGTGGCGCTACCGTCACGTGAAGATGGTGGAGCGGACGATCGGCCACAAGATCGGCACCGGGGGCTCCGCCGGAGCGGCCTACCTGCGCACCACCCTGTTCCAGCCGGCCTTCCCCGACCTGTGGGACGTGCGGAGCCGGCTTTGATCGCGCTGGAGGAGATCCGGCGCTCGCCGAACGCGCTCGCCCCGCACTACCGGCGCTTCGGCGTCGAGGAGCGGCTCCTCCTCACCGGCCACTCCCACCAGGCGTGGCCGGACGTGGCGGCCGAGGGACAGCTCGCCGCCTTCGCCGACGCCGCCGCCCTGGTCGACGACAAGTGGGGACCGGCGCCGGCCAAGGCCGAGGAGGTGCGGGCCGGCTTCCGCCGGCTGCTCGGCGACCCGGAAGGCGACGTGGCGCTCGGCGCCAACACCCACGACCTCCTCGTCCGCTTCCTCTCGGCGCTCGACCTGCGCGGGCGCCCGCGCCTCCTCACCACCGACGGCGAGTTCCACACCGTGCGCCGCCAGCTCGCCCGCCTCGCCGAGTACGGCCTCGAGGTGGTCCGCGTCCCCACCGAGCCGGTCGCGACCCTGGCCGAGCGCCTCGCCGCCGCGACCGACGAGCGCACCGGCGCGGTGATCGTCTCCGCGGTGCTGTTCGAGACCGCCCGGATCGTGCCCGACCTCGGCCCCCTCGCGGCCGCCTGCGCACAGCGGGGCGCGCAGCTGCTGGTCGACGTCTACCACGCGCTCGGCCCCGTCCCCTTCGACCTCCACGGGCAGGACCTCGGCGACGCCTGGATCGTCGGCGGCGGCTACAAGTACCTGCAGCTCGGCGAGGGCAACTGCTTCCTGCGGCTGCCGCCGCAGGCGCAGACGATGCGTCCCGTGGTCACCGGCTGGTTCGCGGAGTTCGACTCCCTGGCCGGCGACGGGGATCCGGAGACCGTCACCTACGGCTCCGGTGGCGCCCGCTTCGCCGGCTCCACCTACGACACGACGAGCCACTATCGCGCCGCCCGCGTCTTCGAGTTCTTCGCCGAGCAGGGCCTCGCCCCCGCGTTCCTGCGCGAGGTCGCCCAGCACCAGGTCGGCAGGCTGGCGGCCAACTTCGACGCGCTCGACCTCGACGAGCGCCTGATCACCCGCGATCGCACCGTCCCGATCTCCGGGCTGGCGGGCTTCCTCGCCCTGCGGACGCCCCACGTGGCCGAGCTGCAATCCGCACTGGCCGCGCGCGGGGTGCTCACCGACGGCCGCCGCGACCACCTCCGCCTCGGCCCCGCCCCCTACCTCTCCGACGCCCAGCTGGACGCCGCCGTCGCCGCCCTCGGCGAGGCCGTGGGCGCGCTCGCCCCGGCCCGCTGAGGCCCGCCCCGCGCCCGGCGCCTACTCGCCGGCGGCGGCGCCGACGCGCTCGACCGAGAGCGGCAGGGCGCTCTGGATCGGCATCGCGGTGAGCGGATCGAGGTCGGTGCCGCTGACCAGGTTCCCGACCCAGGCCGCGGCGAAGCCGTTGGGCACCGAGACGGCGCCCGGGGCGATGCGATCGGTGACCCGCGCGGCCAGCTCGATCGAGCCGTGCTCGGTGCCGACGCGGACCAGGTCGCCGTCGACGATCCCGGCGGCCTCGGCGTCGCGCGGGTGGAGCTCGGCCTCGGGCCGGGCGGGATCGCGCACCCCGTGGCCGTCGGCCATGTGCGAGTTGACCTTGCGCAGCATCCGGCGGGTGATCATCAGGAGGCCGTCGGCGGGCGGCGGCTCGAGCGTCGCCAGCTGATCGACCAGCGGCTGGGGCGCGATCCGCCAGCGGCCCTCCGGCAGGAACTGCCGGGTCCAGCCGGCCTCGGGAGGCTCGCCGAGGACGGCCGCGGGCGAGGCCGCTTCCAGCCGCGCCCACTGCTCCGGCTCGGCGCCGCCGTGGAGCGCCCGCAGCACGTCGAGGTCGGTGGCCGCCTCGACGTCGAGCCCGCCCGGCATCACCTCGACCCCGAGCCGCCGCCCGAGCTGGGCGAGGATCCACCACACCGACCGCCGCCGGGCCCGCGGGGCGACCACCGCGTCGGTCAGCTGCAGCACCGGCCGCATGCCGAAGAAGTCGACCGGATCGAGGTCGGCGCGTTCCAGCTGGCCGGTCGCCGGCAGCAGGTGGGTCGCCAGCCTGGTCGTCTCGGTTTCGACGACGTCGATCACCACCAGCGCCTCCAGCGAGCGCAGCGCCGCGATCGTCCGCGGCGTGTCGGGCAGCGCCGTGAGCAGGTTGCCGCCCACCACCACCAGGGCCCGCACGTCGCCCGCCTCGATCTCGTCGAGCAGCGCCACGGTCGGGTACTGGCCCCACCGTCGGGGCAGATCCGGGCGGCTCGGCGGCCCCGGCTCGGGGACGCCGTCGCTCACCTCCCAGCCGGTCCGCTGCATGCCGCGGAGCATCCCCGGCCGGATCGGCATTCCCTCGGCGCGGTCGAGCGCACCGGTGATCGCCGCGAGCGCCCAGGAGAGCCACATCACGACGTTGGCGCCGCGGGCGAAGGAGGTACCGGTCCCGGCCGGGTGGACGGCGACCCGCCCGGCCCGCCGCATCGCCTCGACCAGGGCCTCGAGCTCACCCGGGTCGAGCCCGGTGATCCGCGCGGCGCTGGCGAGGTCGAAGGGCTCCACCGCGGCCGCCAGGCGCTCGACGCCGGCCACCCGCTCCGCGACGTACTCGCGGTCGGCGCCGTCGATCAGGATCTCGCGCACGCAGTAGGCGAGCAGCGCGTAGTCGGAGCCGGGCCGCACCGCGAGGTGGCCGGTCGCCACGGCCGCGGTCTCGCTGCGACGCGGATCAACGACCCAGAGCTGGCCGTTGGCGGCCCAGTGGCGCAGCCAGGCCTTCGGCCGGGTGAGGCTGAGGATGTGCCCGTGCGAGTGCATCGGGTTGGTGCCGAGGAGGAGGACGAAGCGGGCGTCGGGGTCGGGGATCGGCGTCAGCCAGGGCGAGCCCGCCACCAGCTCGGCGATGTATGGCCCCGAGGGCACGTCGACGGTGAGGGTGCTGTGGCGGGAGGGCGAGCCGATCGCCCCCATGAACCGCGCGGTCATCGCGGCGGCGCTGCCGTCGAAGACCGAGTAGGTGCCCTCGTAGGTCGCCACCGCAGCCGCGCCGTGGGTCTCGATCATCCCGCCCAGCAGCCGGCCGAGATCGCCGAGCGCCTCGTCCCAGCCGGCCCGCCGCAGGACGCCGTCGCGGCGGATCAGCGGCACGTCGAGCCGGTCCGGGTGTTCGTGGAAGGCACCGAGGGCGCGGCCCTTCGGGCAGGTGTACCCCTGCGAGATCGGGTGCTCGCGGTCGCCGCGGACGCCGACCACCGTCTCCCCGTCGAGCTCGACCATCACGCCGCAGTAGCCGAGGCAGAAGCGGCAGTAGGTACGTTTCTCGACCGTCACGGGGAGCTCGCTCGGCCGGCGGTCCTCAGCCCGGCCGCGGCGCCGGGGAGGGCAGCGGCTCGCCCGCCAACCCGGCGAGCAGGTTGTCGACGGCGCGCTCGGCCATCAGCTCGCGGGCGGCGTGGGTGGCGCTGCCGATGTGGGGCAGG
>JAFDWO010000075.1 GCA_018268415.1 Actinomycetota bacterium | reverse complement strand
TGCCCGCCTTCCCCACGACCCCCTCCCGTCCCGGGCGCCTCATGGCGCTCACAGCCTGCCAGGAGCGCCATGAGGCGCCCGGGACCATCTCGGACGGGTGCGGGGGCCGGGGTCGGGGGGCAACGCGCCGCCGGGACGCACCTCGGACGGGTGCGCGGGCCGGGGTTGCGCGGCAACACGCGCCGGCGCCACACACTCGGACGGCCGCCCCGGCCGGGACCGGGGACGCAAACTCGGACGGGTGCAGGCGGCCGGGACCGGGGCCGCATCTCGGACGGCCGCACCCGCCCAGGGCCGCGCCGCACCTCGGTCGGAGCCGCGCCCCTATGCAGCCGCAGACGTCTCAGCCGCGACAGCCTCGGCGGGCTCGCCCGCCTCGGCCAGGAGCCAGCGGGTGCCGTAGGCGCGCATGTCGTCGATCAGCGGTACCAGAGCCTCACCTTTGGCGGTGAGGGCGTACTCGACCCGGGGCGGCACCTCGGGATAGGTGTGCCGCTCGACGATGCCCTCCTCCTCGAGGGCCCGCAACCGCAGCGAGAGCGTCCTCGGGCTGATCCCCTCCAGTGACCGTTCGAGCTCACAGAAGCGACAGTTTCCCTCGGACAGGTCCCTGATCACGAGGAGGGTCCACTTTCCACAGACGACCTCGGCGGTCTTGCAGACGGGACAATCGGCGTTGCTGGCGGCGCTCATCAAATCCTTCTCCGTGGGCGGGGCTCAAGAAGCCGTTTCCCACTTCAGGAAGTGTAGCGCTGTAGCTTTACTTACTGAAGCGCTGGGATCCAGCCCAACAGGGCGAGTAGCCCGCCAAGGGCCAGGAAGGGCGCGAGCGGAAAGGTCGCCTTCGTGGCGGCGCGGCCATCGCGGACGAGGAGCCCCAGCCCAAGCGAGGAGGCGGCACAGAGCGCAACGACGATCGCGCCGAGCACCGCGCCGCCGAGGAAAAGGCCCATCGTCGCGATCAGCTTCACGTCGCCCATGCCGAAGCCGTCGGGCCGAACCAGAGCGACCGCGAGGAAGGGACCTGCCGCCGCCATCGCCGCGATCCGGGCCGACAGCCCGCCGGGATCCGCCAGCGCAAGCAGCGGCAGCCCGACTGCCACGCCGCTCAGCAACAGCCGGTTGGGGATCAGCCGACGGCGGAGATCGGTGACGCAGGCCACCACGAGCAACGAGACGAAGACGAGATCGGTAGCGAGTCGCACCGACGGCCAAGCCGCCGGGTGGTCCGCCCTCTCCCCCCGACCACGAAAAAAGGGCCGGACCTTGCGGCCCGACCCTTGAAACTGAAACCGAGGAATCGCCTGGCGAAGACGCAGTGAGCGCCGTGTGACACGCACACAAGCGATCGAGGACGCCGCCAGGTGCTACCTCAGGCGACCTCGCGCAGTTTCTGGGCCTCGCCCAGCGACTGCAGCTTTTTGAGGCTCTGGTTCTCGATCTGGCGAATCCGCTCGCGGGTCACGTTGAACGTCCGGCCGACCTCGTCCAGGGTCCGCGGGTGCTCGCCGCCGAGCCCGTAACGGAGCTCGAGCACGCGGCGCTCGCGGTAGGAGAGGTTCTCGAGGGCCTCCTTCAGCGCCTCTTTGGTGAGCAGGTCGGCCGCCCGGTCGAACGGGGACTCGGCCTTCTCGTCGGCGATGAACTGACCGAACTCGGACTCCTCCTCGTCGCCGACCGGCTTCTCGAGGGAGACCGGAGCCTGCGCGGACCGCTTGATCGAGTCGACCTCCTCGGGATCGATCCCGGTGACCTCGGCGATCTCCTCCGGGGTCGGCTCACGGCCCAGCTCGGTGACCAGCTTGCGCTCGGCGCGGCCGATCTTGTTCAGCTTCTCGACCACGTGGACCGGGATGCGGATGGTCCGCGCCTTGTCGGCGAGCGCGCGGGCGATCGCCTGACGGATCCACCAGGTCGCATAGGTCGAGAACTTGAACCCCTTGCGGTAGTCGAACTTCTCCGCCGCGCGGACGAGCCCCAGCGTCCCCTCCTGGATCAGGTCGAGGAAAGGCAGGCCCTGGTTCCGATAGTTTTTCGCGATCGAGACGACCAGACGGAGGTTCGACTCGACCATTTTCTGCTTGGCATCGAGATCACCGCGCTCGATCCGCTTTGCCAGTTCGACCTCCTCCGCCGCGGTCAGCAGGCGGACTTTGCCGATGTCCTTGAGGAACAACTGCAAAGAATCGGTGGTCATGTCCGGTTTCAGGTCGAGCGTGGCTTTCTGCCGCCGCCGGCCTTTTTTCCCGGTGTCCATGGGCATGGCTTCCGCCGCCGCTTTCTGGGCGGGGTCCATGTCCTCCACGAGCTCGATGCCCGCTTTCTCGAGGTGTCCGTAAAGATCCTCGACGTCAGACTCGTCAAGGTCCACCTCCGACACCGCGTTGGCGATGTCACCGAAGGTCAGCACGCCGAGCTGCTGACCACGGTTCATGAGGTTTTTGACCTCCTCCAACTCCTGAAGCTCTGCTACCAGCATTCTGTATCGACTTCTTTCCCTAGCGCTTGCTGAACGGTGCGTGGGCGTATAAATGCCTCAAACGGCGACAAGTCGCGCCACGCGACGAAAAAGCGGACCGGGGGACTGGTCCGCGAATGAGTAAATCAAAGGCCTTTGATGCCGATTGCCCCGTTGGGCGTGCGTTGAAACAACCGTCAAACGCTCGCGCGAAGGATAGTCGCTTCAGTTTGTAAAGTCAATGCCCCGACGCTCGCAAAAATCAACGCGCTGGCTCAGCGCTTTTTGGCATCGCGCCTACCTGGAGAACGTGACGGGATTGGCCGCGATGGTCGCCTACAACCTCATGTTGGCGGTCTTCCCGTTCACCCTGCTGGTTCTCTTCATCGGCGGCCAGGTGCTGAAGATCAAAGGCGTCGAAACGAGCGTCCTCACGGACCTCCAGCGCCTCTTCCCGAACACCGAGTCGGCCACCCTGGCCGACGTCCTCGAGCGGATCCGGGAAAACACCGCGACGATCGGGATCGCCGCCTTCCTCGGCTCGATCTGGATCGGCGCCTCCTTCTGGGGCGCCATGGACACCGCCTTCTGTCGGATCTACCACGTCCCCTGCCGTGGCTGGATCGAGCAGAAGCGCTTCTCCTTCGCGATGCTGGGTGTCGTCCTCATCTTCATCGCCCTCTCGATCTTCGTGCCGACGCTGGAGAGCACGCTCGTCTCCAGCACCGACAAGCTTCCCTTCGGACTCTCCGGGATCGAAGGACTCGACAAGGTCCTGCTGCTCGGCGCCGCGCTGCTGATCACCTTCCTGATCTGCTCGGTGATCTATTGGGCGGTGCCGAAAGCGCCGGTGCCCTGGCGGGCGGTCTGGCCCGGCGCGCTGTTCGTGACGATCGGCGCGGGCCTCGCCAACTGGCTCTTCCCGCTCTACCTGACCAACATCTCCAGCCTCTCCCGCTTCGGCTCGACCCTCGGCTTCATCCTGATCGCGCTGCTCTGGTTCTACCTCCTGAGCCTCGGAATCATGGCCGGCGCGGTCATCAATTCGCTGCGCTTCGAGTACCACGAGACCGGCGAGCTTCCCTACACGAACGGTGCCACCCCGCCCGCCAACCCCTGCGCCGGACTCACCGACGCCGAGCGGTCGCGGGCAACCGCTGCACGTTCCCAGCAGGACTGAGATGATCCGACAACAGTGGAGAAACACTCCATTTCCGGACTTGCCCTGGGCGCGCGACCCCTCGGCCCGCCGCAGGGCCTGACGCCCCCATCCCAGCGTCGCCGGATCCTCGACGCGATGGTCGCCTGTTGTGCCGAGACAACGTACGCGGGGACCACGATCGCCGACGTCGTCTCCCGGGCCGCGGTCTCCCGCACCACCTTCTACAAGCTGTTCAACGACAAGCGCGATTGCTTCGACGCCGCGGTCACCCAGTGCATCGACAAGATCGCGACGACCCTCGCGACCGCCGCTGCGGGCCACGATTCCCCCGCGGAAGCCACTCGCCACGGGGCGAGGGCATTGCTCGAGCTGCTGGCGGCCGAGCCGGAGCTCGTGCTGATCCTGGGCGGCGACGTGGTCGGCGTCGACCCCCAGCTCGTCGATCGCTACAGCACCTTCACGGTGCCGGCGCTGGAAGCGATGTGGGAGGAGGCCGGCGTGCCCCCGGGTCGGCACCTGAGCCCCGGCCTCGCCTTCGGACGCGCGCAGCTCCTGGTCTTCCGCGAGGTCGCCGCCGGACGTACGGAGCGCCTCCCCGCCCTGGCCCCGGACATCGTCTACCTGGCGATCGCACCGTTCGCCGGGCACGAGGAGGCCTTGCGCCAGGCCTGGCCCGCGGGCGCCGAGGCGGCCGGGTGACCGACGCGACGGCCCTTCCCCGCGGTCGCCACGGGCTCTCGCGCGAGACCGTGGCGCGCTCGCAGCGCCAGCGGTTGCTCGACGCCGCGGCCCGGGTCACCGCGGCGCGCGGCTACGAGGCGACCACCGTGGCCGACATCCTCGCCGAGGCCGGGGTCGGCCGGGAGACGTTCTACGAGATCTTCGAGGACCGTCGCGCCTGTGTCCTCGCCGCCCACCGGGAGCTGCTCGACGACCTGGTCGCGCAGGTCCGCATCGCCTACGAGGAGCCGGGAGAGTGGGTCGACCGCTGCCGGGCGACGCTGCTGGTGCTGCTCGAGTGGTTCGCCGCCGACCCGTCCCTGGGACGCTTCCTCCTGATCGAGCCCGCCGCCGTCGGGCCGGAGTTCCACGCGATCTTCCAGGCGGGCTTCGACCGCTTCGTCGCGGTGATCGACTCCGGGCTCGACCGGGACCTGCCCGACCCCCACCCCCTGCCCGCGACCAGCATGGCGGTCGGCGCCGCGATCTCCCGTGTCTACGGCGAGGTCGCCGCCGGGCGCACGGAGCGCCTGCCGACCCTGCTGCCGCAGCTCATCTACGAGACTCTGGTGCCGTTCCTGGGCGAAGCTCAGGCCGCGGAGGCGGCGAGAATCAGGCCTGACCAGGACGCGGGGAGGGCGGCAGGGGGAGCGCGCTCCGGTGCGTGACCCACGGCCGGCCGACCGGGGACGCCGTCAGGCGCCGATTTGCAGGCGCCTCAGCCGAATCTTTCGACGCCGCCGGCGATGTCGCGGAGCTTGTGGCGATCGTGCGTCGCCTGGATGCGGCGGACCGTGCCGGAGCGGGAGCGCATCACGAGCGATTCGGTGGTCGCGCCTTTGCCGCGATAGCGGACGCCCTGGAGGACGTCGCCGTCGGTGACGCCGGTGGCGGAGAAGAAGACATCCTCGCCGGAGCAGAGATCGTCGGCGGTGAGGATCTGCGAAAGGTCGTAACCGGCGTTCACCGCGGCGCTCCGCTCCTCGTCGTTGCGGGGCCAGAGGCGACCCAGCAGCTGGCCGCCCATCGACTTCAGCGCCGCCGCCGAGAGCACCCCCTCGGGCGTGCCCCCGATCCCCCAGAGAAGGTCCACCGGGGAGCGTTCGGAGACCGCCAGCAGCGCCGCCGAAACGTCACCGTCGGTGATCAGGCGGATGCGCGCCCCGGCCTCGCGGATTTCGCGGATCTGCTCCTCGTGGCGGGGCCGGTCGAGGACGACGACGATCACGTCGCCGATCGAGCCGCCGCGGCGCTCGGCGACCAGCTTGCAGGTCTCCACCAGCGGCCGGTCGAGGTCGAGCAGGTCGGCGATGTCTTCACCGCCCGCCAGCTTTTCCATGTAGACGCAGGGGCCGGGGTCGAACATCGAGCCGCGCTCGGCGAGCGCGATCACCGCCAGGGCGCTCGGCATCCCGAGGGCGCAGAGGCGCGTCCCCTCCAGCGGGTCGACGGCGATGTCGACCTGGGGCGGTTGACCGTCACCGATCCGCTCGCCGTTGAAGAGCATCGGCGCTTCGTCCTTCTCGCCCTCGCCGATCACCACGATCCCGTCCATGTCGACCGAGTCGAGGACGTAACGCATGGCGTCCACGGCGGCGCCGTCGGCGGCGATCTTGTCGCCGCGTCCGACCCAGCGGGCCGCCGCAAGGGCAGCAGCCTCGGTGACGCGGACGAGCTCCAGCGCGAGGTTGCGATCCGGCTTTGCCTGGTCGGGCGAAGGCATCGGAGCGAGGACCCTATAGGGTCGCGGGCAATGGAGGGACGCTGGGGTCTGACCCTGCCCCTGAGCGGGGTGCCGCTCGCCGAGCACGGCGAGTACGTCAAGCGCGCCGAGGCGGCAGGCTACACCGACCTCTGGAGCGGTGAGACGGCGGGCCCGGACGGCTTCACGCCGCTGGCGCTGAGCGCCGCCTGGACCGAGCGGATGCGGCTCGGGACGGGAATCGTCGGCGTCTTCCAGCGCGGCCCGGCGCTGCTCGCCCAGGAGGCGGCGGCGCTGGCCGACGCCTCCGAGGGCCGCTTCGTCCTCGGCATCGGCTCCTCCTCGGACCGGATCATCGAAGGCTGGAACGACATCCCCTTCGAGCGACCCCTCTCGAAGGTGCGGCAGACGCTCGAGTTCCTGCGCGTGGCGCTGGCGGGCGAGCGCACCGCGACCCGCTTCAAGCTCGAAACGAAGCCCGCCCACAAGGTGCCGATCGTCCTTGCCGCGCTGCGCGGCAAGATGCTGGAGCTGGCGGTCGAGCAGGCCGACGGCGCCTTCACCAACTTCCTGCCGCTCGATGGTCTCCCCCAGGTGGTCGCCCAGCTCGAGGACGCGCCGGAGGGCTTCGAGCTCCTCTGCCGCTTCTTCCTCCTTCCCGGGTCCCGCGAGGAGGTCGAGCCCCTGGCCCGCTTCATGTTCTCCTCCTACATCACCGTCCCGGTCTACACCGAGTTCTACCGCTGGCTCGGATGGGGCGAGCAGATCCAGCCGATGCTCGACGCCTGGGACGCCCGGGACCGCGAGAGAGCCGCCGCCGAGGCCCCCTGGGAGGCGATCGAGCAGATGTTCATCTTCGGCACGCCCGAGGAGATGAAGGAGCGGCTCGAGCAGTTCGTCGCCGGCGGCGTCACCACCCCGATCCTCACGCCCGTGGTCGCACCCGAGAAGCTGGGCGAGATGATCACCGCGCTGGCGCGCTAGGGACGGAGGGGGACCGGCGGGGGCTCGCGGTCGGAGCGGGTGGCCGGGGTGCGGTGCGGCGATCCCCGGCCCCCGTCCGTCCGAGAGGCGTCCCGGCCCCCGGCGGCGTGGCCGTCCGAGTTGCGGCGCGGCGGCGCGTTGCGCCGCGACCCCGGCCGCTCCGGCCGTCCGAGATGGCGCCCGACCCCGGCCGCCCGCCCGTCCGAGATGGCGCGCGACCCCGGCCACCCCACCCGTCCGAGATGCGTCCCGGGCGCCTCATGGCGCTCCTGGCAGGCTGTGAGCGCCATGAGGCGCCCGGGACGTGAGGGGGTCGTGGGGAAGGCGGGTACAGGGACGGGAGGGGTCGTGAAAAAGGGGGGACAGGGATGAGGGGAGACGCAGGGACGGGAGGAGGTCGGACTTCCGTGACGGGTCCGTGCGGGGGAGGCCACACCCCGCCCGGATCGGTCACGAAGACGCCGGGA
>JAFDWO010000074.1 GCA_018268415.1 Actinomycetota bacterium | reverse complement strand
CGGCATCCTCGTCACCGATCGGGGCCAGGTGTGGCCTCTCCCGCACGGACCCGTCACGGAGGTCCGACCTCCTCCCATCCCTGTGTCCCCCCTCATCCCTGTGTCGTCTTTCCCACGACCCCCTCCCGTCCCTGTGCCCGCCTGCCCCCCGACCCCCTCCCGTCCCGGGCGCCTCATGGCGCTCACAGCCTGCCAGGAGCGCCATGAGGCGCCCGGGACCAGCTCGGACGGGTGCGGGGGCCGGGGTCCCGTCGCACCTCGGCCGGCCGGAGCGGCCGGGGCCGCGCCGCATCCCGGCCCGCCACCCCGGCCACGACCCCCTCCCGTCCCACCCCACGCTTGCGACCCGCGCAGCTTGGGTAGGACCCTGCGGTGTTCGAAACTCCGCCTATGCCGAAGAAAGGCACAGCGCCGGGCATACGCCTGCCCGCGGCGCTCGTCTCCGTCGCGGCGCTTGCCCTCGCGGCCGTCGGGTGCGGCGGTGGGGGCCCCGACTCGGGCGCCGAAGCGGCGGCGCGCAAGAAGCTCGAAGCCGGGGCGGCGAAGATCCAACAGGCGCGGTCGTTGCGGATCTCGATGCAGTTCGAACTCGAAGAAGACGGGCGGGCGGAAGAGGGCGGATGCCTGAGCCTGGCGGTCGATACGGGTAAGCCGGAACGCTTCGACCTGTCCTACTTCGACCTCAACTGCGCAGGCGGGTCGGAAGGGCACGAGGTGATCGCGGTCGGTAACCGGGCGTGGGCCTCGTCCGAACCGGGGCGGTGGACGGCGGCGAAGATCGCGCCCGACCTGCTGCACGAGCTGAACAGCGAACAGACCGACATGAGCAAGCTCTTCGCCGCCGCCGAACACATCGAGGCCGCGCCGGGAGGCGCCGCGGTCGAAGAAGGCGACGGACGATTCGTCAACGTGACCAGGTACTCGTTCGAGGCGCCCGCCGCCGCGTTCCCCGGCAGCTCGGGCGACGTCGAAGACCTCACGGTCGAACTGGAGGCGGCCCTCGACCGCCACGGCTACCTGCGCGAACTGGTCGTCCACGGCGACGAAGACGGCAACGGCGCGACCGTCACCGACAAGTACGACGACATCGACGAAGACCTCGAGATCGCGCCGCCGGACCCCGCCGACGTCCGCGGCCCCGTCACCACGATCCACTCGCGCGACGAGCTCGAAGCGCTGTTCGGCTCCTCCGCCTCCTACTAGGCGCGCCCGGCCCTACAGGCCGCTCGTGGTCGCCGCGCGGGCGGCGAGGAAGAAGATCACGATGCAGCTGACGGCCATGATCCCCATCTCGCGGCGGACGATCTGCATCGCGATCGATTCCTGGGCCTCGGGGGGGAAGGATTCGATGTCGAGCTCGCCGAGCTCGCGCTGGGCGGCACCGAGACGGGCGCCCTCGGCGATGAAGGAGATCACCAGGGGCAGGATGCCGTACAGGTAGTGGAGGTCTTCCTTCGCCTGATGGTTGGTGACGAGGAGAAGGCCGCCGAGAGCGGCCTGCACGAAGACCGCCACCTGGGCGAAACGGAGCAGGTACCAGAACGGCACCGAAGGACGTACTTTGAACCAGGCCCAACCCCCGATCGCGCCGGCGGCCAGGTTGAGCAGGATGACCAGCATCCCCACGGCGATGTGCAGGCCAACCATTTGGTGACTATCCGGAAATCCGCGCGTGCGACTGGCGAGTGCCGCATCGAGCGGGGGTAGGACGCAAGGAGGCCGAATGGCAGCGCCATTCGGCCGACTGAGGACGACGCCCTGCGAAGTGTGCGGCGCCGCCAGACGTGCGTGGGGGTTTCCGGATAGTCACTTTGCCTCAAATCCTCCTGAAAGGGTCGGAATTCCGCTTGCTGATGCGGAAAATCACTATGTAGCAAGTTGTCACAATGTGCTTGTATAAAGCCCGGCTAAGGGTTACCGGGCGGCCGTGAACGGGCCGGCCCGGACCTGAAAACCGAGACATCACACCACTTCGTGCTCAAGACCTACTTCCCGATTCTTGTCTTCGCGTTCCTGGGCCTCACGGTCGGCGGGGTCTTCGCGTTCCTGAATCACATCATCGGCCCGAAGAAGCCGGCCCACGCGACCACCGCGAGCCACCGCCAGGCCGAGCCCTACGAGTCGGGCATCCCGGTCGAGCCGGTGAAGAACTTCCGCTTCGGCGTCAGCTTCTACCTGATCGCGATGCTCTTCATCCTGTTCGACATCGAGGTCGTCTTCCTCTACCCCGTCGGGGTGATCATGCGGGGCGCCTCGAGCGTCTTCGTGCTCGGCGAGCTGATCACCTTCGTCGTCCTGCTGATGCTTGCCTTCGTCTACGTCTGGCGCAAGGGGGCCCTGGATTGGAAATAGAGCGCCGTAGCCTGGAGAGCCGACAGGCCTCCGCCCGCGACATGCTCCGCGGCAACCTCGAGGGCGAGGACCTCGAGCGTTACGTCGAAGAGCGGGTCGTCACCACCACCTTCGAGAAAATGCTGAACCTGGCGCGGGCCAACTCGATCTTCCCGCTCACCTTCGGCCTCGCCTGTTGCGCGATCGAGGCGCCGATCTCGATCGTCACCGCCCGCTATGACCTCGCCCGCTTCGGCGCCGAGGCGCTGCGCGCCTCACCGCGCCAGGCGGACCTGATCATCCTGTCGGGCCGCGTCTCGATCAAGATGGCGCCGGTCGTCCGCCGCCTCTACGACCAGATGCTGGAGCCGAAGTGGGCGATCTCGATGGGTGCCTGCTCCTCCTCCGGCGGCATGTTCGCCAACTACGCCGTCGTCCAGGGCGCCGACAAGTTCATGCCGATCGACATGCACATCCCCGGCTGCCCGCCGCGGCCGGAGGCCGTCATGTACGGCTTCAACAAGCTGCAGCGCAAGATCATGGGCAACCCGGACCAGGGCTGGCGGCAGCGCTACAACGCCGCCGGCACCGAGGAGTGGGCGCGCGGCGGCCCGGCCTCCAAGCCGAGCGTCGAGGCCGCCGAGGCCTACGAGCTCGCCCGCGAGCTGGCGTCCAAGGAGCCGGCCCGTGCCTGACGGTCCCGGCCTCGAGCTGCTGCGCGGGGAGATCGACGTCGACGCCCCCGGCGCCGTCCTCGCCACCTCCTACGACAAGGAGCGCGCCGCGCTGATCGTCGACCCGGCTCGCGTGGTCGAGGTCATCACCTGGCTGCGTAACACCCCCGGCCAGGGCTACCGCTTCCTCTCCAGCCTCCACGTCGCCGACTATCTGCCCGCCGAACCGCGTTTCGGCGTCCACTACGAGCTGCTGAATCGCGAGCGGGTCGAGCGCATCCGGGTGAAAGCGATGCTCCCCGCCGAGGACCCGGAGATCGACTCGGTCACCGACCTCTTCCCCACCGCCAACTTCCAGGAGCGCGAAGCCTTCGACTTCTTCGGCGTCGTCTTCCGCGGCCACCCGGAACTGACCCGGATCCTGCTCCCCGAGGACTACGTCGGCTGGCCCCAGCGCCGTGACTTCCCGATCGGCGGCGAGCCGGTCACCTTCACCTACAGCGAAGAGCGCTATGGCTGACCAGCACACCTTCCCCCAGGGCCTGGTCGACGAGGACCCGGCGGCGCCGACCGTCGCCGACCTCTACGGCGAGCTCGACGAGGACCGCACCACCGAGGTGATGACGGTCAACATCGGCCCGCACCACCCGGCGACCCACGGCGTGCTGCGCCTCGTCGTCGACCTCGAAGGCGAGGTCGTCCGCGATCTCAAGCCGGTGATCGGCTATGTCCACACCGGGATCGAAAAGTCCTGCGAGGACAAGAGCTACTGGAAGGTCATCCCCTTCGTCGAGCGGATGGACTACGTCTCCTACTTCTTCCAGATGGAGGCCTACTGCGGCGCG
>JAFDWO010000073.1 GCA_018268415.1 Actinomycetota bacterium | reverse complement strand
CCTGCCCCACATCGGCAGCGCCACCCACGCCGCCCGCGAGCTGATGGCCGAGCGCGCCGTCGACAACCTGCTCGCCGGGTTGGCGGGCGAGCCGCTGCCCTCCCCGGCGCCGCGGCCGGGCTGAGTCGGTCAGGGCACCGTGTCGATCAGGTAGGCGACCGCCTCGCTGCTGCCGACGTTCTTGATCGCGTGGCTGACGTCGGCCGGATAGGACACCGAGTCGCCGTTGCCGAGCAGGGCCGAGTGCTCGCCGGCCTCGACCGCGACCTCGCCGCTCTGCACCGTGAGGAACTCGTGGGTGCCGGCGAAGTGGGGGGCGCTGCGCAGCTCGCCGCCGGGCGGCAGGGAGATCTCGTAGAACTCGAGCTCGCGGTGGGCCGAGAGGGGGGAGAGGGTCCGGATCCGGCAGCTCGCGTCCGAGCGGTACACGTACTGCGCGTCGTCGCCGCGGATCACCTCCAGCGGTGAGGAGTCGGCGGCGGGGCTGGCGAGTTCGTCGAGCGAGACGCCGAGCGCCTTGGCGATCGAGAGCGCGACCATCACCGTCGGATTGGCCTCGTTGCGCTCGATCTGGCTCAGCATCGAGCGACTGACGCCCGAGGCGTCACCGAGCTTTTCCAGCGACCAGCCGCGCTTCGTGCGCATCGACCGCACCCGGTCGCCGAGGTTGCCGTTCAGCAGGCTGGGATCGAAGGCGGTCATCGCTGTTTGTCCACATTACCGGAGGAGGATTCCTTTAAATCGGAAGTGTGTGTATGTTATCCCGGAATCTATCTCCGAGATAAAGGAAATATGCGATGAAAGCGCTGGTCAAGGAGGAGGCGGCGCCGGGATTGACCCTCACCGAGGTCCCGGAGCCGGAGGTCGGGATCAACGACGTCCTGGTCGCGGTGGAGAAGACCGGGATCTGCGGGACCGACCTCCATATCGAGGCCTGGGACGCCTGGGCCGCGGCGACCGTGCCGACGCCGCTGGTGATCGGGCACGAGTTCGTCGGCCGGGTGGTCGAGGTGGGCTCGAACGTGAACGACTTCGCCCCCGGCGAGATCGTCAGCGGCGAGGGGCACGTGGTCTGTGGCCGCTGTCGCAACTGCATGGCCGGGCGGCGCCACCTCTGCGCCAACACCAGCGGGGTCGGGGTCGACCGCCCTGGCGCCTTCGCCGAGCTGATCTCGATCCCGATGACGAACGTCTGGCACCACGCTCCCGACATCGACCGCGACGTCGCCGCCGTCTTCGACCCGCTCGGCAACGCGGTCCACACCGCGCTCACCTTCAAGACCCTGGGCGAGGACGTCCTGATCACCGGCGCCGGCCCGATCGGCCTGATGGCCACCGCCGTCGTCCGCCAGGCCGGCGCTCGCCGGATCGTCGTCACCGACCTGAACCCCTACCGCCTCGAACTGGCCCGCGAGATGGGTGCGACGCTCGCCGTCGACCCGACCGCGACCGACCTCGGCGCGGTGCAGCGGGAGCTCGGCATGGTCGAGGGGTTCGACGTCGGCCTCGAGATGTCCGGTCAGCCGGCGGCGCTGCGCGACATGCTCGCCGGCATGGCCCACGGCGGCCGCGTCGCGATGCTCGGCATCCCGGTGGAGGAGATTGCGATCGACTGGAACCAGGTCGTCTTCAACATGCTCACGATCAAGGGCATCTACGGCCGCGAGATGTATGAGACCTGGTACATGATGAGCGTGATGCTGGAGTCCGGCCTGGACATCGCGCCGGTCCTCACCCACCGTTTCCACTACAGCGAATACGAGCAGGCCTTCGCCGCCGCCCGCGGGCCGCGCGCCGCCAAGGTGCTGCTGGATTGGAGCGTCTAGATGTTCGATTCGGTCAAGGCACAGGTCGGCGCGGAGCTCGAGGCGATCCGTACCGACGGGCTCTACAAGGACGAGCGGGTGATCGAGACCCCGCAGGGCGGCGAGGTCGCCGTCGCCGGCGCCGAGGTGATCAACCTCTGCGCCAACAACTACCTCGGCCTCGCCGACCACCCGACCGTCGTCGCGGCGGCCCGCGAGGCGCTCGACCGCTGGGGCTACGGGATGGCATCGGTGCGCTTCATCTGCGGCACCCAGGCGATCCACATCGAGCTCGAGCAGCGGCTCAGCGAGTTCCTCGCGACCGAGGCGACGATCCTCTACGGCTCCTGCTTCGACGCCAACGGCGGCGTCTTCGAGGTGCTGCTCGACGACCGCGACGCGGTCATCTCCGACGCCCTCAACCACGCCTCGATCATCGACGGCATCCGGCTCAGCAAGGCGCGCCGGCTGCGCTACGCGAACGGAGACCTGGAGCAGCTCGAGCAGTGCCTGCGCGACTCCCAGGACGCCCGCCGCCGGCTGATCGCCACCGACGGCGTCTTCTCGATGGACGGCTACCTGGCGCGCCTCGACGCCATCTGTGATCTTGCCGAGCGCTACGACGCGATGGTCCTCGTCGACGACTCCCACGCGGTCGGTTTCGTCGGCCCCGGCGGCCGCGGGACTCCCGAGCACTTCGGCGTCGCCGCTCGGGTGGACCTCGTCACCGGCACCCTCGGCAAGGCCCTCGGCGGCGCCAGCGGCGGCTACGTCTCGGGCCGGGCGGAGATCGTCGAGCTGCTGCGCCAGCGCTCCCGTCCCTACCTCTTCTCCAACGCGGTGGCGCCGCCGATCGTCGCCGCCTCGCTCGCCGTCCTCGACCTGCTCGAGACCGGCGACGAGCAACGACGCCGGCTCTGGGACAACACCGCGACCTTCCGCCGTGAGATCGCCGCCCTCGGCTACGACGTGCTCCCCGGCGAGCACCCGATCGTGCCGATCATGTTCGGCGACGCGAAGCCCGCGGTCGAGGCCTCGCGCAAGCTGTTCGACCACGGCATCTACGCGATCGCGTTCTCCTACCCGGTGGTGCCGCTCGGTGCCGCCCGCATCCGCACCCAGATGTCCGCCGCCCACTCGGCCGCTGACGTCGCCGCGGCGATCGACGCCTTCCGGGCGATCTCCTAGCGCACCGCCGCCGATTCGCTCCGCGATCACCCGAGAAGCCCGAATTCGACCCATACGCAATCGACGTCGCCGACGGTTTCGGCGTCGTGGCCGGGGGCGATGTAGAAGACGTCTCCGGCCCTCACCAGCGACCGCTCGCCGGCCCGATCGATGACCGCCATGCAGCCCTCGAGGCAGTAGCCGACGTGTGCCTTCTCGCAGCGGTCGGACCCCGCCGAGCGGCCGGTGGTCTCGCGCCACGTCCAGCCCGGCGCGAACCGCTCCCGCAGGACCGGCCCGATGCCGTCGAAGGTGACCTCGTCGACGGTCTTGCCTCCCGCGCGGCGCCGCCGCGCGGGTTGATCGAAGGATTGGATCTGCGACTTCGCGAGATCTCCACTCATATGTTTTGCATAGTAGCGATCTACTATGTAACTTATAGTTAGGTCGGCCGCTCGGGTGGCGGTGAGGCCAGCTTTGAACACACGAGGAAGGAGAGTCATCTGATGGCGGACGCGGAGAACACGATTGCCGGCCTCACCCCCAAGGAGTGGTGGGCCGGATCGCTGACCGAGGGCATCATGGGCACCACCGGCCTTACCGTCGACGAGGCGCTCGACCGGTACTGGCAGCCGGAGTTCCAGTGCGAGAGCGCCGGTCGCTCCTACGACCGGGGGATGTTGAAATGGCACCTCGAATGGGTGCGGCGGGAAGCCGACATCGAGACCTCGGTGAAGCACGCCGGCTACGACGGCAGGTACTTTGCCGCGGTCCACACGGTCAGCGGCCGGACCGAGAAAGGCGAGTACGAAGTCGAGGCGATCACGTTCGCCGAGATCGTCGACGATCGGATCGCCTGGCTGAAAGAGCTGTACCGCTACCTGCGCGGCGAAGAGACCTCGTTCTCGACCGAGTTCGATGAGTATCCCGAGAGCGGCCCGGCAAGCTGACGGGGCCGCGACGGGGTTCGTCGCCGGTCTTCAGCCATCGGTCGGGGGCGCCAGCGCCAACCTGACCGCGGTGATGTGCTCGTGCACCAGCCGTTCGACCGCAGGCCGATCGTTTGCCTCGATCGCGGTCACCAGCGAGCGCATGACGCCCAGCATCTGGCGTGCCATCGCCTCGCTCGGGCGTCCTCGGATCTGCCTCCCGGCGACCGCCATGCGGTTGGTGATCACCCGCATGAACTCGGCAAGGGTGGGGTTGTGCGAGAGCACCGCGATGACGATGTGAAAGCGGACGGTGAGCTCGACGAAGGTGTCGTAGTCGGCGGTCCCGTCGATCGCCTCGGCCGCTTCGGTGGAGATCCGGCGCAGGGTTTCGATGTCCTCCGTCCGGGCGTGGTCGGCGGCGCGGAGGCAGCTGAGCATCTCCAGCTCGAGCCGGACTTCGAGCAGTTGGACGATCGAATCCGAGTGTTCGCCGTGGATCTCCGAGAGGATCTCGGGCAGGTTGGTCAGCGACACCAGCGTGGTGCCGCCAAAGCGTCCGCGGCGAACCTCGAGCATGCCCGCCTCCTCGAGGATGTCGAGCGCGGCCCGCACCACCGGGCGGCTCACCCCGAGCTCCTCGGCCAGCTCGCGCTCGGGCGGCAGACGGTCGCCGAGCTGGAAGTACCCGCTGCGGATGGCGTCGATGAGGACGGCGACGATGTCGTAGTGGGCCGGTCTGATCCGGATCACGCCGAACTGCTTCAAGCCGCCTGCCGCCGCGGGATTGCGGTCGCCGTCCTGGGCCTCACCTTCTCGCGCCAATTGCGGCTCGTTCATCCGATCTCGTCCCCCCATTGAAACATCAGTACCGCTGACCTTTGGCCACCGTATCAGCCGTCAACCCCGTTGCCAGGAATTTGGCAGGCGCCCGGCGAGCGCGATTTAGGCCGAATTTGCGAGTGGTCAGCAAATCTGGTTTTGCATAAAGGATAAACATCAATACCATTTGCTTTAGAGCGGATGGATCGACGAACGAGGAGCTTTGCAATGTATGTCGACTACACCTCCTTGACCTGGCCCGAAGCCAGGCGACTGGCTGACGACGGTCGTGCCATCGGCCTGATCCCGGTCGGGGCGATGGAGCAGCACGGCCCGCACCTGCCGCTCTCGACCGATTGTCTGATCGGCGCCGAGCTCGGCCGGCGCACCGCCGCGGCGCTCGTCGACCCGGTGGTCGTCGCCCCGGTCGTGCCTGGCGGTCTTTCCAGTCACCACGTCGACTTCCCGGGCACCGTCGACCTGCCCGAGACGATCTTCAGGGGCGCTCTCGACGCCTACGTCGATGCCTACCTGCGGATGGGCATCGCGCGGATCGCGATTCTCACCGGTCACGGTGGCAACGCCGGCTTCCTCGGTCGCTACGAGGAGGAACAGGCCGGGCGGGACGACCTGCGCCTGATCGCCTTCCACGAGGTCCCGCGCTACCTGGAGGCGATGTTCACGGGTGCCCGGCGCGGTGGGCTGGACCCGGTCGCCTGCGACATCCACGCAGGTGTGATCGAGACCAGCCAGATCCTCGCCATCGCCCCCCATCTGGTCCGGGATTTCGAAGGCGTCGACGGCTACACCGAAGCCGCGCCGGGGTACCTCGAGCGGCTGTTCGACGGGATGACGGCGCTCACCGACACCGGGATCCTCGGCACTCCGTCCGGGGCGACCGCGGCCGCCGGCGAGGAGATCCTGGCGGCGCTGACCGCAGAGCACGCCCGCTGGATCGCCGCCGGGCTCGACTGCGAGCTCGGCGCGACCGCGCACCTTGACCAGGCGGTGACCCGAGGGTGATCGGTCCGGCGCCGCCCCGATCCTCGCCACCCGGCCCTTCAGCCGAGGAGCCGCGCCAGTGCCGCCAGGAACCGCTCGTCCTCGGCCGCGGTCCCGTAGCTGACCCGGATGTGGCCGGGGCCGCCCAGCGGCGTCCCCGCCCGCACCGCGATGTCGGCGGCGGCGAGGCCGG
>JAFDWO010000072.1 GCA_018268415.1 Actinomycetota bacterium | reverse complement strand
TTGACCCTGCCATGGCAGGGTCAAAGTACGGAACGTGTTCCCGGGCCCTCCTTCCGGGCCCGGGAACGGACCGAAGGTTGCGGAAAGGGTGACGTTCCCGGCGTCTTCGTGACCGATCGGGGCGAAGTGCGGCCCCTCCCGCACGGACCCGTCACGGAGGTCCGACCTCCTCCCGTCCCTGCGTCTCCCCTGTCCCTGCGTCGTCTTTTTCACGACCCCCTCCCGTCCCTGCGTCGTCTTCCTCACGACCCCTCCCGTCCCGGGCGCCTCATGGCGCTCACAGCCTGCCAGGAGCGCCATGAGGCGCCCGGGACGCATCTCGGACGGGCGCGGGGGTCGGGGTCGGGCGGCAACTCGGACGGGCGCGGGGGCCGGGGTCGCGCGCCATCTCGGACGGCCGGAGCGGCCGGGGTCGAGCAGCAACTCGGACGGGCGCGGGGGCCGAGGTCGCGCGGCAACTCGGACGGCCGGGGCGGCCGGGGTCGGGACGCACCGCGGGCGGCTGGGGCCGGTCCCGAATCGCACCCCTCCCGGCCCCGTCCCTTCCGCTGTTCCTTATGCGCCTATGAGGCGCATAAGGAACAGCGGGCGGTCCTGGGAGGCGGCGTCCCGTAGCCGGACCGAAGGGCGACCGTGGGGCCGGGGTCGCGCCGCGCCTCGGACGGCCGCCACGGCCTGGGCCGCGCCGCAACACGGACGGCCGCGCGGGCCGGCCGCCACGGCCACCACATCCCGGCCTGTGGGAAACCCCGGATGGAGGTCGGGGGAGGCGTCCATAGCGTCGCCGCCGATGACCGCACTCGAACTCGCGCGCTGGCAATTCGGGATCACCACCCTCTACCACTTCATCTTCGTGCCGGTGACGATCGGGTTGGCGCTCTGCGTCGCCGTGATGCAGACGCGCTGGTATCGGACGGGCGAGGAGCATTGGCTGCGCTCGACCCGCTTCTGGGGGAAGCTGCTGCTGATCTCCTTCGCGCTCGGGGTCGCCACCGGGATCGTGCAGGAGTTCCAGTTCGGCATGAACTGGTCGAACTACTCGCGCTTCGTCGGCGACATCTTCGGCGCGCCGCTGGCGATGGAGGGGCTCGCCGCCTTCTTCGTCGAGTCGACCTTCCTCGGCCTCTGGATCTTCGGCTGGGGCCGCCTCTCGAAGAAGACGCACCTCCTGTGTGTCTGGCTGGTCGCCCTCTCGACCGCCCTCTCGGCCTACTTCATCCTCGCCGCCAACTCCTGGATGCAGCATCCGGTCGGCTACAAGATGGTCGACGGCAAAGCCGAGCTGACGAACATCTTCTCGGTTCTCTTCAACAGCACCGCGCTCTACGCCTTCGCCCACACGATCCTCGCCGCGCTGCTGACCGCCGGGATGATCCTGATCGCGGTCTCCGCCTGGCACCTGCGCCGCGGCCGCGAGGTCCAGGTCTTCGGCGGCGCGATGCGGCTGGCCCTGCCACTGGTGGTCTTCGCCGCGGTGGTGACGATGTTCGTCGGCCACTTCAACGGCATCCTGATGAGCCACCAGCAGCCGATGAAGATGGCCGCCGCCGACGCCGTCTTCAACACCGAACGGGGCGCCGGCCTCTCGCTGTTCGCCACCGGTGACTTCGAGTCGAATCCGGAAGGCCTCAACCGCAACGTCGAGATCCCCAACCTGCTGTCGTGGATCTCGACCGGCTATCCGCGCGGTGAGATCGAGGGGATCAACAACCTCAACCGCGAATACCAGCGCAAGTACGGGCCCGGCAACTACAGCCCGATCGTGGCCGTCGCCTACTGGACCTGGCGCGCGATGATCGGCTGCGCGGTGGCGATGCTGGCCTTCGCCGCCTGGGGCTGGTGGCTCCAGCGTCGCGGCCGCCTGCGGGACTCGAAGTGGTTCCTGCGGCTCGCGGTGCCGGCGGTTGCCCTGCCGTTCATCGCCAGTGCCACCGGTTGGATGTTCACCGAGATGGGGCGCCAGCCCTGGGTCGTCTTCGGCCTGCTGAAGACCAACGAAGCCAACTCGCCGAGCGTCGGCCCGGCCGAGGTCTGGATCACGCTGGTCGGCTTCACCTTGCTCTACGGGGCGCTCGCCGGGTTCGCCGGCTGGGCCTTCGTCCGCGCGGTGCGCAAGGGCCCGGTCGAGGCCGGCCACGCCGAGGACCCGGGCCAGGAGCTCGCGCTCACCTACTGAGGAGGATCGACGATGGACGCCTACACCGCACTGCAGGTCGTTTGGTTCGTGTTGATCTCGATCCTCTGGCTCGGTTATTTCGTGCTCGAGGGCTTCGACTTCGGGGTCGGGATGCTGTTCCGCGCGGTCACCCGCAACGACGACGAGCGCCGCACCGTCCTGCACACGATCGGCCCGGTCTGGGACGGCAACGAGGTCTGGCTGATCGTCGCCGGCGGCGCCACCTTCGCCGCCTTTCCGCAGTGGTACGCCACCCTCTTCTCGGGCTTCTACCTCGCCCTGTTCGTGCTTCTCGTCGCGCTGATCGTCCGCAACGTCAGCTTCGAGTTCTGGGGCAAGCACGACACCACCCGCTGGCGGCGCGGCTGGGAGTGGGCGATGATCGTCGGCAGCGCGGTGCCGGCACTGCTCTGGGGCGTCGCCTGGGCCAACATCGTCCACGGCGTCCCGATCGACTCCCAGATGGAGTACACCGGCAACTTCTTCGACCTGCTCCACCCCTACGCGCTGCTGGGCGGCGTCGCCACGCTGCTGATCTTTCTCGCCCACGGTGCGGTCTTCCTCAACCTGAGGACCGCTGGGGACGTGGGGGAGAGGGCGAAGGCGATCGCCGGCCGCGTGGCTCCACCCGCCGCCGTGGCCGGCATCGCCTTCCTGATCTGGACCGTCGCGTCCCACGGGGGCGGGATCGACGTCGGCTCGGCGATCGCGGCGGCGGCATCGGGGCTCTGCCTTATCGCCGCCGCGGCGCTCGCCGGCAGCCGCCCCGCCCACGCCTTCGCCGCGACCACCGCGGCGATCCTCACCTTCTTCCTGGCGCTCTTCATCGACCTCTTTCCCAACACGATGGTCTCCAGCACCAGCGCCCTCTTCGACATGACGCTGAACCAGTCGGCGTCCTCGCACTACACGCTGGTCGTGATGACGGTGGTCGCCGCGCTGCTGGTCCCGGTCGTCGTCGCCTACCAGGCCTGGACCTACTGGGTCTTCCGTCACCGGGTCTCGTCCGCCGGCTTCGGCGACGTGCGGAACCCGCTCGACGCGCTCGATCAACACAGGCGGGAGGGCGGCGGTGGGCCCGAGCCGGCAGGACCCGGACGCTAGGTCGCGGGCCCGGGAGACCCAGCGCCGGCTGACGCGGACCAGCCGCGCGGCGCGAGCGCACCTGATCCTCACGGTCGTCCTCGGCCTCGCCACCGCCGCGCTGCTCCTGGCCCAGGCGACGCTGCTCGCCCAGGTCATCGCCGGCGCCTTCCTCGACGGCCGCTCGCTCGCCTCGCTGACGCCGCTGCTGGTCTGGCTGGCGGCGATCTCGGTCGGCCGCGGCCTGCTCGACGCGGGCTTCGAGGCCGGTGGGCGCCTCGGCGCCGCCAAGGTGATGGCCGAGCTGCGCTCGCGCCTGGTCCGGACGCTGCTGCTGGTGCGGCCGGGAACGGTGCGCGAGGAGCGCTCCGGCGAGCTCGCGACGGCCGCCGTCCAGGGGGTCGACGCGCTCGAGGCCTACTTCGCCCGCTACCTGCCGCAGGCCGTCCTCGCCGCGCTCGTCCCCCTCGCGGTCCTCGCCTGGACCGTGCCGCGCGACTGGGAGGCGGCGATCGTGCTCGCCGTCACCGCGCCGCTGATCCCCGTCTTCATGGTGCTGATCGGTCGTCTCGCCGAACGCTCGACCCGGCGGCGCTGGCGGCGCCTGGCGCGCCTCGGCGACCGCTTCCTCGACCTCGCCGGCGGCCTGGCGACGCTGCGGGCCAACGGCCGCGCCGAGGCCCAGGCCGACTCGATCGCCGCCGCCGGGGAGAGCTACCGGCGGGAGACGATGAAGACGCTCCGGATCGGCTTCCTCTCGGCTCTGGTGCTGGAGCTGCTGGCGATGATCGCGGTGGCGATCGTCGCCGCCACGGTCGGGATCCAGCTGGCCGAAGGCGCGCTCGGGCTGACCGCGGGACTCACCGTGCTGATCCTGGCGCCGGAGATGTACATGCCGCTGCGCCGCCTCGGTGCCCAGTTCCACGCCAGCGCCGACGGGATGGCGAGCGCCGAGGCGATCTTCGCGGTGCTCGACCGCCCGCCCGCGGTCGCGGCGCCCGCCGTGACCCGCCCGGCGCCGCGACCCGATCGCGAGCCGCTCGTGCTCGAGGGCCTGCGCTTCTCCCATCCCGGCCGCGAGGAGGTGCTCCGCGGCATCGACCTGCGGATCGAGCCGGGCGAAACGGTGGCCCTGGTCGGTCCCAGCGGCGGTGGCAAGTCGACCCTGCTCTCGTTGCTGCTGCGGCTCGCCGATCCCGGCGCCGGCACGATCCGCTGCGGGGGTGTCGACCTGTGCGAGGTCGACCCGGCCGCCTGGCGCCGGCACCTGGCCTGGGTGCCACAACGCCCCACCGTCTTCGCCGGGACGGTCGCCGACAACGTGCGCCTGGCGGCGCCCGACGCCGCGACCGCGGACGTGCGCGCCGCGGTCGCGGCGGCCGGCCTCGCCCCGGTGATCGCCGCGCTGCCCGCCGGGCTCGAGACCAGGGTGGGGGAGGGCGGCCGCCGCCTCTCGGCCGGCCAGGCGCAGCGCCTCGCGCTCGCCCGGGCCTTCCTCTGCGGGTCGCCGCTGCTGCTCTTCGACGAGCCGACCGCGCACCTTGACGAGGAGACCGAGCGCGAGGTGGCCATCGCGGTCAGGAAGCTGGCGGCGGGGAGGACGGCGCTGATCGTCGCCCACCGTCCCGAGCTGGCGACCTTCGCCGACCGCGTCCTCAGGCTGGAGGACGGCACGATCACCGCGCCCGCCGACGCCTTGACCCCGGCGATGCGCGAACGGCGGAGCGCGCCGCCCCCGCAGCGGGTGGTCGCGTGAACGCGGCGCTTCGCAACGCGATCGCGGCGACCCGGACGCGCCGTCGCCTGCTCTGGCTCTCGGTGGTCCTCGGCGCCGGCGCCGTCCTCGCGGCGGTCGGACTGCTGACGACCTCCGGCTACCTGATCAGCCGCGCCGCCCAGCGCCCGGAGATCCTGACCCTGGCGGTCGCGATCGTCGGCGTCCGCTTCTTCGGCATCTCGCGGGCCCTGCTGCGTTACGCCGAACGGCTCGTCTCCCACGACCTCGCCTTCCGCACCCTTACCGACCTCCGCGCCCGCTTCTTCCGCCGCCTGATCCCGCTCGTGCCCGGCGGGCTGCCGGGCCTCGGCCGTGGTGAGCTGCTCGGCCGCTTCGTCGGCGACGTCGACTCGCTGCAGGACCTCTACCTGCGCGGCCTGGCGCCGCCGCTGGTCGCGCTGCTCGCCGGCCTCGTGGCGGTCGGCGTCGCCTTCCTGATCCTGCCCGCGGCGGCGCTGGTCCTCGCCGTGGCGCTGCTGCTCGGCGGCGTCGCGGTACCACTCGTCGCCCGCGCCGCCGCGCGATCCGCCGGTCGGCGCCAGGCCGCGGCCCGGGCCGAGCTCGGGGCGGAGCTGGTCGAGATCGCCGCGGGCTCGGCCGAGCTCGCCGTCGCCGGACGGGGCGAGGATTGGGTCGAGCGGGCCGAGCGCAGCGGCCGGCGGCTCGCCTCGCTGCAGCGCCGCGATGCCTTCAGCGGCGGCCTCGCCGCCGGCGCGCTGACCGCGGTCACGGCCCTGGCGGTGGTCGCGGTGGTTGCCGTCTCGATCCCCGCCGTCGGCAGCGGTGCCCTCGCCGGGACGATGCTGGCGGCGCTGGCGCTCTTGACCCTCGCCTCCTTCGAGGCGGTGGCGCCCCTCGGCGCGGCCGCGACCAGCGTCGATGCCTGCGCCGCCGCCGCGGAGCGGATCGAGGTCGTCCTCGACCGTGAGCCGCCGCTGCGCGAGCCGTCCGCGCCGCGCCCGGCGCCGGACGGGCCGCTCGCCTTCGAGGACGTCGGCTTCGCCTACGAGCCGGGCGCCCCGCCGGTCCTCGACAGCGTCGACCTGGTCCTGCGGCCCGGCCGTGCCGTCGCCCTGATCGGCCCGAGCGGCGCCGGCAAGAGCACGCTCGCCGAGCTCGCCGTCCGCTTCCGCGACCCCGACCGCGGCACCGTCTCGCTCGGCGGCGTGCCGCTGCCGCGGATCGGCGGCGAGGCGGTGCGCGCCGCCGTTCGCCTCGCCCCCCAGGACGCCTACCTCTTCACCACCACCCTGCGCGAGAACGTTGCCTTGGGCCGCCCCGGGGCCGGCGACGAGGAGATTCGCGCCGCCCTCGAGGCGGTCGGCCTCGGCCCCTGGCTCGACTCCCTCCCGGAGGGCCTCGCGACCGAGGTCGGCGAGGCCGGTTCGCGGGTCTCCGGCGGCCAGCGCCAGCGGATCGCGGTCGCGCGCAGCTTCCTCGCCCGCGCCTCCTTCCTCGTCTTCGACGAGCCCACCGCCCACCTCGACCCGGCCGGGGCCGCCGACCTCCAGCGCCGCATCGCCGCCTTCGCCGACAACGGGGCAGGGGTCCTCATCATCACCCACGACCGGGTCGCCCTCGACGCCTTCGACGAGGTGCTCGAGCTGCGCGGCGGCCGGGTCGAGCGGGTCGGCCGGGGGCTACCCTGGATCCATGGATCTGCTCGAGCTGATGATGGTGGCGATGGCGATCGGCACGGTGATCCTGCTCGCCGCCTGGGGCATGGTCGCCCTCGGCGCCAACGAGATGTCGGAGGAGGAGTACCGGCGGATCTCCGACCGCAGTGAAGCGCTCGCCGCGCTGCCGGACGCCGAGCGCGAGTCGAGCGAATTCGAGGACCTCGTGAGAGCGGCGATCGACGACCTCCCCGACGACCTTGCCGGGGTCCTCGAGCAGGTGCCGATCGTGATCTCGACCCGCGGCCGGGAGTACCGCGCCTACGGCCACTACATCGGCGACACCGTCGCCCGTGATGACTTCCACGACCGCATCGTCATCTACCAGGACACCCTGGAACGCGACTTCGGCCAAGACCCGGAGCGGCTGCGCGCCGAGGTGACCCGCACCGTCCGCCACGAGGTGGCCCACCACCTGGGCTGGGACGAGGACGGCGTCCGCGGCCTCGGACTCTGAACGGGCGCTCGACTGGTTGAATGAGGCGTGACGAACGTCGCCGGGAGGCACGGGAAGGGGAGTGGGATGTCGAGAAGGATGTTGGTCGCGGCCGCCGCGGTGGCCGCCCTGGTGCTGGTTGTCTGCGGGGCGGCATTGGCCGCCGAAGTGAGCCGCGAGGAATACAAGGAAGCGGCCGAGCCGATCTGCAAGGCGAGTGCGCGGGCGAACGAACGGATCCTCGCCGGGGTGCGCAAGGAAGTGAGGAAGGGGCAGCTGCAGACGGCGGCGGCGAAGTTCGCCAAGGCCGCCAAGGAGCAGGCCCGGACGCTGCGCGAACTCGAAGCCCTGCCGCGACCGAGCGCCGACGAAGCGCGCCTGGCCAAGTGGTTCTCCTACCTGAAGATCGAGGCTCAGCTGTTTGACACGGCGGGGCGGAAGCTGAAGGCCGGCGACAAGGTTGGTGCCGAGCACGTCTTCACCAAGCTCAGCTCCAACATCAACAAGGCGAACATCCAGGTGCTGCCGTTCGAATTCACCTACTGCAGGCTGAACGCGGCGAAGATCACCTGAGCCTTGTCGGGGCTCCGCGCCGCCGGCCGTCTCCCGGGACGACGAAGAGCTCGAACCAGTCCGGCACCGCCCGTTGCAGACCGGGATAGACGAGCGCGGGGTCGGCGGGGATGACGATCCAGTAATCCTCGATCCGCGGTGGCTCCGGGATCTCGACCACCTGGTAGAGCCGCCGCAGCGCGTCGACCATCCGTTCCCGTCCGATGCTGGTCGCGACGAGTCCGGGTTCCGGCGCGAGCCACGTCAGCTGCATTTACCCAAGACTGCCTAACCGTCCAACGATTTTTAAGGATCTGGACGAAGGGTCGATGGTCGGGCGGTCGACCTTACCCACCGTTCCAGGTGGGTAAGGTCGACCACGCCTCTCGGGCCCCGCCCGGCCCCTGAGAAATTCGCGGACCCCTCATCTGGCGTCGCCTTCCGGTCGATATCACTGCCGTCGATGCCCGCAAAGCCAAAGCCGAGATCCGCCGCGCCGGCAGCACTGCTGGTGCTCCTCGCGCTCCTCGCGGCCGGTTGCGGCGGCGGCTCGTCGACCTCCGCGGAAGGCAGCTCGTCGTCGACCACGAGCGGCGCCGCGACCGCCGAAGCCCCGGCGACCGCGCCGGCGATGACCCTCGAACCCGGCTACATCGACTGGCCGTTCTTCGGTCGCATACCGCAGCGGACCCACTACCTCCCCGCGAATCGCGCGATCGTCGACCGACCGCTCGACCCGCCGCTGAAGCGGGCGTGGTCGATCAGCACCCACGGGCTGATCGAGTTCCCACCGGCGATCGGCGGCCGCGTCGCCTACACGATCAACAAGTACGGCAACGGCAAAGCGGTGCAGCTCGGCACCCACAAGGTGATCGGCGAACTCACCCTCGACCCGAAGAACAAAGGCCACCAATCGATCGTCACCGGCCCCGCCTACTACCGCGGGCTGGTCTACGGCGCCTTCCTCGACGGCACCCTGGCGGCGGGCAACGTGAAGACGGAGAAGACGGTCTGGGAGCGCCACCTCGGCGCCCACCTCGAATCCTCGCCGCTGCCGCTCGACGGCAACCTCTACATCGGCACCGACAAAGGCGAATTGTTGGCGCTCGACGCCGGTGACGGCCACACCATCTGGACCTTCCAGGCACCGGGGGCGATCAAAGCCAGCCCCAGCTACGACGCCGGGAAGGTGTTCGTCGCCGATTATCAGAGCTCGATGTTCGCGCTGAACGCGAAGACCGGGAAGACGGTCTGGCGGTCGAACACCAGCACCGTGCCGCCGTACGGCACGGGCGGCTTCTTCTCCTCTCCCGCGATCGCCTACGGGAACGTCTACGCGGCCCGCGACGACGGCACCGTGTACGCCTTCGACGAGCGCACCGGGAAGGTGAGATGGAGCTTCGACACCGGGGGCGCGGTCTACGGCTCACCTTCCGTGGCCAAGGTGCCGGGGACGCCGGCAACCGTCTACATCGGTTCCGAAAACGGCCGCTTCTTCGCCCTCGACGCCCGCACCGGCAAGGTCCGCTGGACCTACGAGATCGGTGGCCCGGTGCCGGGCACGGCGACCGTGATCGGCCACACCGTCTACGTCTCGACCTTCACCGGGCCGAAGACGCTCGGCATCGACGTTCGCACCCACAAGAAGACCTTCCAGATCAAGGAGGCGGGCTACACGCCGGTGGTCTCCGACGGCCGCCGCCTGATCCTGGTCGGCTATTTCGGCCTGGTCGGCCTCGAACCCACGACTCCCTAGTTGACCCTCGCCGGCTGGTCTTTATGGCGGTGAGGGCGCCAACAGGAACAGCTGGGCGGCTCGCGCTGCTACCGCGGGACGCTCGGCGGCGTGGCATCGCGGATCAGCAGCGCGATCTGCACGCGGTTGTCGGCCCCGAGCTTCTCCAGCAGCCGGGAGACGTGCGCCTTCACGGTGGCGACGCTGAGGTGGAGCTCGGCCGAGATGTCGGCGTTGGAGAGACCGCGGCCGACGGCGCGCGCGACCTCGAGCTCGCGCGGCGAGAGGCCGTCGAGGAGCCGGTCGGCATCGGCGCGCGGGGTGCCGTCCTCGACCTCGGCCGCGACCAGGTCGATCAGCCGTCGGGTCACCGCGGGGGAGAGCATCGAGTCGCCGGCGTCGACGAGTTCGATCGCCCGCACGATCTCGGCCGGCGGCGTGTCCTTGAGCAGGAACCCGGCGGCGCCGGCACGGAGCGCCCGCAGCACGAGCTCGTCGGCGTCGAAGGTGGTCAGCATCAGGACGGCGGGCGGCGCCGGCTGCGCGGCGAGCAGTCCCGCGGCGGAAACGCCATCGAGTCCCGGCATGCGGATGTCCATCAGCACCACGTCGGGGCGGTGTCGGTCGACCGCGGCGAGGACGCGGTCGCCGTCGTCGGCCTCGGCGACGACCTCGATCGTCTCGGTCCCGCCGAGCAGCATCCGCAGGCCCGACCGCACCAGCGGGTCGTCGTCGACCAGCATCACCCGGATCGGCCTCGCCACGGTCATCGCGCGCGGCGCTCCCACGGCAGCGTCGCGGCGAGGACGAAGTCGCCGCCCGCGGCCACCTCGGTGCGGAGCTCGCCGCCCGCCAGCTCGACCCGCTCGCCGAGTCCGATCAGCCCGCTCCCTGCCCCCGGCAGTGCCGGCGCGGGCGCCGGCCGCAGCGGGGCGCGGTTGCGCACCACGACCTCCAGCCCGTCGTCACCCACCGCCACCCGCACCCGCACCAGCGCCCCGGGCGCGTGCTTGCGGGCATTGGTGAGTCCCTCCTGGACGATCCGGAACGCGGTCCGGCCGGCCGCCGTCGGACCCGTGTCCTCGCTGTCGGCGGGCAGCTCGAGGGCGGCCTCGATCCGCATCCCCGCCGCCCGCGACTCCTCGATCAGGGTCGGCAGGTCGGCGAGCGTCGGCTGCGGGCGCCGGGTCTCCCCGTCGGTCCCCTCGCGCAGCACGCCAACCACGTCGCGCAGCTCCTCGAGCGCGTCGGTGGCCGCCTCGCGGACCACCTTCGCCGTCGCCGCGATCTCCTCTGGCGGCGCGCCGGGGCGGAATTCGAGTGCCCCCGCGTGAAGGCTCAGCAGCGACAACCGGTGGGCGAGCACGTCATGCATCTCCCGCGCGATCCGCTCGCGCTCGGCCGAGCGCGCCTGCTCGGCCCACAGTCGACCTTCGCCCTCGAGTCGCGCCGCGCGCTCGTGCAGCGAGTCGATCAGGTCGCGACGGACGCGGACGAAGAGCCCCCAGCCGATCGCGATGCCGAACAGCAGTACCCCGAAGAGCACGTTGTCGCGCAGGTCGGCGCCGCTGGTCGCGTAGAGGAGCGCGTTGAAGAGCGAGCTGACAATCGCGGCGAGGGTGATCCAGGCGAGGTCGCGACGGTTGCAGCGGATCGCCGCGTTGAAGAGGACGACGAGCCCCGCCCCGCCCGCCAGCGACGAGATCGCCGAGGCGGGGATGACGAAGGCGGCGACGCCGACCGGGTGGCGGCGACGATCCCAGAGCGCGGCGATCGAGGCGACCCCGAGGACGATGTCGACGGCGCGGACCGCGACGCCCTCCTGCCCCCAGTTGTCGTGCAGGGCGGCGACCCCCAGCCCGAGCGCGACCAGGGTGACCAGCGCGTCGACGGCCCAGTCGCGCAGGCTGCGCTCGGCCCCCGGCCCGTCGACCATCGAGCCGGGGAGCATCCGCCGCTGCCACCGCGCCGGCTCCAGTCCTTGCTTCACCTCCATCGCGGCCACCTCGACAGCGTAGGGCGGGCGTGGAGTCCGGTGTCGCTACCAAAGTAGGGGTCGGCCGTCGACTTACGACGGGGCGAAGTGGCGACCAGCGGCGGATGTGCACGCCGCGTGGAAGGGGAAGTCTGGCGGCATGATCGAAGCCGAGAAGTTGACCAAGAAATTTGGCGGGAGGGCCGTCGTCGAGGACGTGACCTTCCGTTGCGAACCGGGCACCGTCACCGGCTTCCTCGGTCCCAATGGGGCGGGGAAGTCGACCACGATGCGCATGATCTGCGGGTTCGCCACGCCGGACACCGGCCGCGCCGAGGTGTGCGGCGGCTCCTACCGGGCGCTGCCGAACCCGGGGCGGCGGGTCGGGGTGCTACTTGACGCCTCCGCCCAGCACGGCGGCCGGCGCGGCCGCGAGGCGCTGGCGATCACCGCCCAGACGATGGGCGTCGAGGAGGAGCGGGTCGACGATCTGCTCGGCCGGGTCGGGCTCGACCGCGCGGCGGCGCGCAAGCGGGTGCGCCAGTACTCGCTCGGGATGCGCCAGCGGCTTGGCATCGCCAACGCCCTGATCGGCGACCCGGAGGTGCTGATCCTTGACGAGCCCGCCAACGGGCTCGACCCGGAGGGGATGCGTTGGATGCGCGGCCTGCTGCGTGACTTCGCCGAGCGCGGCGGGACCGTACTGCTCTCGTCACACCTCCTGCACGAGGTCGACGCGATCGCCGACCGGCTCGTGATCATCGGCGCCGGCAAGATCGTCGCCGAGGGCAGCAAAGACGAGCTGCTGTCCGACGCGGGGACGTTGGTTCGTGCCGACGATGGCGACGCGCTCGGCCGCGTGCTCGCCGGAGCGGGCCTCGAGGCCCGCGAGGCCGAAGGCGGCGGCTTCCTGGTCGACGCCGAGCCGCGCGCGGTCGGCGCCGCGGCGCAGGGGGGAGGGGTCGCCCTCGTCCACCTGGCGCCCGCCGGGGACGCCGGCCTCGAGCAGCTGTTCTTCGACCTGACCACCGACAACGGCAAGGAGGCGGAGTGATGAGTGCCCACGCGATCGACCGAGGCGACCTGAACGCGGCACCCGCCGGGCGCGACAAGCGACCGGGGCTGGCTCGCCTGACCAAGGTGGAGCTGCGCAAGATGGTCGACACCCGCAGCGGCTTCTGGCTGCAGTTGGCGGTGCTGGGGCTGACCGTCCTCGCGGTCGTGATCACCGTGCTGGCGGGCCACAGCGAGGACAAGACCTTCCGCCACGTCTTCTCCAACGCCCTGCAGCCCGCCGGGATCCTGCTGCCGGTCGTCGGCATCCTCCTGGTCAGCTCGGAGTGGTCGCAGCGGACGGCGTTGATCAGCTTCGCCCTGGTCCCGGAGCGGCCGCGGCTGATCGTCGCCAAGGTGCTCGCCGGAATCGTCCTCGCGCTGGCGGCGACGGTGGTGGCGCTGGTGGTCGCCGCGCTCGGCACGGCACTCGCCTCCACCTCGGCGCCGCACGCCTGGTCGCTGCCCCTGGGGCTGCTCGCCCAGGACATCATCTACGTGGCGACCGCGATGGTGATCGGGATCGGCTTCGGCGCCGCCCTGCAGGCCTCGGCGCCGGCGATCGTCCTCTACTTCGCGCTGCCGGTCGCGCTTGCCGCGCTCGGCTCGATCCACGCGCTGAAGGGAGTGATCGAGTGGGTCAGCACCGCCGAAGCGCTCGAACCGCTGACCACGACCGTGATGAGCGGTAGCGAATGGGTCAAGGCCCTGGTGGCGCTGGCGCTGTGGATGGGCGTGCCGCTGGTGATCGGCCTGTGGCGGCTCACCCGCCGCGACGTCGGCTGAGGCCGAGGGCGACCTTGATGCGCGTTATGGTGACGGCGTGGGTTTTCTGCGCCGTCACCTGACGTACGCCAACGTCGCCGCCACGCTCGCGCTCTTCCTCGCGCTTGGTGGGGCCGCCTACGCGGCGACCCAGCTGCCGCGCAACTCGGTCGGCACCGCCCAGCTGAAGCGGGAAGCGGTGACCGCGGGCAAGATCGCGAAGAAGACGCGCCGGCAGCTGCAGGGCGACCGCGGCCCGGCCGGCGCCCAGGGCCCGCAGGGCAAGACCGGCAAGCAGGGCGCGAAAGGCGCCACCGGCGCCAAAGGCGCGCAGGGTGCCCGCGGCGAAAGGGGCGAACCCGGGACCGGCCCGGCCCTGGAAGTCTTCGGCACCGCGAAGTCGATCGGGGCGACCGAAACCACCGTCCTGGCCGAGAACCTCGTCGCCGGCGCCTACGTCGTCAGCGCCAACGTCGTCGTCGAAGCGTCGGCGGCGGCGACCGTTACCTGCACCTTGAACGGTGGCGGCGAAGCAATCGCGACCCTTGCCGCCGGCCAGGTCACGACCCTGCCCCTCTCGGCGACGCGCAACCAGACCGCCGCCGGCCCCGCCGCCCTCGCCTGCTCGGCAACCGGCGCGGCCACCGCGAAGTACGCCAACCTGGTCGCGACCCAGGTCCGGTCGCAGTCCCGCGCCCCCGCCTAGGCGGATCGAGTCGACAGCGAATCGGCCGCCTGAGAGGTCCGTCCCCCGCCAATCCGGACTGGCCTCCCGCATGTGTTCGCACTCGACCACGGCAGCCGTGGCCAACTGCGAACCACGGGCGCCACGTCCCGTGGCCGCTTCAGGTGCCTCCGACCGCCGGGAGACGCTGGTCTCATCGTGGCCCTCGCCGGGGCTTGCGCGAGTGGCGTTCTCCCGACGGCGGTCGGCTTCTCTATGCGTTCCTCCGGGATCTTCGACGGCCTCGCTCCGCTCGGCCTCTCGATCTCTGAAGAACAAGGGGGAGGTTGCCCTGTGAGCCCGCACCCCCGAGCCGTTCGCACTCAAGGTGTTGCCGCCCGGCCCCTCGGGACGGATCGGCCGCCGCCGGCCGGCGCCCCCTCCGAAGGATGCGGCCCCTGCAGCCGGCGCCCGGCGGGGCAAGGGATGAGGCCTCGGGAAGCTGTCGCCCGCAGCGGAAAGGGCCCCGGCCCCCTCGAGCTGACGCCCCATGGCGGAAAGGGATGCGGCCGTCTCGTCCACGGCCCGGGCAGGCTGTGGCCGTGGCCGAGACGGCCGGGGGTGCGGGGAGCGGGCGGCGGAAGCACGGAAGGCCCTCGCGGGAGGATGCGGGCGGATCCCTCGCGTGATGGACACGGGGCTCCCACGGATCCGGGACGCGCGTCCCGGATCCGTGATCCCGGCGTCCGGGGGCCGGAGGGTGCCACGGATCCCCCTGATCCCGGCCCCCGGGGGCCGGAAGGTGTGACGGGACCGTCACGGAAGAGCGATCCCGTCACGGAGACGTCGGGAAGGTCGCGAGTGTGACGGGACCGTCACCGGACCGGGACCCCGTCACGGAGACGTAGGGAACTCCACGCCTCCTCCCGTGTTGTCCAACCGTCACGGACGCGTTCCGTACTTTGACCCTGCCATGGCAGGGTCAAAGTACGGAACGCGTTCCCGGGCCCTCTTTCCAGGCCCGAAAAGAGACCGAAGATTGCGGAAAGGGTGACGTTCCCGGCGTCTTAGTCACCGATCCGGGCGAGGTGTGACCCCTCCCGCACGGACCCGTCACGGAGGTCCGACCTCCCCCCGTTCCTGTGTCCCCCCTCATCCCTGTGTCGTCTTTTTCACGACCCCCTCCCGTCCCTGTGCCCGCCTTCCCCCCGACCCCCTCCCGTCCCGGGCGCCTCATGGCGCTCACAGCCCGCCAGGAGCGCCATGAGGCGCCCGGGACCATCTCGGACGGGTGCGGGGGTCGGGGTCGGGCCTCCACGCACCCCGCGCCGCAACCCGGACGGGCGCAGGGGTCGGGGTTGCGCGGCAACTCGGACGGCCGGAGCGGCCGGGGTCGCGGCGCAACGCGCTGCCGCGGCGCATCTCGGGGTCGGGACGGATCTCGGACGGCTGCCCGCGCCAGGGCCACACTGCACCTTGCCCGGCCGCTCCGCCGCCGAACGACATCCGTCTCTCGCACCGCCCTCAAGCGCGGCCCCGCCGCCGCCTTGGTACGCCACCGGTCCCCGGTCCGCGTCCGGAATCGATCGTCCTTGCGCACCCCCGCTCAACGCCTTCCCACCTAAGCCCCGTTCGCCCGCTATCCTTGGCGGAGCCTCGCGCTTCGGCCCGAGGTTTTCCTTTGTAACGAGTGCCTTCGGGCACGGAACTTGAGGGGACAGATGGCTCGCGGAGATGTCCGCATCGCGGTGACGCTGGCTTGTGAAGACTGCAAGCGGCGGAATTATCAGACCAACAAGTCGCGGCGCAATACGCCCGACCGTGTCGAGCTGCGCAAGTTCTGTCGCTGGTGCGGGAAGCACACCCCGCACAAAGAGACCCGGTAGAGGTCGATGGCGAAAACCCGCGCACAGCGCAAGGCCGAGCGCCGCGCTCGCGAAGCCGAAGAGCAGAAACGCTCCGGCTCCGAGC
This sequence comes from Actinomycetota bacterium, assembly GCA_018268415.1. Taxonomy (GTDB): domain Bacteria; phylum Actinomycetota; class Thermoleophilia; order Solirubrobacterales; family 70-9; genus VAYN01. The sequence continues at coordinate 4,021 of JAFDWO010000072.1, read as the reverse complement.
GTCGCGCTGAGTCGCGGGCGCAGCACGACACCCAACTCGGCATGTCCGGTGACGTTGCCGAGGTCGAGGCCGTCGAGGCCGGCATCGCGGCAGGCGCCGCGGAGGCCGACCTCGAGACCCCCGACGCGCCGCAGGGGCCCTCGCGCTCGGAACGACGCGCCGAGGCAAAAGCCGCCAAGCAGGCGGATCGCAAAAAACGTGACGAACAGAAACGGCGTGAGAGCGAGCAGCTCGCCCGCCAGCAGAAAAAAGCAACCGCCGAACGGCAGAGCAGGACGCGCGGCGGCGTCATCGGCTTCCTGCTTTCCTGCTGGGCCGAGCTGAAGAAAGTCCAGTGGCCCGATCGCGAGATGCTGGTCCAGGCCACCGCCGTCACGATCATCTTCGTGGCCATTGCGGCGGCCTACCTGGGCGCCCTGGACGCGCTCTTCAACTGGCTGGTCAAGCAGATCCTCTAACCCGACAAGAAGGCTTCCCAATTCGATGTTTCGCTGGTACGTGATCAACACCTATTCCGGGCACGAGAACAAGGTCAAGCACAACCTTGAGCACCGGGTCCAGACGATGAGCCAGAACCGCAACGTGCGGCAGGTCGTCGTCCCCACCGAGCAGGTCTCCGAGGTCAAGGACGGCCAGAAAGTGACCCAGGAGAAACGGACGATGCCCGGTTACGTCCTGGTCAACATGGAGATGACCGACGACGCCTGGAGCCTGGTCAAAAACACGCCGGGGGTGACCGGCTTCGTCGGCGCCGAACGGAACAAACCGGTGCCGCTGTCGAAACCGGAGGTCGATCGCCTGCTCCACCGCGAGACCGCCGAGCGTCCGCGCACCCAGGCGCAGTTCGCGATCGGCGAATCGGTGAAAGTCATCTCCGGCCCGCTCTCCGACTTCTCCGGCGAGATCGCCGAGATCAACGAGGACGGCGCGAAACTCAAAGTCCTGGTCTCGATCTTCGGTCGGGAGACCCCGGTCGAGGTCGGCTACGACCAAGTCAAGAAGATCTAGCGAACCCGACAACCGGCGCGCTTCGGCATCCTCGGTCGCTCACGTGCGAAGCACGCTTCGCTCCCTGCGTCCTTGAATCGCTTGGTTCTCGCGCCCGCTACACTCCCCAACCGCTCATGGCCAAAAAAGTACTCACCGTCATCAAGCTGCAGATCCAGGCAGGCAACGCCAACCCGGCACCGCCGGTCGGTCCCGCGCTGGGCCAGCACGGCGTCAACATCATGGACTTCTGCAAAGCCTTCAACGCGCAGACCCAGGGTGAAGGCGGGACGATCATCCCGGTCGAAATCACGGTCTTCGAGGACCGCTCCTTCACCTTCGTCACCAAGACGCCGCCCGCCGCGGTCCTGATCAAGGAGGCGATCAAGATCCCGAAGGGCTCAGGCGAGCCCCACGTGAACAAAGTCGGGACGATCACTCCGGAGCAGATTCGCGCGATCGCCGAGCGCAAGATGCCCGACCTCAACGCCAACGACCTCGACGCCGCCTCGAAGATCATCGCCGGCACCGCCCGCTCGATGGGCGTCGACGTCAAATAGGAGATCCAGCGATGGCCCACGGCAAACGCTTCCGCATGCAGCACCAGAAAGTTCAGCGCGACCGGCTCTACCCGCCGGCCGAGGCGATTGCCCTGATCAAGGAGACGGCCAGCGCCAAGTTCGACGAGACGGTCGAGCTCCACGTGCTTCTCGGCGTCAACGTCCGTCACGCCGACGAACAGCTGCGCGGCACCCTCGCCCTCCCGCACGGGCTCGGCAAAGACGTCTCGATCGCGGTCTTCGCCCAGGGTGCCAAGGCCCGTGACGCCGAAGCCGCCGGTGCGGACTTCGTCGGCGCCCAGGACCTGGCGGAGAAAATCCAGGGCGGCTGGACCGACTTCGACGTCGCCATCGCGACCCCGGACATGATGCCGGTGGTCGGTCAGCTGGGCCGCATTCTCGGTCCCCAGGGCAAGATGCCGAACCCCAAAGTCGGCACCGTCACCGAAGACGTCGAAAAGGCCGTCCAGGACTCGAAGTCGGGCAAAGTCGAATATCGCACCGATCGCCAGGCGATCGTCCACATGGCGATCGGCAAGGCCTCCTTCGACGACCAGAAACTGCTCGACAACTACCAGGCCGTGATGGACGAGATCGTCCGCGCGAAGCCCTCCGGCGCCAAAGGCAAATACATCCGCTCGGCGACCCTCGCCACCACGATGGGCCCGGGCATTCGCGTCGACACCGGCAAAGCCGTCGACCGCGAGCCGGTCGGCGCCGCCGCCTCGGCCGAGTAAGCGGGCGGGCGCGCCGAGGGGACGGCGGACGTCGCGGTCTGGACGCCGCTCGTTCCGCGTTTCCTCTACACTGCGTCGCCGCCCACCTGAGACCACCGGCGGGCAATGCTCGTAAGCCCGGTGTAGGAGAGACGATGAACCGCGAGGAAAAGTCACAGACCATCCAAGAGATCGCTGCCCAGATCGAGGGCGCGGAAGCGATCTTCGCCGTCGACTACCGCGGGATCAGCGTTCCGCAGGCAGCCGAGCTCCGCGGCAAGCTGCGCGAGACCGACTCCAGCTTCCGGGTCGTCAAGAACCGGCTCACGAAACTCGCCGCCAAACAGGTCGGGGAGGAACGGCTCGCCGACCTGCTGACCGGCCCGACCGCGTTGACCTTCGTCCGCGGCGACACGGCAGCGGCCGCGAAAGCCATCACCAGTTTCAACAAAGAGCACGACGTCCTCACCTACAAGGGTGGGCTGATGGGCGAAACGGTGCTCGACGAGGCGGCCTTCAAATCCATCGCCCGGCTGCCCTCGCGCGAAGTCCTGGTCGGCCAGTTCGCCGGCATCGTCGCCAGCCCGTTGACCGGGGTGGTCCGTGGCCTCAACGCGCTGATCCAGGGCCTGGCGACGCAGCTCGGCCAGATCGCCGAGAAGGGCCTGGTCACCGGCGAGGCTCCGGCCGCCGCTCCGGCGGAGGCCGCCGCACCCGCCGAAGAGGCAGCTGCGCCCGCGGCCGACGAGGCGGCGCCCGCCGAGGAGACCGCGCCGGCCGAGGCGCCCGCGGCCGAGGAGGCGACGCCCGCCGAGGCCGAGGCGTCCGCCGCCGATGAGACTTCGACCGAGGAGCCCGCAGCCGAGGCTCCCGCCGAGGAGCAGCCCGCAGCCGCGGGCGAGGCGGGCGAGGCTCCCGCCGACGAGGCGCCGGCCGAGGACGCGGGCGACGACAGCACTTCAGAGAAAGATTCGAACGAGGAAGAGGGGTAGCACCAGATGGCAACTTCAACTGCTGAGTGGATCGAGGAGCTGAAAGGCATCTCCGTGCTCGAGCTCTCCGAGCGCATCAAAGCGCTCGAGGAGGAGTTCGGCGTCTCCGCGACCGCCGTCGCGGCTGCCGCCCCGGCCGCCGCCGGCGGCGGTGGTGGCGATGAGGCCGGCGGGGCCGAAGAGTCCTCGACCGTCGACGTCGTGATCACCGAGGTCGGTGGCCAGAAGGTCCCGGTCATCAAAGTCGTGCGCAACGCGACCGGCCTCGGCCTGAAAGAGGCGAAGGCCGTCGTCGACGCCGCTCCGGGCCCGGTCAAAGAGGGCGTCGAGCGCGAGGAGGGCGAGAAGCTCAAGGCCGAACTCGAGGAGGCCGGCGCCACCGTCGAGCTCAAATAGCCGACGCTTCGCGTCTTGCGACTGGAGGCCAGTCGCAGAGCCAAATTTGCGGCCGGGGGATAGCGCGTGCTATTTTCCCCGGTCGCGCGCTTTTCTGAGTACGCCTGCCCGCCGCACGGGCCCTTTTCACAGTCCCTCTGACCGTCCGAGGAGTCGCCGACTTGGCACGTTCCAACGCTGCCCCAGTAACCCGTAGGAGCTTTTCCCGCCTAGAAAACCCTCTCGAAGTCCCCCATCTCATCGATATCCAGCGTCGTTCCTTCGAGGAACTGACCGATCCGGTGAACGGTGGGCTGCGCGAGACGATCAACGACATCTCCCCGATCGAGGACTACACGGGGAACCTGCAGATCGTCTTCGGCGAGTTCAA
>JAFDWO010000071.1 GCA_018268415.1 Actinomycetota bacterium | reverse complement strand
TCCCGCGGGGGCCTTCCGTGCTTCCCCCGCCCGCTCCCCGCACCCCCGGCCGTCTCGGCCACGGCCACAGCCTGCCAGGGCCGTGGACGAGACGGCCGCATCCCTTTCCCCTGCGGGCGACAGCTCGAGGCGGTCGCATCCCTTTGGCCATGGGCGACAGCTTCAGGCGGCCGCATCCCTTTCCGCCACGGGCGGCAGCTCGAGGGGGCCGGGGCCCTTTCGGCTCCGGGCTTCAGCTTGGGGGCCCTTCCGCTGCGGGCGACAGCTTCAGGCGGCCGGATCCCTTTCCGCCACGGGCGGCAGCTCGAGGGGGTCGCGTCCCTTTCCTCCACGGGCGGCAGCTTCCCCACTTCCCAAAATATGAGTCAGATCAGAGAATATGGAACTCTCAACTCCGCAGCCATCGCACGGCAGGCGTGAATTCCGCGCACAATTAAGCTATAAAATGAGCAGGATCAGTATTTTGCTTGCTGTCGACCTAGTGAGGAGCGGAGATGGGCGAAGGCGGAACTGAAGACCTGCGGCTTGGGAAGCTGCGAATCCACGTTGCTCGCGGCCCGCAGGGATGTGCACGCGGGGTCTTGCTCTATCCGACGATCTTCGGCCTCAACGATTCGATGCGCAGCTTCGCGGCGGCGCTTGCCGCGGCCGGTAGCACGGCGGTCGTCTGGGATCCATATGACGGCGTCGACGGCAGTCACGAGCCGGCGGAGATGGTGGCGCGGTCGAAACAGTGCGAGGACCGGGCCGCGGTGCGTGACCTCGAGGCGATCGCCGATCACATGCAGGGCGAGTTGGGGCTGACCGCGATCGGCGGGCTCGGCTGGTGCTTCGGCGGTCGGGTCGGCCTGCTGCATGCCGCAGGCGACGATCGGATCGGCGCCTTCGCCGCCTACAACCCGACGATGTGGTCGACGACCCCGGCGATGGTCGACGGTCGCGAGCTCAGCCGGGCGGACTTCCCGGAGCAGACGATGGACGAGTTCGAGCTCGTCTCGTCGGTCCGCGGGCCCGTCCAGATCTGCCGGCCCGAGCATGACTTCACCCGGCCGGAGGAGTACGAGCGCCTCTTCCAGGTGCTCGCGCGGCGGGGCGACCCGACGATCCTCGAATACTTCCCCGGGGCGGAGCACGCGTTCTCGTTCAAACCTGGCCCCGAGAACGAGCGGGCGCAACGCCTCGCCTGGGCCGCGACCCTGGCGCTGTTCGACGCCGGCCTGGAGGGCTGCTGAGATGGCCGCCGACACGATCCGGGTCGAGCAGGGCACGCTGCGGGGGACGGTCACCGAGGACGGCGCGGTGGCGTCGTTCCTCGGCGTGCCCTACGCCCAGCCGCCGGTCGGCGAGCTCCGCTGGCGGCCGCCGCGGACGCCCGCCGCGTGGGAGGGAACGCGGCCCGCGGAGCGGTTCGCGCCCAACTCGGTCCAGCCGTCCCAACCCGACCACCTGGCCGGCGGCGACTACGGCCTGAACGGCGGCGCCTACGCCGGGATGAGCGAGGACTGCCTCTACCTGAACGTCTGGTCCGGCGCCGCCGATCCCGACGAGCGCCGGCCGGTGATGGTCTGGTTCCATCACGGCGCCTTCATCTACGGCGGCCCCGGGGTCCCGATCTTCGACGGTGCGGCCCTCGCCCGGGCGGGCGTCGTCGTGGTGACCGTCGCCTATCGGCTCGGCCGCCTCGGCTTCCTCGCCCACCCCGGCCTCAGCGCCGAGTCCGCCGAGGGATCCTCCGGCAACTACGGCCTCCGCGATCAGATCTGCGCGCTCGAGTGGCTGCAGCGAAACGTCGCCGCCTTCGGTGGCGACCCGGACTGCGTCACCGTCTTCGGCGTCTCGGCGGGGTCGACGAGCACCAACCTGCTGATGGCTTCGCCCGCCGCGCGGGGGCTCTTCCACCGGGCGATCGGACAGAGCGGGGCACTGATGGGGCCGCTCGCCGACAACTCGCGCTACTCGGACATGATGCAGGACCTCGCCGCCGCCGAGCAGACCGGCCTGGCACTGGGACGCGCGGTGGGCTGCGACTCGATCGAGGAGCTGCGACGGTGTTCACCGGCGGACCTGCTCGCGGTCCCGCCGCAGCAGTTGCAGGTGCACCCGCAGGCCCCGGAGCCCTGGGTCCGCGCCGGCGCCCCGGTCCCGCGCGGGGCGCTCGACCTCAGCTACCCGATCGTCGACGGCGCCATCCTGCCGCGCGCGCCGTTCGACGTCTTCGCCGCGGGCGACCAGGCCGACGTGCCGCTGCTCACCGGCGCCGCCGCCAACGAGGGGTCGAGCCTGCCGATGATCGAGAGCGTCGAGGATTGGATCGCGCACGGCCACCAGGAGTACGGTGAGCTCGGCGACCGCTTCCTCGATCTTTTCCCGGCGAGCCCGGATGACGTCCTCGACGTCAGCCGGACATCCCGCGCGGACCGGGTCTTCGTCTGGCAGACCTGGACGGCGGCGCGGATGCACGCCCGCAGCGGCGGCTCGCCCACCTTCTACTACCACTGGAGCCACGTGCCGCCGGCCAGGCTCGACCCGCGCTTCGCGATCAAGACCAAGGGCGCCTACCACGGCGTCGAACTGCCGTACCTGTTCCGCAACCTCGGCGTCCACGATTGGCCCTGGCGGGGCGTCGACCGCTCGCTCAGCGAGACGGCCTCCTCCTATTGGATGAACTTCGCCCGCAGCGGCGACCCCAACGGCCCGGGGCTGCCGTCCTGGTCGGCCTTCGACCCGGACCGGCCGACCGCGATGCTGCTCGCCGAGCAGCCGGGCATGGGGGAGGTCCCGAGGCGCCCGCAGATGGACTTCTGGGACGACTGGTACGCCGAGCAGCGCCGACAGGCGGCGCACGAGGAGACCGGAGCCGACCGTGGTTGAGACCGACGTGCTCGCCGGCGTCGACCTGACCGGCAAGCGGGCGATCGTCACCGGCGCCAACTCGGGCCTCGGGCGCGAGACGACCGGGGCCCTGGCCGCGGCCGGGGCGCGGGTGACCCTCGCGGTCCGCGATCGTGCCGCCGGCGAGCGCGCCGCCGCGGAGCTTGCCGCCGCGACCGCGGCCGGCTCCCTGGCCGTCGCCGACCTGGACCTCACCGATCCCCGCTCGATCGCCGCCTTCGTCGACGCCTGGGAGGAGCCGCTCGACATCCTCGTCAACAACGCCGGGGTGATGGCGGTGCCAGAGCGGACCCTGACCGCACAGGGGTGGGAGCTGCAGTTCGCGACCAACCATCTCGGCCACTTCGCCCTCGCCACCGGCCTCCACGACCACCTCGCGGCCGCCCCCGAGGCGCGGATCGTCTCGCTCACCTCGCGTGGGCACTTCCGCTCGCCGGTGCTCTTCGACGACCTCGCCTTCGCCTCGCGCCCCTACGAGCCGTTCGTCGCCTATGGCCAATCGAAGACGGCGAACGTCCTCTTCGCGGTCGAGGCCACGCGGCGCTGGGCGGCCGACGGCATCACCGCCAACGCGGCGTTCCCCGGGGTCGTCCCCGACACCGGCCTGGCCCGCTTCGTCGACCCCGTCGTGTTCCGCCAGAAGCTGAGCGCCTCGACGGTCCCGCCGAAGACCCCCGCCGAAGGGGCGGCGACAATCCTCATGGTCGCCGCCTCGCCCTCGCTGCGGGGCGTCGGCGGCCGCTATTTCGAAGATTGCGCCGAGGCGCCGGTCGTCGAGAAGGTGACCCCGGAGACCCCCGGTGGCGTGGCCCCGCACGCCCTCGATCCGGCCGCCGCCAAGCGGCTCTGGGAGGTCTCCGAAGAGCTGCTCGCGGCGGTGTAGGAGGGCGGGCCGGGCTCAGGCCGGGATCGGCACCGCGCCGGCGGCGCGGACGAACGCGGCCACCGCCAGCGAGCGTGAGGTTCGCGGCCAGATCACCGACAGTTGCGCGGGCGGCAGGTCGGCCACCGGCCGGAAGGCGATCTCCGAGCGGGTGTAACGGGCGGCCACCGATTGGGGCAGGACCGCCGTCAGCTGGTCGAGCTCGATCCGCTTCAGCAGTTGGGCGAGGCCTTCGACGCGGCGCGAGTCGCGGTCGGGCGCCACCTCGGCGGGGTCGGTGCCGACCTTCGCGCTCGACCATTCGGGCTGCGGGAGCCGGGCGACTTCGGCGCTACTCAGGCTGAGGCGCGCGGCGAGCGGATTCGAGGCGGCGAGCGCGACCAGCTGGGGCTCCTCGAGCACCGGCTCATGGTCGAGCCCGCGTTCGTCGAACGGCCGGTAGGCGAGGGCGACGTCCGCCCGCCCGTCGCGCAGCAGCTGCGGGTGCTCGCCCCAGCCGCAGAGCACCAGCTCGACCTCGATCGCCGCCTCGTCCCGCTCGTAGGCGGCGATGATGTCGCCGAGCAGGCCGCCGTCGAGGTCGGCCTTCAGCGCCACCAGCAGCCGCTGCTTCTCACCCGCCCGCTGTGCGTGGCGCACCGCCGCGTCCACGGCGTCGACCGCCAGACGAGCGGGCTCGAGCATCGCCGCCCCGGCGGCGGTCAGGCTCACCGCCCGCGGGTTGCGCTCGAACAGGGTCGCGCCGACCTGGGCCTCGAGCTGGCGGATCGCCCGCGAGAGCGGCGGCTGGGCGATCCCCAGCCGCGCCGCGGCGCGGCCGAAGTGGAGCTCCTCGGCGACGGCGAGGAAATAACGCAGCGCCTTCGACTCCACGTTGGCCATACCCGGAGGGTAACGCGCGGTAGCCAACCGGTCCTTCACAGGCCGCCAGACGGGGGCGATAGTCGCGGCCGACCGACGTTCGACCAGGAGGAGCCATTTGATGCGTGCGGTAGCGATCGACCAGTTCAGGGAAGCGCCCAGGCTTCGTGATCTGCCGAGGCCGGAGCCGGGCCCCGGCGAGGTCTTGATCAAGCTCGAGGCCGCCTCGCTGAACCCGGTCGACCGCCAGGTCGCGGCGGGTGCCTTCGCGGAGCGGATGGAGCACCGGTTCCCGCTGATCCTCGGCTTCGACGGGGTCGGCACGGTCGCGGCACTGGGCGCGGGCGCGGAGCGCTTCGCGGTTGGTGAGGCGGTCTTCGGGCAGCTCTGGCCGGAGCCGCTCGGCAGCGGCACCTTCGCCGAGTACGTCGCCGTCCCCGAGCGGCTCGCCGCGGGCGCGATCGAACCGCTCGGCGACCGGCTGGCGCCGGAGGTTGCCGCGGCGCTGCCGACCGCGGGCATGACCGCGCTCGGGGCGGTCGAGGCGCTCGCGGTCGAGCCGGGGCAGACCTTGCTCATCCTCGGGGCGACCGGCGGCGTCGGCTCGTTCGCCGTCCAGTTGGCCGCCGCCCGGGGCGTCCGCGTCATCGCCACCGCCCGACCCGAGGCGGCCGAGTGGGTCGCCGGGCTCGGCGCCGGCGAGACGCTCGACTACTCCGAGCGACCGCTGCCCGAGGTGCTGCGGGAGGCTCACCCGGAGGGGATCGACGCCGTCCTCGACCTACTCGGCGACCGTGATCTGCTTCGCGCCTGCGCCGCCCGGCTCAAGGACGGCGGCGCGGCGGTCTCGATCGCCTTCGCGGCCGACGAGGAGGCGACCGATGGCGGCCGGATCACCGCCCGCAACTACATGAACCGGGACAAGCCGGACCTGCTGGCCCGGATCGCCGCCGAGGCGAGGGCGGGTCGGATCGACGTCCAGGTCCAGGACACGATCGCGCTCGCCGACGTGGCCGACGCGCTGGCCGGGCGCGGCGCGGGCGCCAGGGGGAAGACCGTTGTCGGGATCTGAGGGCGGGGACCCGCGGATCCTGCTCAGGGGCACGAGCGAGTACGACCGGGCGCGCCGTGATGCCACCTGGAACGCCCTGCTCCCTGACCGCTTCCCGGAGGCGATCGTGCAGGCGCGCGGCGAGGCCGACGTCGTCGCCGCGGTGCGCTTCGCGCGGGAGCAAGGGCTCCAGGTCAAGGCGCGTTCCGGCGGCCACAGCTGGACCGCGTCGAGCATCCGTGACCGCTCCGTCCTCGTCGACCTCGGGGCGCTCGACGAGATCGATTACACGCCCGGCGCGGCGACCGTCGCGGTGGGGCCGGGGGTGCACGGGCAGCAGCTGAACCGGGCGCTGGAGGACCACGGGTTCTTCTTCCCCACCGGGCACTGCTCGACCGTCGCCCTCGGGGGCTTCCTCCTCCAGGGAGGTTGGGGCTGGAACTCGCGCTCGGTCGGCCCCGCCTGCCTCAGCATCGAGGCGGTCGACGTGGTGAACGCCGCGGGGGAGCTGATCCACGCCTCGCGCGAGGAGAACCCCGACTTCTGGTGGGCGGCGCGGGGTGCCGGGCCCGGTTACTTCGGCATCGTCACCCGCTTCCAGCTGCGGCTGCACCGGCGCCCGGCGGCGATGCGTCGGAGCCTCTACATCTACCCGCTGGAGCTACGGCGCGAGGTGCTCGGTTGGGCGTACGAGGTCGGCCCGCGCCTCGCGCCGGAGCTGGAGTTCTCGCTCCTGGCGACGACGCCTCGCCCGCCCGGCGCCGCCCCCGGCGAGAAGAACACGGCGCTGATCGTCAACGCCCACGCGCTGATGGCCGACGCGGACGCCGCCCGCGCGGCCCTGGAGATCATCGACACCTGCCCCGTCGCCGGTCGCGCCCTGCATCGGGAAACCCAGGTCGAGACCAGCTTCGACGAGCTCTACTCGCGTTCTGACGCGATGGAGGAGAAGGGCTACCGGTGGTGTGCCGACAACGTCTGGACCGACGCCGGGATCGAGGACCTGCTGCCGGCGATGGACGATCTCCTGACGACCGTCCCGACCGCGGTCTCGCACGTCCTCTGGTACCAGTGGCACCGGCAGGAGTTCCCGGACGCGGCGACCTCCCTGCAGGGCAACCTCTACCTGGCCGCCTACTCCGGCTGGACCGACCCCGCCGAGGACGAGCGGATGGTGCGCTGGCCGCGCGAGCGGATGGCGTCCCTCGATGCCACCTCCAACGGCACCGCGCTGGCCGACGAGAACCTCGTCGCCCGCCCGGCGCGGTTCATGTCGGAGGAGAACGAGCGGCGGCTCGAGCAGCTGCGGCGACGCCACGATCCCGACCAGCTCTTCGCGAGCTACCTCCGCGGCCAGGCCGGACACCCTCCGACCATCAAACGACAAGGAGCGTCATGAGCAACATCTCCTCTCCCGGCGATCTCGCCGATTTTCCGGCGTCCTTCAAGGGCGCCGTGTTCCGACCGGGCGACGACGGCTACGCGGCGGCCAAGCGATTGTGGAACGCGCGGCGCTCCGACCAGATGCCGGCGCTGATCGCGCGGGCCGCCGACCCCGACGACGTCGTGGTGGCGGTCGGCTACGCGGCCGAGCACGACCTGACCATCGCCGTGCGCAGCGGCGGCCACGGGGTCGATTGCGCGGCGATGGCCGACGGCGCCCTGGTCGTCGACCTCTCAGGGATGAAGGGGACCGAGGTCGATCCGGAGACCGGGCGGGCGACGATCGAGGCCGGCGTGCTGCTCGGCGAGATGGATGCCGCGACCCAGGAGCACGGGCTCGTCGTGCCCGCCGGGACGGTCAGCGACACGGGCGCCGCGGGACTCGCCCTCGGCGGTGGCATCGGCCATCTCACCCGCAGCTTCGGCGCGACCGTGGACAACCTGCTCTCGATCGAGGCGGTGACCGTGGACGGGCGCAAGCTGACCGTTTCCGCCGACTCCGAGCCGGACCTCTTCTGGGGGATGCGGGGAGCCGGGCACAACCTCGTGATCGCCACCTCGCTGACCTTCCAGGCGCACCCCGTCGGCCCCGCGGTGATGAGCGGCGTGATCGTCTATCCGGCCGCCGAGGCGGTCAAGTTCCTGGCCGGCATCGACGCGGCGATGACGCGGGCGCCGCGCGAACTCTCGATCCCGCTCGTGATGCTGCCGGCGCCGCCGCTGCCCGGCCTGCCTCAGGAGCTGATCGGCACCCCGATCCTGCTCGCGCTGGTGATCTACACCGGCCCCCCGGCCGGCTACGAGGAGGCGATGGGGGAGGTCGGCGCGCTGGCGGAGCCGGTGGCGAACCTGGTCAAGCCGTCCTCCTGGCTCGAAGCCAACTCGCTGGTCGACCCCTTCGAGCCGACCGGCCGCCGTTACCACAGCGCCGGTGGTTATCTCCCGCGGCTCGACGCCGAGGTGGCCAAGCTGGCGCTCGAGCGTCTCGAGGCCGCGCCGCCGCCGACCGGGCCGGCAACCGGCTGCATGATCACCTTCCCGATGCTCGGCGGCGCGATCTTCGATCGCGACGAGGACTCGACCGCCTTCTCGCGGGTCGGCGCCGAGTGGCTCTTCGAGGCGATCGCGATGTGGGACGAGGAGTCCGCCGACGACGCCTACGCCGCCTGGGCCGCCGACACCCTGGCGGCGATGTGGCCGCGCATGTCGCTGAGCGGCTACGTGAACCTCACCGCCGACCGCGGCCCCGAGTGGCTGCGCCAGGTCTACGGCGGGGCGGAGAAGTGGGAGCGGATCGTCGCTCTCAAGCGGAAGTGGGACCCGGAGAACCGGCTCGCCCACAACAAGAACGTGCTGCGCGCAGCGGAGGAGGACTGATGCCGAGCGAAGACACGCTGGCTGCCGAAGTCGCCAAGGCGAACGCGGAATACCGCCCGATCGCCCCGGTCGAGCCGACCAACATAAGGCCGCTCCTGTTCATCGACATCGCCCGTCAGATGGCGACGGAAGAGGACTGGCCCTACCGCGCGGTGACCGTCGAGATGGCGAGCCACCTGGTCCCCGGGAAGGCCATCTTCCACGGCGCCAACCACATCGACGCGATCAAGGGCGTGCACGAGCGCCGGATCGACGTCTCGATCCTCAACCCGATGGCGACGCTGGCGATGGCCCACCGCGGCGTCGGCGCCTTCGCCGAGCCGCACGAGGTGGCGCTGATCGCGGTGATCCCCCACCACGACCAGCTCGGCTTCGCGGTCCGCGACGACCTCGGCTTCCAGAGCCTCGAGGAGATCGCCGCCGCCCGCTACCCGCTGAAGATCTCCACGCGGGGGTCGCTCGACGTCTGCACCTCGGCGATGATCGACGTCGTCCTCGGCGCCCACGGCTTCAACCTGGCGGCGATCGAGGAGTGGGGTGGGGAGATCAGCTACGACCAGCCCATGCCGCCGCACCCCTCGCGGATCGGGCGCCTGGCCGCCGGCGAGATCGACGCGATCTTCGACGAGGGCGTCTTCATCTGGGTCGACCGGCTACGGGAGGCGGGTGCCTCCCTGCTGCCCCTGGCGCCGGCGAAGCTCGACCTGCTCGAGGCGGCGGGGTTCCGCCGCGGGACGATCGCCGCGGCGAGCTACTCCTCGCTGGCGGCCGACGTGCCGGCGGTCGACTTCAGCGGCTGGCCGATCTACTGCCGCGCCGACACCTCCGACGCCCTGGTCGAGCGCTTCTGCCGCATCCTGGTCGCCAAGCGCGACGAGCTCGTCTGGGATATCGGCGGACCCGTCCAGGAGCCGATGCCGCTCGAGCGCATGGTCGTGGAGTCGCCGTCGACGCCGCTCGACGTCCCCTTCCACCCGCGCGCCGCGGCGATCTGGGAGGAGCACGGCTTCATCGCCTGAAGCCGTGCTCGCCACCGGTTAGTGACGCAGCCAGCCCCCGTCGACGACCAGCGACTGGCCGGTGATCCAGCCGGCGTCCTCGCCGGCCAGGAAGGAGACCGTGCCCTCGAGGTCGCTCGCCAGCCCCGGCCGCTTGATCGCCTGCATCTGGGCCATCCGCTCGAACAGCTCACCGCCCAGCGCGGCCTCGAGGTGGGCGGTCTTGGTCAGGCCGGGCAAGACGCAGTTGACGGTCGTGCCGGTCTCGCCGAGGTCGGTGGCGAGGCCCCGGGTGAGGCCGATGACGCCCCCTTTGCTGGCGATGTAGTGGACGAAGCCGGGGGTGAGGAGGCCGAAGGTGTCGGAGGAGATGTTGACGACCCGGCCGAAGCCCGCCGCCGTCATCGCCGGGGTGAACGCCTTGCAGGTGAGGAACATGCCGTCGAGGTTGACGGCCAGCGTCTCGCGCCAGCCCTCGAGGTCGAGCTCCGACCACGGGACGTTGCGAACGATCCCGGCGTTGTTGACGAGGATGTCGCAACGGCCGAAGCGCTCCTCGGTCGCCCGCCGGAGGCCCTCGACGCCCTCTTCGGAGCGGACGTCGCAGGCCTCGGCGATCGCTTCGCCGCCGCCGCCGACGATCGCCGCCACCGTCTCCGCGGCGGGCTCGAGGTCGGCGACGACCACCCGCGCCCCGTCCCTGGCCAGGCGTTCGGCGAACGCGCGACCGAGTCCTCTGGCACCGCCCGTGACCACTGCGACCCGCCCTTCGTGGGCTCCTGGGAAACCGCTCATTCCACTGCCTCCTCTGGCTGGTCGGACCCGCGTGCGGTGTCCGAATCTTGGCTCTCTTTCGACATAAATGTCAAAAGATCGGCGATCAATATATCTGCTTTTACCAAGTTAAAATCAAAATGACCAGCAAATACGTTGACAAATCGACAGCAACGTCATATGCTCGCGCAGCGCTTGGGAGAAGGGGCGTACGCCGCCCTGTGCCGGCGCGTCGGGTTACAAACTGGAGCGAAGGAGAGAGACCTTGAGAGGCACCACCAGATGGGCCGTCCTTGCTGTGTTCGCCGCGCTGGCGCTGGCCCTCGGGGCCACGGCCTGCGGCGGCGGCGGGGACACTTCGGGCAGCACCGGCAAGGCCGGCGCCGAAGCCGATTCCTCCGCGGGCGCGAACAACGCCGAAGTCGCCAAGGCCGCCAAGGAAGCGGTGGCCCCGTTCATCGGCAAGCCGAGCCCGTTCCCGGTGACCGAAAAGCTCAAGGAAATCCCCAAGGGCGCGACGATCGCCTACATGGAAAGCGGCTCGCCCTTCAGCGCCCTGCTCTACGAACTGGCGCTACAGGCCGCCGAAACGATGGGCGTGAAGTTGGAACGGATCAAGGCCGGCGGCTCGGCGAGCCAGACCAGCGCCGCCTTCGACGCCGCCGTTGCCAACGAACCGGACGCCGTGATCGTCAACGGGATCGCCACCGAACTGTGGTCCAAGCAGCTGAAGGAGTTCCAGGAAAAGGGCATCGCGGTGGTTCCGAGCGGTGTTCTCGACGTCGAAAAGTACGGGATCGAAGGGGCTCTCTCGAGCAACGCCGACGACGAACGCGCGGGCAAGCTGATGGCCAACTACGTGGTCGGCGAGATGAACCCGGAAGCCAACGTGGTCGTCTACGACATCCCGGAAATCACGCTGACGAAGCTGATCGCCGAATCCTTCACCGAAGAAATCGGCGCGATCTGTCCGAAGTGCTCGGTTCGCACCACGCACATCCCCCTCGCCTCGGTCGGGACCACCGCGCCGAACACGGTCGTCTCCGACCTCCAGGCCAATCCCGAAACGACCAACGTCGTGTTCTCCGCGCCGGAAATCGCGACCGGTGTGCCGGAGGCGTTCGCCAAGGCCGGGATCAACGTGGAAACGCTCAGCTACGCGCCCACCCCGACCAACCTGCAGTACATGAAGGAAGGAAAGGAAACCGCCGGGCTGGGTTCCGACGTCGCCGTGCTGGGCTGGTCCCAGGTCGACCAGGCCGCGCGTGAGATCGTCGGCCAGAAACTGACCGGGCTCGAGGCCGAAGGCCTGGGGGTCATCCAGTTCCTGACCAAGAAAGACATCACGTTCGATCCGAGCCAAGGCTGGACCGGCTACCCCGACTTCGCCGAACGGTTCGCGAAGCTGTGGGGCATGAAAGGCTGATCGCCCGGTGGTCGACCCGAGGGAGGACTCCCGTGTCTGAGATCGCCCGCGCGCTCTCTTTCCGCAACATCTCGGCGCTCTACATCTTCGTCGCGATGTTCGCGGTGTTCTCGATCTGGGTGCCGGACACGTTCCTCCAGTGGGACACCTGGAAAGCGCTGCTGGACAGCCAGGCGGTGACGGCGATCCTCGCGGTCGGATTGGTGGTCGCCCTCAGCGCCGGGGCGTTCGACCTGGCGATCGGCGCCGAGCTGGGCTTCGGTTCGATCCTCATCGCCTGGATGGCGGTCGAGAAGGGGGTCTCGGTGCCGGTCGCGATCGTGCTCACGCTCGCCGCCGGCGGCCTGGTCGGGCTGGTCAACGGCGTGCTCGTGGTCCGGGCAAGGATCGACTCCTTCATCGCCACCCTCGGGATGAGCTCGATCCTGCTGGCGCTGATCGCCTGGGTCTCGGGGAGCCAGCAGATCCTCGGGCTGCCCGGAGGCTTCCAGAAGATCGGCTCCACCGAACTCCTCGGCCTGACCCTGCCGGTGTACCTGGTGCTGGTGGTCGGGCTGATCGTCTGGTACGTGCTCGAGCGGACGCCGGTCGGCCGCCGCGTCTACGCCACCGGCGGCAACCCCGAGGCGGCGCGCCTGGCGGGCGTGCGCGTCGCCTCCGTCGTCGTCGGTGCGTTCGTCGCCTGTGGGACGATCGCGGCGCTCGCCGGGGTCCTGGTCTCGGCCAACCTGGGGACCGGGGACCCGACGATCGGTCCGGCCTACCTGCTGCCCGCCTTCTCCGCCGCGTTCCTCGGCTCGACCCAGTTTCGCGGCGGCCGCTTCAACGTCTGGGGCACGGTGGTCGCGGTGGTCGTCCTGGCGACCGGGGTGAAGGGCCTGCAGCTCGCCGGGGCCCCGATCTGGATCCCCGAACTCTTCAACGGTGCCGCGTTGCTGCTTGCGGTCGGGCTGGCGAAATACGAGGCGACCGCGAGCCGCGCCGGCGCGGTGCGGCGATTGCTGCGGTTCGATCGTCGCAACGACAAGGACGGCGACGCGCCGACGTTGGGCGCGGGGGCACCCGGCGTCGCCAGGGGGAGCTGAGGTGACGGTGCCGAGCGCGAGCGCCCTGCGGGAGCTGACCGCGGCCGCCGCCGGCGCCGGTCGTCGGACGCTCGTCCGCGGCGGTCACGTCGTCTCGATGGACGAGCGGCTCGGGGACTTCGTCGGCGATGTGCTGATCGAGGACGAGAAGATCGTCGCGCTCGGTCCGGAGCTGACCGAGGCCCGGGCCGGCGGCGACGTGATCGAGCTCGACGCGACGGGGTCGATCGTGGCGCCCGGGTTCGTCGACTCCCACCTCCACGCCTGGCAGGGGCAGCTCGCCGGGGTCGCTCCGGACGTCTCCCTGCCGCGCTACGAGGAGGTCCTGCACGGGGCGCTCGCACCGCACTACCGGCCCGAGGACATGCGGATCGGCAACCTGGTCTCGGCGCTGCGCTGCCTCGAATCGGGGGTGACGTGCGTGATCGACAACTCCCACAACGCGCGCAGCGCCGAGCACTCGAGCGCCGCCGTCGAGGGGCTGCGGGAGGCCGGCATCCGCGCGGTCCACGCCACGGGCACGCCGATCGAGGGGGAGTGGAATCGGCAGTGGGCCGCCGACCTCGCGCGTCTGCGCGCCGAATACTTCGGCAGTGACGAGCAATTGCTGACCTTGCGCCTCTACACCGCGAAACCGGCGGGACAGCGCCAGGCCTGGGAGTTCGCCCGGCAGGAGGGCTACTGGGTCAGCACCGAGGTCGGCTTCTGGAACGAAGCGTTCATCCGCGAGTGCGCGGCGGACGGGGTGCTTACGAGCAGGCACGCGTTCAACCACTGCGCCGGCCTCTCCGAGGAGCTCTGGCGGCTGATCGCCGACCACGGGATCGCGGTCAACGTCTGCGCCCGCTCCGACACCACCTTCTTCGTCGGGCCGGCGATGCCGCCGGTGGCCGAGGCGCTCGCGCACGGCGTGCCGGTCGGGATGAGCATGGACACCGAGGCCAGCTATGGGATCGACTTCTTCGCCGAGATGGGCACCCTGCTCCACCTCGCCCGCGGCCGGGCGGCGAGCGCCCCGGCAGAGGACCGCGTGGCCCCGACCGCGCGCGACGTGCTCACGATGGCGACCCGGGGCGGCGCCGCGAACGCGGGCCTCGTCGACCGGATCGGATCCTTGACGCCCGGCAAGCAGGCAGACCTCGTCGTGATCAAGCCCGGCTCGCTCGCCGTCGGCCTGCCCCGCGATCCGGCGGCCGCGATCACCTCGTTTTCCCGGCCGGCTGACGTCGCGGCGGTCTTCGTCGCCGGTCGCCTGCGCAAGTGGGACGGGGAGCTCCAGGGGCACGATCTGGCCGGCCTCAAGAGGGAGGCCGAGGCCTCCCGCGAGCGCCTCCTGGCCAACACGACCACCAACTGAGGGGGGGAGCTGTCGTGGCAAATCCGTCGATCGGCTTCATCGGTCTCGGCCGCCTGGGATCGGCGGTCGCCACGGTCCTGCTGGAGGCGGGGCACCCGATCCTCTGCTGTGCCCGTGGCCGCAGCGAGGACCTGGTCGCAAAGGGGGCCCAGATCGCCGGCGACGGTACCGCCCGGGCGGTCGCCGAAGCCACCGAGATCGTCTTCACCTGTCTTCCCGGCGACCGGCTGGGGTCGGCGTTCGACGGTCCCGACGGCATCCTCGCCGCGCCGTCGCCGCCCGTGGTGGTCGAGCTCAGCACCGCCGACCTCGACGAGAAGCAGCGGCTGCACGAGCGGTTGGCGGCCGGGGGCGGTGCCCTGCTCGACTGTCCGCTCAGCGGCACGCCCGCGATGGCCGCTGCCCGCGCCGCGGTCATCTTCGCCAGCGGCCGGCCCGAGGCCTACGAGCGGGTCGCGGCGATCCTGGCCGAGGTCTCGCCCGGCGTCGCCTACGTCGGCGCGCTCGGCGCCGGGACGCGGATGAAGTACGTCGCCAACCTGCTGGTGATCGTCCACGTGACCGCCGCCGCCGAGGCGATGGCGCTCGCCGAGCAGCTCGACCTCGACCTCGACGACGTCGTCGAGCTGCTCTCGCGCAGCCCCGCGGCGACCTCCGGCCAGTTCCAGGTGCGGGCGCCGATGATCGCGGCGGGCGAATTCGAGGGCAGGCTGGTGACGGCCGACAACGCTCGCGAGAACCTCTCGCTGATCGTCGGCGCTGCCGAGGAGGCCGGGGCCAGCGTCCCCTTGGCCTCTACCGCCAGGGATCTGCTGGAGCGGATGTGCGAGGCGGGTGATGCCGAGGCCGACCCGGCGAAATTGGCGCTTTTCCTCGGTCAGGGTAAGGAGGCGATCGATGGCTGACGCGGTGCTGGACCTGCTGGCGCGGACCGATGGGGACTCCCGGCGGCGCATCCTGGTGCGGGGTGGCTATGTGTTGAGCATGGACGCGGACGTCGGCGAGCTCGTCGGCGACGTGCTCATCGAGGGGTCGATGATCGCCGCGGTCGGCCCCGAACTCGGCGCGGCCGGGGGTGGATTCGACGGCATCGAGGTCGACGCCAAGGGCGCGGTCGTCCTGCCCGGGCTGGTCGACTCGCATTTCCACGGTTGGCAGGCGGCCCTCGGTGGCCTGGTGCCGGACGTGACGCTCCCGGAGTACATGGCGACCGTGCACGGCGCCTACTTCGGAGCGCCCGGGCCACCCGGGCTGGCCGCCTGTTACGCGCCCGAGGACATGCGGATCGGCAACCTGGTGAGCAGCCTGCGGATGCTCGACTCCGGCGTCACCTGCTTCGTCGACAACTGCCACAACGCGCGCACGCCAGAGCACTCCGACGCCGCCGTCGAGGGCCTGCGGGAGGCGCGGATCCGGGCCGTGCACGCTGTCGGGGCCCCGGTCGACGGAACCCGCACCGACGACTGGCTCGCGGACGTCCTGCGCCTGCGGGACGAGTCCTTCGGCGGCGGGGAGGAGTTGCTGACGCTGCGCCTGTTCGGCGCTCCCGAGTCTGGCCTGTGGGAATTCGCCCGCGAGCACGGGTTCTGGACCAGCACCGAGACCGGCGCCTGGGTGGAGGCCGACCTTCGTCGGCTGTTCGAGGCCGGCTTGATCGGCAGCGACCACACCTTCAACCACGCTTCCGGGCTCTCCGCCGAGATCTGGCGGCGGCTCGGCGAGCAGGGTGCGGCCGTCAACGTCTGTGCCCGCTCGGACACGACCTACCTGGTGGCCGACGCGATCCCGCCGCTGGCCGAGGCTCTCGCCGCCGGGGTGCCGGTCGGCCTCAGCATGGACACCGAGGTCGGTTACGGGATCGACATGTTCGCCGAGATGAGGACGTTGCTCCACCTCGCCCGGGGACGCTCCGCTCCCGTGGTGCCGGGCGAGCAGGCGACCCCGCAGCTGGTCGACGCCCCCGCGATCCTGGCCCTGGCGACGGTCGGCGGCGCCGCCAACGCGGGCCTCGCCGGCCGCATCGGATCCCTGACCCCGGGCCGGGCTGCCGACCTGATCGTGCTCCGTCCCGGCCGCCTGTCCCTCGATCCGCCGGGCAATCTCGCCGCGACGGTCGTCTCCTACGCGACCCCGAGCGACGTCGAGGCTGTCTTCGTCGCCGGCACGGCGCGCAAGTGGGCCGGCGAGCTGACCGGGCAGGACGTCTCCCGCGCCCTGGCGCGCCTCGAGGACTCCCGGGGCCGCCTGCTGGCCGAGTTCGGCGCCGCGCTCGATCCCTTCCGGGCGCGGTTCTGGGAGTAAGGACCTCACGCCTCCGCATCCGGACAGGGGCCGGGGCTTGACACGGCCCTCGCAGGCCCAGATACTCGCCCGGTCTCGTCCCGAAAGGGATGACTGTGCAATCGAAAAGTGGGCGGCGATCGGTGGTCGCCGGCGTGGTGGTGGTGGCCTTGGTCGCGGTCGTGGCCGTGGCGTTCGCCGGGGGCGCCGCGGCGAAGGGGCGGAGCGTGTTGCCGGCGGGTTTCCCGTACGCGGCCGAGGTCCAGGCGACGATTCGGTACGACGGCACCTACACCCGTGACACCGCGGGCACGGTCGCGTGTGGGACGAGCAGCGAAGGGGCCGCGGTCATGGCTCCGGTGCACACCCACGAAACCGCCCACTTCGAACGGACGCTGTTCTTCAGTCACCTCACCGTGCCGGTGGCGGGGCCGGGCGAACTGGGGGCGGCGGCGGCGAAGCTGGGGCTGGAACCGACCGTGACCACGCCGGGGCGGATCAAGGCCGACCACTCCTCGATGGAACTCGAATACACGTCGACCGAAGGGGAAAACGAAGCGTGTCACGCGACGCCTCCGGCCACCTGTTATTGGTCCCTGCTGCCGGTCCCCGGCTCGGCGACGCAGGCGATCGTCGCCCACCACAACGGCACCGTGCCGACCTACTGGACGATCAGCGTGCTCGGCGACAACAGCACCACCGGTGAATGTCCGGTGAACAACGGTCCCGCCCAGCTCGCGGCGCTGCTCGAGGACGCCGGGCGGCTCTATCCGCCCGAGCTGGCAGAAGGGTTCCCCGACGTGACGATCAGTCGCGGCCTCGGTGGGGATTTTCACCGCCTCCGGAAAGACCCCAAGGTGACGTTCGAGCTCGATGTGAGCACTCCGGCCGGGACCACGCACAACTGCTCCACCCACCTCAATCCGGAAGAAGGCACCTGCACCGACGCCGTGACCGGCCGCGCGGAAGTCGAACTGCGGCGCCTCTCCCTCTACAAGAGCAAAAAGACCTACCCGCGATGAGGGGCGGGGCGCTCGCGGCGGGCACCCGGGCGGCGGCGCTGCTCGGCTGCGCCTCGGCCCTCCTGCTCGGCGCCGCCCTCGCCGGCGCGCCGGGCGCGCGGGCCGCGATCGACCCCTTCGGGAAGCCGACCGGCCACGACCGCGCGGAACTGCGCGGCCGTTTCCTCGCCGCCCACCCACGGGGCTACGCGATCGTCGGCTATCACGCCTCGGTCTACTTCCACTTCCGCTTCGCCGGCGTCTATTACCTGGAGCGCAAGCACGGGGCGGTGGTCGAAGGCGGGGTGGAGATCTTTCGCCGCCGCGGCTCGGGCTGGCGCCCCGATCCCCACCCGAGCGCGACGCTCGCCCTCAACCTGGCTCCCGCCCGTTACTTCTACTTCGCGACCCTGACCGGCTCGGGCTCCTATCTTCGCCTCGAAGAAAGCGAAATCGGGGAGCCCGAACTCGCCGCCACGACCAGGTCTGAAATCCAGCTCACGCTGGCGGGCAGCTTCGGCGGCCGCAAAGGGCTGCGGATCGTCCTCGGCCAGGAACAGCCCGGCGGCGCCTCCTCGCCGCGCCTGCTCGGCGGCGCCGGCACCAGCAGCCACGTCGACGCGGCCGACCCGGGCAGCGACTATTCCTGCGCCTTTCGCCTCGACGCCTCCTCGCTGCCAACCTCGCTCGCGCTCGGTTGGCACGGCAAGGAAGAGCTGACCGCCGACCTCAACCTCGGGGACCCGGTGGGCTCCGGGGGCGGCGAATGCAGTGGTGCCCCCGAAGATCCCGGCTCCCACGAACCCTGGATCGAGCTCCGCGCCGACCTCGCCCACCCGCCGCTCGGCAAGCCGTTCGACCTGCCCCTCGGCCTCGAACACCAGGTCTCCCACCCCGAACGCGACCAGTCGGGCGTCCTGATCGATCGCCAAGAACGCTCGCTCGCCCTGACCGGCGACCTCCGTTTCAGCCTCGCCACGATCGAAGCGCCGTACTTCAACTGATCCGGCCGCCGCCCCGACGGAGCCCACCGTCCCGGGTTGTGGGCGAGATTCACGCCCTGGCTACATGCGGCCTTCGGGAGGGCCATAGCTTCGCCGCGTCATCCCTTCACGAAAGGACAACAAAGCATGAAGCGCTCGTCTCTCATCGCGGTGGCCATGACGGCACTGCTCGCGGTGATCGCACCACTTGCCGTCGCCAAGCAGCCCAACGGCGGCCCGCCGCTGGACGCGGCCAAGCCCGCCACCTACGCGATCATCGGCGACACGCCCTATGGGGCCCCGCAGATCGCGAACTTCCCCAACGACATCGCCGAGATCAACGCCGACCCGTCCGTGAGCCTGGTCATGCACCTCGGTGACATCAAGAACGGCTCCACCGTCTGCTCGACCAGCTACTTCGAAGCGATCCGCGCCGACTTCAACCAGTTCGAAGACCCCTTCGTCTACACCCCCGGCGACAACGAGTGGACCGACTGCCACCGCGCCAACAACGGTGCCTACTGGCCCGCCGGCCCGGTGCTGAACGGCGACACGCGGCCCGCCCGTCTCGCCGAGATTCAGCGCATCTTCTTCGACAACCCCGGCTGGACGCTCGGCCGGAACGCCCGTCAGGTTGAAACGGAGGGCGGCAACTACGTCGAAAACGTGTCCTGGAACCAGTCGCGCACCCAGTTCGGCGCCGTCAACGTCCCCGGCTCCAACAACGACTGGATGCCGTGGTTCGGCCAGCCGCGCACCAGCTCCCAGATCGCCGAGGTCGAAGGGCGCACCGCCGCCGACGTCGAATGGATCGACCACATCTTCGACCGTGCTCGCGCCAACAACGCGAAGGCCGTGGTGATCGGCATCCAGGCCGACATGTGGGACCCGGAAATCGTCGGTGACCCGGAAAGCTACGACCACTTCACGCCGATCGTGCGTGAGCTGGCCGCCCAGACCACGAGCTTCGGCGGCCCGGTCCTGCTGCTCAACGGGGACTCGCACAAGTTCACCGACGATCGCCCGCTGGCCGACCCGAGCCGGCCGCAGAACCGCTCGATCTACGGCATCGAAGACGAAGTGCCGAACCTGCGACGGATCACCGTCAACGGCAGCACGACCCCGTGCCACGAGTACCTGCGGCTCACCGTGAGCCCCTCCGCGAACCACCCGTTCAGCTACCAGCGGGTCCAGTTCGCCAACCAGCCGGGCTTCGACCCGGCCGTCTGCCCGGGGCACTAGCTCCTGGGCCGGCGGTGGCGCGCCCGGACGACGGGCGCGCCACCGGCCGGTGGCGTCGCGCCCTCGGATCGTCGGGCCCTCGGATCGTCGGGCCTGCGGGGGCCCGTCTGGCGGGGACCCGGACGCCTGCGGGCGTCCGAGATGGCGCGCGGTTCGGGCCGGGGCGGCCGTCCGAGATGCCTCCCGACCCCGGCCTCCGGGCCCGTCCGAGGTGCGCCGCGACCCCGGCCCCCGCGGCCGTCCGAGATGCGGTGTGGGGCGAGCGTAGTGTCCCGACCCCGGCCCCGGCCCCGACCCCCGCACCCGTCCGAGGTGCGTCCCGGCGAGCGTGGCCCCCCGACCCCGACCCCCACACCCGTCCGAGCTGCGTCCCGGGCGCCTCATGGCGCTCCTGGCAGGCTGTGAGCGCCATGAGGCGCCCGGGACGGGAGGGGGTCGTGGGGAAGGCGGGCACAGGGATGGGAGGGGGTCGTGAAAAAGACGACACAGGGAT
>JAFDWO010000070.1 GCA_018268415.1 Actinomycetota bacterium | reverse complement strand
CCTCCCGTGTTGTCCAACGCTCACGGACGCGTTCCGTACCTTGACCCTGCCATGGCAGGGTCAAGGTACGGAACGCGTTCCCGGGCCTTCCTTTCGGGCCCGGGAACGGACCGAAGGGTCCGGGAAGGGTGACCTTCCCGGCATCCTCGTCACGGATCGGGCGCTTTGGATCCCTCTTCCATACGTGACCGTGACGGAGGTCCGACCTCCTCCGGTCCCCGGGCCTTCTCCCGGACCGGAGGATCACGGGAGTCCGACCTTCCTCCCGTCCCCGTGTCGTCTCTTTCACGACCCCCTCCCGTCCCTGCCCCCCCCTTTTCACGAGCCCCTCCCGTCCCTGTGCCCGCCTTCCCCACGACCCCCTCCCGTCCCGGGCGCCTCATGGCGCTCATAGCCTGCCAGGAGCGCCATGAGGCGCCCGGGACGCATCTCGGACGGGTGCGGGGGCCGGGGTCGCGCCGGCACCTCGGCCGGACACGACGGCCCCGTCCCTTCCGCTGTTCCTTATGGTCCCAAGGGGACCATAAGGAACAGCGGAGCGATCCCGGGAACGCCGGGGCGGCCGGGGCCGGGGCGGCTACGCGCTGCGCCGCACCTCGGACGGCCGCAACGGCCGCGGGCCGAGCGCCATCTCGGACGGCCGCGATGGCCCGGGCAGCGGCACATCTCGGCCGGCCACGACGGCCCGGGCAGCGGCACACCTCGGCCGGCCGCAACGGCCGCGAACCACGGCCGTCCCGGCATCAGCCCATCTATTCGATCTGGAGC
Organism: Actinomycetota bacterium; assembly: GCA_018268415.1. Lineage (GTDB taxonomy): Bacteria > Actinomycetota > Thermoleophilia > Solirubrobacterales > 70-9 > VAYN01. Next base: position 41,485 of record JAFDWO010000070.1, on the reverse strand, counting down.
GGGGGAGACTGGCTGGGCGGGCGCTCTTCGGTGGCCGGGACCGTCGCGACCTCGGGCTGCTCGAGCCCGAGCGCCTCGGCGAGCTCGCCCGATTCGTACATCTCCTGGACGATGTCGGCACCGCCCAACAGCTCGCCATTGACGTAGAGCTGCGGGAAGGTCTGCCAGTCGGAGATCTCGGCGGTGACTTCGCGCAGCGGCTGCAGTGCGGGCAGCACGTCGATCGCGCCGTACTCGGCGTCCATCGAGTCGAGGATCTGCACGACGCGCATCGAGAATCCGCAGCGCGGTGCCTCCGGCACCCCTTTCATAAAGAGCAGCACCGGGTTGGCTGCGATCAACTCTTCGACTTTGGACTTCAGCTCTTGGTCGGCCATGTCCACAGGGTAGCCAAGGGGACGCGTCGGCTCAGAGGCGCGTCGCGACGAGGGTGAGGAACGCCGCGAGCAGCACGGTGATGATGCTGATCAGGGCGATCATCCCCTGGATCATCGTGTGGTTCAGCGTGTCGATGCGGCCATCGAGCCGGGCGAAGCCTTCGTCGATCTTCCTGTCCATGCTTTTGACCCTGTCGTTCAGGTCGTCAAGCCGGGAGTCGGTCCAGGTGGATCTCATAGCCTCCATACCGCAAGGCTAGGGAGAAATTACGCACGTGTGGCGCGCAGACTGTAAATCTTGTGTGCCAACTTTCACACGGGCTCGGTCTTCACCGAGAGCGCGTGAACCGTGCCGTCGTCGAAGCGCGGTTTCACCGCCGCCTTCACCAGCCGGTGCTGGTCGATTCGCGAGAGACCCGCGAACTGGGGGGCCTTGACCTCGGCGCGCAGATGTTGGCCGGCCCCGTCTTCGTCGGTGACGGCGACCGAGGCGCCCGGCAGGGCAGCCTCGATCATCGCCTTCAGCTCGGCGAGGTCGACCGCCATCGCTACCCGACCTGCTCGCCGACCGTGTCGAGCATCTCGTCGACGCGGACGAACTTGACCCGGGGACGGCCGTGCGGCTCGCCGCGGCCCACCTCGGCCTGGTCGATCGCCTGCCAATCCTCGAAGGAGATATAGCGGACGTTCTTCTCCGCCAACAGCCGTTCGATCGCCTCCGGGGCCGGGTCGGCCGGGTCGAGGAGGGTGTCCGAGGCGACGTCGGCAAGCAGGTGCCCGACGGTCTCCAGGGCGTCTTTCTTGTTGGTGCCGATGACGCCCGAGGGGCCGCGCTTGATCCATCCCGCGGTGTAGTGGCCGACCTTGTGGCCCGCGTCGTGGGAGTCGAGCACCCGGCCGCCCTCGTTGAGGATCAGGCCGCGCCTGGTGTCGAATGGCACGCCCTCGATCGGCACGCCGGTATAGCCGACCGAGCGCAGGACGAGCCCGCACTCGAGCTCCTCGCGCCGGCCGGTGTCACGGGCGACGAGTCGCCCGCCCTCCTCGACCAGTTCGTTGCGGCCGATGACGATGGATTCGACCTTGCCGTCGCCCTTGATCTCGATCGGCGAGGCGAGGAAGCGCAGCACGATCCGCTGCTTCTTGCCCTCCGGCGTCCGTTCGGAGAACTCCTGCAGCGTCTCGACGTTCACCCGCGTCGTCTTGTCGGCCTCGTCGGACTCGAGGAACGCTCTGCTCGCCGGGTCCAGCTCCATGTCGGCGGGGTCGACGACCACGTCGGCGTCCTCCATCACCCCGAGCTCTTTGATCTCCGGGTTGGTGAAGGCGGCCTGGACCGGGCCGCGGCGCCCGAGGACGACGATCTCCTTGACGCCCTTCTTGTCGAGCTCCTCGATCGCATGGTCGGCGGTGTCGGTCCGGCGCAGCTCGTGGTCGGTCAGCGCCAGCATCCGCGCCACGTCCATCGCCACGTTGCCGTTGCCGATCACCACGGCGCGCTCGGCAGAGAGGTCGAAGTCCTCGTTCGCGTAGTCGGGGTGGGCGTTGTACCAGCCGACGAAGGCGGTGGCGGCATGGCTGCCGGGCAGGTCCTCGCCGGGGACGCCGAGCGCCCGGTCGGTCTCGCAGCCGACCGTGAAGACGATCGCGTGGTAGCGCTGTTCCAGCTCCTCGACCTCGATGTCGTGGCCGATCTTCACGTTGCCGAAGAAGCGGAAGCCGTCGCGCGCCGCCGTTTTCTCGTAGACGCGGATCACCGACTTGATCTTCGGATGGTCGGGGGCGACGCCGCCGCGCACCAGCCCGAAGGGGGTGGGGAGGCGGTCGAAGAGGTCGACCTGGGCGTGGACGTCACCGTCTTTGAGGATGTGCTCGGCGGCGTAGAAGCCGGACGGGCCGGCGCCGACGATGGCGACGCGAAGGGGGTTCTCAGGGGTACCGGTCTTGGGCATCTCTCTCGTTTTTCGGTCTAGGACGGGGATGGAAGGATAGGCGACCCTAATGCGACCCGCGCGAATCAGGTCGCGCCCGGCCTAGGCCGAGGCGGGCAAGGTGGCGGCGCTGGCGACGCCGTCGAGGGCGTCGAGCGCGCGGCCCACCGACATCGAGACGCAGGTGAGCATCGGCGTTTCGCGCTCGGTGTACTCGCTCGACTCGGTCGGGCGCAGCTCGTTGACGAGTTCGAGGAACGCCGCCGGGTCGTCGCCCTCGAAGCAGACGACGAACTCCTGGTCGTCGATCCCGTACGAGTAGGTCGTGTTGATCGTGATCTCCGGGTATTTGCGGCCGACCTCGATGTGGCTTTTCATGATCCGGCCGCGCTCGGCGGGCGGCAGGCCGTACCAGCGGCGCTGCTTGACCATCGGGTAGAGGAAGAGGTACTTGCGGTCGGAGACGCAGATCTCCGGGCGCGCCGCCTCCTCCGAGTAAGGGGACACTTTCGTCATCGAGAGGAACGAGTACGGCATCGAGCTCCACTTCGCCAGCCCCGACTGGCCGAGCACGACGTGGAACGTGTGGATGTCCTCGAGGTTGGCGCTCTGGCTGAGCAGCACCAGGTCGACGTCACCACGCGTTCCTATGGTTGAGTAGGCGCGCAGCGACCGGTCGATGCCGAAGTCCTCGCAGGCGGCGAGGAACTCCTGCTTGTCGGCGGCGCGAAGGTCGGCGTCGCGACGGCGCCAGGCGGGATCGACTTTGAAGAAGCTGAATTTGGCGAAAGTGCGGTCGGCGGGCATGGTGCTGACGATAGCGCTGTCGTTGTGCATGGTCCTGGCGGCGCCGGCGGTGGCGACGGGGTCGGTCCCGCCGCGTGCCTACGTCCTCTTCGTGCCCTCGTCGACCACGGTGCGCGAACTGGCCGACGCCGGCTTCTCCCCGGGCCTGATGAGCGCGGGACTGGGGACGGTGACCCCGGAACAGACCTACCTCGACATCGGGGCCGGGAATCGGGTGTTCAACTCGCTCTACGACCACGGGCTGGCTCCGCTGCGGCACGGGCGGCGGGCCTGCGAGGCCTGGTTCGAAGAAGCGCGGGAACGGGCCGAAACCGCGCCTGACGAAATCGAACCCGGCCTGCTGGGGGAATTGCTGGAGCATGGTTCGGGGAGCGGCCGACCCGTGGCGGCCTCCGGCCGCGGGCCGGCAGCATGCGCGATCGGGGTCGAGACCGGGATGCCCCGGTCGGCGCCCGGCGGCCTCCTCTTCGTGTCGGAAGCGTCGCGCGGCCGTGCCGTGAGAGTCGCGCGCCGGGCCGGCGCGCGCGACCTCGTCATCGCGATCGCCACGCCGACCGGCAAGACCGACGAACCGATCCCGATCGGGATCGCCGGGCCGGGCTACCGGGGTGATCTCACCTCCGACACCACCCGGACGAACGGTTATGTCTCCTCGACCGACGTCGCGCCGACGCTCCTCGAATTCTTCGGCGTCGCCGTCCCGGGCCAGATGATCGGACAGGCGATCCGCAGCGAAGGAGCGGTAGATCCGGCCGGGATCGAAACGCGCGGCGCGCGGATGGCGGTGGTCGCCTCGCGGCGCGGGCCGGTGATCGGCTGGAGCATCCTGGCCTGGGTCCTTGCCCTGGGGCTGGTGGCCTTGCTCGCCCGTGGGCTGGCGCCGGCGGCGGTGCGGCTGGTCGGCCTCTCGGTCGTCTACCTGCCGCTGCTCCTGCTGGCCGGCGCGGCGCTCGAACCGGCGCAGCTCCCGGAAACGCTCCTGGTGACGTTCGGCGCGCCGCTGTTGGCGGTGCTGACCCTGGTGGCGCTGCGCGACTACCGCGCCCTCGCGGTCGCCGCGGGGGTCACCGTCGGCGCCTACGCCCTCGACGCGATCCTCGGCTCGCCGCTCTCGGCGCTCTCCCTGCTCGGTCCGAACCCGCTCCTCGGCGTCCGCTTCTACGGGATCGGCAACGAGCTCGAGTCACTGCTCTCGGTGCTGATCGTCGGCGGCGTCGGCGCCGGGCTGGCGGGCTTCGCGCCGCGCCTCCCGCCGGGGCGCTGCGCCGCCGTCTTCCTCGTCGTCGGGCTCGTCCTCGCCGGGATCTTCGCCTCCGGCAAGTTCGGCGCCGACGTCGGCGCCGCGATCGACATCCCGATCGGCGTCGCGGTCGCCGCCCTGGTGGTGACGGGCGGGCGCCGGCGCTGGATCCTGCTGGTGATCCTGATCCCGCTGGGGGTCGTCGCGCTGCTGGCGCTTGCCGACGTCCTCACCGGCGCCAACTCCCATTTCACCCGCTCGGTGCTCGACGCCGGCGGCCTGCACTCGCTCGGCGACACTGCCCAGCGCCGGCTCGAGCAGACCGCCCGCAGCTTCGTCCGCCCGATCCTCCTCGTCGCCCTGCCGGTGGTCGCGATCGGGGTGCTGATCGCGGTCCTGCGGCGCGCCACGCTGGCCGGCTGGGTGCGTGACGTACCGGCGATGCGCGCGGCCCTGATCGGCGCCGTGGTGGCGACGGTTGTGGCAACTGTCGCGAACGACTCGGGGGCGCTCCTGCTGGAGGTCGGGGCCGCATATCTGCTGGTTTTCCTCGGCTGGGCCTGGGCCGAGGGAGGGAGATCGACGCGCGGGGCGTAATCCTCTCCGTGAGAGCGGGTATGGACTCTCGTGCGGACCGCCCTGTCGTCTAACCTTAAGAACTCGTGCGCATAGGTTTTGTCTCGCCATATTCCTGGTCATTCCAAGGGGGCGTGAACCGGCACGTCGAAGCGCTCGCCGAGGAGTTCCTCGGCCGTGGCCACGATGTGCGCGTCCTCGCACCGGTCGATCCGCCCGGTGCGTTCAGCCGTGCCACGCACCGCGCCGCGCCGTCGACGGTCGAGCTGCCCGATTACCTGGTCCCGCTCGGCCGTACCGTCGGGCTGGGCGCCAACGGCGCCGTCTCCAACCTCGCCGTCTCGCCGGTCGGCGGCTACGCTCGCCCGCGCCGCGAGGTCCGCGCCGGCGAATTCGACGTCATCCACGTCCACGAGCCGGTGGCCCCGCTGGTCGGCTGGAACGCCGTGCTCGGTGCCCGGACGCCGGTCGTCGGCACCTTCCACGCCTACTCGACCAAGGCCCTTCCCAATCACGCGGCCACCGCGCTCGGCGCCCGCCGTATGTTCAACCGCCTCTCCGCGCGGATCGCCGTCTCCGAGGCGGCGGCCTGGACGGGGATGCGCTGGTTCGGCGGCGAGTACACGATCATCCCCAATGGGGTCGATGTCGACGCACCGCCCGCCGGGCTCACCGTGCCCGGCGACGAGCTGAAGATCCTCTTCGTCGGCCGTCCGGAGGAGCGCAAGGGGCTGCCGGTCCTGCTGACCGCCTTCAACGCCCTGGTCGAGCACGTCCCCTCGCGGCTGACCGTGATCGGTGCCGAGGAGGACGACGTGAAGCACTGGCTCGCCGACCCCGAGCTGCTCGGCTCGATCGACGTGCGCGGCCGGGTCTCCGAGGAGGAGCTGTGGGCCGAGCTGCACGCGGCCGACGTGCTCTGCGCTCCGTCGCTCTCCGGGGAGAGCTTCGGCATGGTCCTGACCGAGGCCTTTGCCGCCGGCACGCCGGTGATCGCCTCGGGCATCGCCGGCTACAGCGACGTCGTCACCGACGGCGTCGACGGCCTGTTGGTGCCGCCCGGCGATCCCCAGCGCCTCGCCGAGGAGCTGCAGCGCGTCGCCCACGAACCGCGGCGGCTGATGGTGATGGGCGCCGCCGCTCGGCACAGCGCCAAGCGCTATGCCTGGCCGCGGATCGCCGACCAGGTGACCACCGTCTACGAGCGCGCGATGGCCGCTCCGGCGCCGGTCGGGACCGCCGCCCGGGCCGCCCACTGGGCCGGCCTGCGCCCGGCTGACGGCAACCGGCCGGTCCCGCCGCAGAAGCTGCCCTCCCTCGACCCGCCACCGGCGGCCGAAGGCAAGCGCGGTCGCCGCATCGCCCGGCGCGTCGGCCTCGGCTTCGCGGCGATGCTCGGCGCCTTCCTGACCTATGAGGCGATGAAGAGGATCGGGGTCAACGAAGTCCTCGAAAGCATCGTCCGCTCCGACCTCAGCTGGGTGATCGTCGCCTTCGCCCTGATGTCGATCTCGATGTTCTTCCGCGCCGCGTCCTGGTATTGGATCGCGCGCGCGGCCCTGCCCGATCGGCCGGTCCGCCGGCGCGACGTCACCTCGGCGACGATGATCGGCGTCTTGATGTCGGCGACCTTGCCGGCCCGCCTGGGCGAGCCCGCCAGGGCGCTGGCGCTGGCGCGCCGCACCGGCCGCATGCGGGAGACCTTCCCGGTGTTGCTCGGCACCCTGGTGTCACAGACGTTGCTGAACCTCGTGGCGCTGGCGCTGCTCGGGGTCATCATCGTCTCGACCACGCCGCTCTTCCACTCGGGCACCAAGCAGCTCTTCGCCTTCAGCCTGGTGCCGCTGATCCTGCTCGTCGTCGTCCTGGTCGCGCCGCTGGTGATGCGCCAGACCGGCAGCGGCAGGGTGGCACGGGTTGCGGCCGCCATCCACAAGGCGATGGTGCAGGTCCGCGCGGGCTTGAAGATCTTCCGCGACCCGCGCGAGGGCACTGCTGCCGCGATCGCCCAGCTCGGTGCCTGGGCGATCCAGCTGTCGTCCTGCTGGGCGCTGTTCCAGGCTCTCGGCCTGAACGGCCAGGCGGGGATCGGCGCCGCCGCCGCGGTCCTCTTCGCGGTCAACGTCACCGCGGTCGTGCCGGTGACTCCATCCAACATCGGTGTCTTCCAGGCCGCCGTCGTCAGCGTCCTGCACTCCGGATTCGGCGTCAGCTACGGCGACGCGCTCGCCTACGGGATCATCCTGCAGGGCGTCGAGATCGCCACTGCGGTCACCCTCGGCCTGCCCGCCCTGGTCCGCGAGGGTCTCACCTGGAGCGATCTGCGCGTGCAGGCCCTCTCGACCGCCCCGGTGCACCTCGATCCGCACCCGCGCCCCCGGCGCGCCCCGGATCGCAGCCACAGCAGCGTCGCCTAGCACCCCTCCAGCGCCGCCGATCACGGGGACCTCGCGAACCTGGGCCCGTGTGACGGAAGGCCGGCGGGTCGTGGGCCTGCTGTCGTCCCAGGCCCGCTGGACGGGGCCAAGGGACGACCGCAGGCCTCACCCCGACCGATGCCTCCGGGCATCGGTCGGGGTGAGGCGCACGGGGGCCTCGACTCTCATGCCCGGGGGCGTGGGTCACGGAAGGTGCACGGAGTCTCGACTCGCCTACCCTTCCGTGGCCTTCCGGCGCCTTCGTGCGTGTTCCGTCACGGCCTGATCCTTCGCCCGCTGAGTTGAGGGCGTCCTGGCGCCCTCAACTCAGCGGGCGTCCGGGGGCCCCGGGCCCGGCAGTGCCCCGTCTTTGGCCGCCGGTCCTCGGTCGGGCTGACACCGCAAGTCCTCAGCCCAGGTGCCTTTAATACAAAATTCGCTGAGCTGTAAAAAAACTTTCGTGTATTGAGTTAAGATCGGCATCGAAGGGGGAGATCGCCACCGATCCCAGGCCGCCTCCCCTGGTACGCCGGGAGGCGAGCGGCCGGCGGCGGCGCCATCCAAACGTCGCCGGCCCGCCCCCCGCGAAATCCCGGGTGGTGTGACCTGCCGCGAGGGGCCTCGGCCGGGTCTGCTCCGCTGTTCCTTATGCCGGAGGGGTCGGCAAAAGGAACAGCTAACCGAGGGCGTCGGCGGTGGACTCGGGCTTGGGGGCGCCTTCGTCGGCGCCCTCGGCGGGATCCGTCTCGGGCGGGAGGTCGCCGCCCCGCTCGGTGCCCGCGATCAGTTCGTCGGAGGTCTTCCCCTCGGGGATGAAGCCCGACTTCATGCCGAAGTACACGGCCTGGGGGTGGTGGGCGATGATCGCCACCGTCGACTGCTCGGGCATCACCGCATAACCGCCCGAGAGGTACATGCCGATCGACTCGAGGCCGAGCAGCCGCCAGACCTTCTCGTGCTCGGACTGGTCCGGACAGGCGGGGTAGCCCCACGAGTAGCGGCGTCCCTGGTCGAGCGGGATCGCCAGGCCGCGGCGGACCTCCGAGTGCAGCCACTCGGCCAGTCCCTCGGCCGACTGCACCCCGAGTCCGTGCGTGTAGTACTGCTCGGTGACCTCACCTTCGGCACCGAGCCGGTCGAGCAGTTCGGTCACCTCGGCCCCGACCGTGACGCCCTGCAGGGCGACGATGTCGCGTTCGCCGCTCTCGAGCGGCCGGTAGAAGTCGGCCAGACAGATCCGGTCGTGCTTCGGCTGGCGCGGGAAGACGAGGCGCTCCAGCTCGACCTCCGGGTCCTCGGGGTCGAAGACGACCAGCTCGTTGCCGTCGGAGTTGCAGGGGAAGTAGCCGAGGCGCGCCTTCGGGTGCAGGTAGTCCTGCTCCCGCCACATGCGTTCGAGCCGCGGCACGAAGCCCTCCTCCCCGTCGTGGCCCTCGACCAGCTGTCGCCAGGCCTCGCCCTTGATTCCTTTGCCGCCCCAGTGCAGCTTGAACAGAACGTGGCGGTCGAGGTAGGGGAAGATGTCGTTCAGCTCGATGTCGACGTCGCGCACGCCCAGGTAGGGCGGGGTCGGGATCGGGTTGTCGGTGAGGGCCTTCGAGCGGACGCTCGAGTCGGTCACCGGCGGCGCGTCGTCGACCACCACCGGCTTCTCGCGTAGGGCCTTCGCCTCGCCGCGGATCCGTTCGACCAGCGCTTCGCGGGCCTCCGCGTCGACCAACGCGTCCATCGTGTCAAGCCCCTGGAACGCGTCCTTGCAGTAGAAGACACCGGGCGCGTAGACCTCGTCGGATTCCCGCCCCTTCGGGTAGAGGACGCGGCGACCGAAGTCACGGTTGATCGCGGCGCCGCCGATCAGCACCGGGAACTCATGCCCGCGCTCGTGCAGCTCGGCGATGCAGGTCGGCATCTGCTTCGAGGTCGAGACGAGCAGCGCGGAGAGGCCGATCGCGTCGGCTTCGTTCTCCACCGCGGCGTCGATGATCGCGTCGACCGGGACCTGCTTGCCGAGGTCGATCACCGTGTAGCCGTTGTTGGTCAGGATCGTGTTGACGAGCGACTTGCCGATGTCGTGGACATCGCCGAAGACGGTCGCGATCACCACCTTGCCCTTGGTGTGACCGTCGATCCGATCGAGGTAGTTCTCCAGCTGCGCGACCGCGCGCTTCATCACTTCGGCCGACTGCAGGACGAAGGGGAGGATCAGTTCGCCCGCCCCGAACTTGTCGCCGACCTCCTTCATCGCCGGCAGCAGCACGTCGTTCAGCGTCGGGACGGCGCCGATCTTCTCCACCGACCTGTCGATCCACTCCTCGACGCCCTCCTTCTTGCGGCGCAGGATGTGCCAGTGGAGGGCCTCCTCGGGCTCCATCCCGGCGGTCGGGTCGGCGGCCTCGGCCTCCGTCTCGTCGCCCTTCGACTCGAAGTGGGAGATGAAGCGGGCGAGAGCGTCGTCACGGCGGTTGAAGACGAGGTCGTCGGTGAGCTCGCGCTCCTCGTCGGGGATCTCCGAGTAGGGCGTGATGTGATTCGGGTTGACCATCGCCAGGTCGAGCCCCGCCTCGACGCAGTGGTGCAGGAAGACCGAGTTGAGGACCGCCCGCGGCCGCGGGCTGATCCCGAAGGAGACGTTGGAGACGCCGAGCGAGGTCTTCACCCCGGGGATCTCGGCCTTCACCCGGCGGATGCCCTCGATCGTCTCGATCGCCGAGGGCTTCCACTCCTCGTCGCCGGTGGTCAGGGTGAAGGTGAGCAGGTCGAAGATCAGCGCCTCGGGGTCGAGGCCATGCTCGTCGCACGCGATCTCCACCAGCCGCTTGGCGATCTCGACCTTGCGCTCGGCAGTCTTCGCCATTCCGACCTCGTCGATCGTGAGCGCGATCAGCGCCGCACCGTGTTCGCGGGCCAGCGGCACCACGAGGTCGGCCTTGGCGCGCCCGGCCTCGAGGTTGATCGAGTTGACGATCGCCCGGCCGGGGATCTGCTCGAGCGCCGCCTTGATCACCTCGGGTTCGGTCGAGTCGACCTGGATCGGCGCCGGCTGGGACAACGAGATCCGCTTCACCACGGCCGTCATCTGCTCGTCCTCGTCCTGGCGCTCGGTGAGGGCGACGCAGACGTCGAGCACGTGGGCGCCGCCTTCGACCTGGTCTTCGGCGACCTGGACCAGGCCGTCGTAGTCGTCGGTCAACAGCATTTCCTTGGCTTTTTTCGAGCCCTGGGAATTGACCCGCTCGCCAACCAGCGTCGGCCGCGGCTCCTGCACCAGCGGGGTGGAGGTCATCATCGACGAGAGTTCGACCGGGCCCTTGGCGGGGCGCGCCGCGACGGGGCGCGCCGCCCCGACCCGTTCGCGAATCGCGCGGATGTGCTCCGGATTCGTGCCGCAGCAGCCGCCGACGATGCCGACGCCATAACGCTCGACGAACTCGCCGAGGGTCGCCGCGAGCGGCTCGGGCTCTTCCGGGAAGATCGTCTCGCCGTCGGGTCCCTGCAGCGGCAGGCCGGCGTTGGGGATGCAGTGGACCGGCAGGGTGGAGGTCTCGCCGAGGAAGCGGATCGCGTCGCGCATGTCCTCGGGGCCGGTCGAGCAGTTGAGGCCCACGGCGTCGACGTCGAGCGCCGTCAGCGTGGTCAGCACCGATTGGATGTCGGTGCCGAGCAGCATCTTGCCGCCGTTGGGAAGCAGCGAGACGCTGATCTGCAGTGGCAGCGTGCGGCCGGTCTGCCTGAAGGCCTCGCGGGCGCCGAAGATCGCCGCCTTCACCTCGAGGATGTCCTGGGCGGTCTCGATGATGATCAGGTCGGCGCCGCCGTTGACCAGGCCGGTCGCCTGCTCGGCGAAGACCTCGGCCAGACGGCCGAAGGAGATGTTGCCGAGGGTCGGGTCGGTAGAGGCAGGGAGGAAGCCGGTCGGGCCGATCGAGCCCGCGACGAAGCGATCCGGGCCCGCCGCCTTGCGGGCGATCTCGGCGGCCTTGGTGTTGATCTCCAGCGTGTGCTCGCCGAGTCCCCACTCCTCGAGCTTCAGCCGTGAGCCCTGGAAGCTGTCGGTCTCGACCACGTCGGCGCCGGCGTCCAGCATCGAGCGGTGGACGCCCTCGATCACGTCGGGCCGGTTCAGCACGAGCGCCTCGTGGCACTTGCCCTGCAGTCCGCCGTAGTCCTCCTGGGTGAGGTCGAATTGCTCGAGGGTCGCGCCCATGCCGCCGTCGAAGACGACGACGCGCTCCTTCACCGCCGCTATGTAATCGCGCTCCGCCATGAGCCATAGAGGCTATCGAGCGCGTTCCGCTGTTCCTTATGCGCCTGTGGGGCGCATAAGGAACAGCGGAGCGGCGGGATCAGCGGCGAAGGCCGAGGCGGCGGCGCCAGTCGCGCCCGTTGATCAGTTGTGCGAGCCGCGCGATCAGGCCGCGGCGGCCGCGGGTGTAGGGGTACCAGGTCGGTTCGCGACGGCCGCCGAAGCGGGTGATCACCAGCGACTCGGTGCGGCAGAACTTGCGGATGCCCTGGGCGCCGTGGCGGTAGCCGATCCCCGACTCCTTCCAGCCGCCCATCGGCACGTCGGAGGCGAAGTAGTTGACCAGCACGTCGTTCACGTTGACGGCGCCGCACTCGACCCGGCGGGCGACTCGTTCGGCGTTGGCGCGCTCGCCGAAGACCGAGCCGGAGAGCCCGTAACGCGTGTCGTTGGCGAGCCGCAGCGCCTCCTCGGAATCACGCACCTTCATCACCCCGACCACCGGGCCGAAGGTCTCGTCGCGCATCACCTTCATCGAGTGGTCGACGTCGACCAGCACGGTGGGCTCGAAGTAGTCGCCGGGGCCGGGGACGCGCTTGCCGCCGGTCAGCGCGCGGGCGCCGTGGGCGAGTGCGTCGTCGACCTGGCCCTCGACGATCGCGGTCTGGTTCGGGGACGTCATCGCCCCGACGTCCTTCGGATCGCGGGCGTCGTCGGCGCCCTGGCGGATCCGGCCGACCTCGGCGGTGAGCTTGGCGACGAAGTCGTCGTAGACGGGCTCCTCGACGTAGATGCGCTCGACCGAGATGCAGACCTGGCCGGAGTTGAACATCCCGCCCCAGGCGGCGGCGTTGGCGGCCCGGTCGAGGTCGGCATCGCGGAGCACGATCATCGGGTCCTTGCCGCCGAGCTCGAGGCTGACCGGGGTGAGCGTCTCGGCGGCGCGCGCCATCACCTTGCGGCCGGTGCGGTCGGAGCCGGTGAACTGGATGTAGTCGACGTTGTCGACGAGGGCGCCGCCGGTCGCGCCGATGCCCTGGACGACGTCGAAGACGTCGGGGCCGCCGATCTCGTGCTGCCAGGCCGCGGCCACCTCGGCGATCCCCAGCGGCGTGAACTCCGACGGCTTGATCACCACGGCGGCGCCCGCCATCAGCGCCGGGATCGCATCACCGAGCGACAGGATCAGGGGGAAGTTCCAGGGGCTGATGATCCCGACCACCGGGTGGGGCCGGTACTGGACGCGGAGCTTCTTCGCCGCCAGCAGGGGGGAGTGGGGGCGGACGCTCTCCTCGCCGATGAACCTGGCGGCCTGGGTGCCGTAGAAGTTGATCGTGTCGGCGAGGTAGGTGGGCTCGTTCGAGGCGTCGGCGCGGACCTTGCCGGTCTCCCGCTGCATCGTGTCGAGGATCCGGTCGGAGTTGTCGAGGATCCAGTCGCGCAGCTTCCCCAGCCAGTGGTAGCGCCCCTCGATCCCCATCGCCTCCCAGTCGGGCTGCGCGGCGCGTACCCGCGCCACCGTCGCCGCGACCGCCTCCGGCGGGTCGACCGGCACCGTGGCGATCGTCTCCCCGGTCGCCGGGTTCAGCACCTTCAGCACCTCGGGCTCGGCGACCGCCCCGTTCGCCTCGCCGGCCTGGACCTTCGTCTCCACCGTCCCGCTCTCCATGCTCATTCCTCCGTCCCCAGTTGGCTGGTCAGCCAACTTTAGCCGGACCGCCATCGACGCCGAGCTACTTCCGGATCAGGCGGTAGACCGGGCCGATCTGGGAGGCGACGTAGAGGTGGTGGGCGTCGTCTTCGCCGAAGGAGGTGGGGGAGGCGACGGCGAGGCCCAACTTGTGGTCATCGCCCGCGCGGCGAAGGTGGGGAGTGAGGGCGCGAAGTTGGCCCTCGCAATAGTCGGCGTAGACGTAGCGGCCGTAAAGGGAGGGCAGGGAGCGGTCGGCGACGACATAACCGCCGATCACCGAGCAGCTGCCGTCGCGGGAGTGGGGGTAGGCGAAGATGGGCTTGGTCGTGCCGCCGGGGTCGGGCGTGCCGGAGTTTTCTTCTTCGTAGGGGGCGAAGCCCTCGAAGGCGTCCCAGCCGAAGTTGGCGCCGCGGGCGGCGGCCACGGTGGTGTAGTCGATCTCCTCGAAGCGGTTCTGGCCGACATCGCCGATCGCGAGCCGTGGTTCCTGCGGATTGGTGACCGAGTCGAAACTGAAGCGGAACGGATTGCGCAGGCCGTAGCTGTAGATCTCGGGTCGGCCGGCGCCGCCGACGAAGGGGTTCGACGCCGGGATCGTGTAGGGCCTGCCCCCGGCCGGCAGCGGGTCAATCCGCAGCAGCTTGCCGAGCAGCACGTCCTTGTTCTGGGCGTTGTTGGGAGGATCGCCACCCGAGCCGCCGTCGCCGGTGCCGAAGTACAGATCTTCGCCGAGGAACTGCATCTGGCCGCCGTTGTGGTTGGCGTTCACCGGGTGCGGGATCGTGATCACGGTTCGGCGCGACTTCGGCGCCGCCCGGGTCGGGCTCATCCGGTGGTATTCGTCGATCTCGATCGAGCCGCCCTTGTCGACGTAGTAGACGTAGAAGCGGCCGCTCGCCTGGTAGTCGGGTGGGAAGGCGATCGAGAGAAGGCCGCGCTCGGCACCGTCATAGTCGACCCGCGAGCGGATGTCGAGGAACGGCCGGCGGACCCGCTTGCCGCCGTTCAGCACGATCACCCGACCGGGCTGCTCGACGACGAAGAGCAGGCGCGGGTATCCCGGTGCGCCCGCCACGTAGGTGGGGCGGTCGAACTTGCCGACCCGCCTCAACGCGAGTCCGCCACCGGGCCGGGCCGCCTCAGGTGGGACCTGGGCGGCGGTCTCGGTCGCCGTCACCGTGCGCTCGGCGCTTCCACCTGAGCCGCCGCAGGCGGCGAGGCTCAGCGCGGCGGCGAGCGCGAGAACGACGAGAACCACGTGGACGAGGCGCGGGCGCATGTCATGAGGCTAGCTCCCGGAGGGACGCAGCGGCGCGGGGAGGGACGCACACCTCCGTGACGGGATCCGAGGGGCCGGACGCTCGCTGAGTTGTGTGCGCCATAGGCCCCCTGACTCAGCGAGCGATGGATCCGGCGTTGTGAAATACGCACGACGGCCGAGGAAGAGTCAAGGGCGGCGGTTGCCGTTCGGGTTACTGCTTGCCGCCGCGCTTGATTTCGACGATTTCGCCGGCGGCGTTCACTTCGGTTTCGGGAAGGGCGGTGGTGATGTCGGTGACGAAGGTGCCGCCGGGGGAGGCGCCGGAGGCGGTCTTTGCCTTTGCTTCCCCGCTCAGGCCGGCGTCGATTTCGTAGCCGAGCGTGTAGTTGCCGGCGCGTACGGCGGAGAGCTTCCAGACGGCTTTGACCGATTTGCCCGGCCCGAGGGGGCCGAAGGAGTAGGTCTTCGCGTTCGAGGTTTCGGCGCCGCCCGGTTCGGAGGAGCCGGCGAGGCGGGGGTAGGTCGCGGCCAGCACCCAGACCGGGCGGTCGGGGCCGGCGAGGCCGGGCTGCGGGTCGTGGATGGCGAAGGGGATGCGTGCCTCGCCGCCCTCCTTGCCCTCCACGTCGACGGTGACGGTAAGGGTCGGGACGGTCCTGTTGCCGGTGTTCTTGACGTCGATCCGCATCAGCGAGGTCTGGCCGATGAACTGCTTCGCCGGGAAGCTGGCGTCGGTCACCGCGACCTTGTAGGTGCCTGCCTTCTCGTTCGAATCCGAGGACGACCCGCCGCAGGCAGCGAGCAGCGCCGCCATGGCCAGGACCGCGGACCCCACCGCGGCGGCTCGAAGGCGGGCACCCCGGTGTGGTGTTCCGGTCCCCCGCAAAGCGTGGCGAATTTAGCACGGGGAATCCCCGCAACCGAGCCATTTTCGGGGCGAAGCCCGGGTTAGCGAGATCTCAATATGCGGCTAACGGAGCAGGCCGACCGATCACATAGACTGCGGCGCGACGAGTGGGGCTGCCGCGACCGTGGAGGCGCGGCCTGCTGGAGGAGCAGATGGTCGGATTCGCAGTGAACAGGGCGTTCCTGCCCGCCAAGTCGGTGTTCGAACAGGTGGGGGAGCTCGTTCTCCTGACCGGCCGCACGATCGCCTCGGCGGTCCGCCCGCCCTACCCGTACGGCGAGGAGTTCATCGGCCAGTTCCTCTTCGCCCTGCAGCTCTGCTGGTTCCCGCTGCTGGTCTCGACGGTGGCGATCAACTTCGGTGCCCCCGGGCTCCAGGCCGCCAACTTCCTCACCCTCTTCGGCGCGCTCGACCGCCTCGGCGGCTTCTTCGTGCTCGCCGCGATCCGAGAAATCGGACCCTTCGTCACCGGCGTCTGCGTCGCCGGGATCGCCGGCACCGCGATCACCGCCGACCTCGGTGCCCGCAAGATCCGCGAGGAGCTCGACGCCCTCCAGGTGCTGGGCGTCGACCCGATCAAGAACCTGGTCGTGCCGCGCTTCCTCGCCCTGATGCTCGTCACCGGGCTGCTCGACATCTTCGCCATCGTGGCCGGCCTCACCGGCGGCATCTTCACCGAGATCCTTTATCACCAGTCCCTCGGCGGCTTCTTCGCGACGCTGTTCGAGCAGGCGTCCGTCACCGATCTGTGGGGATCGGTGGTCAAGTGCACGCTCTTCGGCGCGATCATCGCGATCGTCTGTTGCTACAAAGGCATGACCGCCTCGGGGGGCGCCGCGGGGGTCGGCCGGGCGGTGAACGAGGCCGTGGTCATCTCGTTCCTCGCCTTCTTCGCCTTCAACTACGTCTTCACCCAGACGCTGCTGGCGACCAACCCCGAACTGCAGACGATCCGGTGACCGGCGCCGGCGACATCGGGGTCATGCGGTGAACGCCTGGTTCGAAGTTCCGCGCGGCTGGCTCGACTCGCTCGGCGAGATCGCCCGCTTCGGCGGCCGCATCGCGATGCTGGTCTACTCGGGTCGCGTCCTGCGCTTCTTCGGCGAGGCGCTGCGCCAGGCCGGGATCCTGATCCTCGGCTCGGCCCTGGTGATCTGGGGCCTCGTCTTCGTCCTCGGCCTCCAGTGCGGGATCGAGGGCGCCTACCTCCTGCGGGCCAACGGCGCGCCCGCCTACGCCGGCGTCTTCTCCGCCTGGTGTGACCTGCGCGAGATCCTTCCGTACGCCTTCGGTTACATGCTCTCGGCGAAGGTCGGGACCGGGATCGTCGCCGAGCTCGGCGCGATGCGGATCTCCGACGAGATCGACGCGCTCGAGGTGATGGGCGTGCCGCCGGTCACCTTCCTCTGCGCCACCCGGCTGCTTGCGGCCTGGATCGCCTTCCCGTTCATGTACCTGGTGGCGATCGGGGTCATGTACCTGGCCAGCTACATCGCTGTGGTCAAGCAGATCGGCGATGCCTCCTCGGGCGGCTACCTGCTGATCTTCTGGCAGTTCCAGAATCCCCCCGACGTGATCTTCAGCCTGATCAAGGGCATGGTGATGGCGACCGCGATCGTCCTGGTGGGGTGTTACTACGGCTATACGGCCTCGGGCGGACCGGTGGGGGTGGGGACCGCGACGGCGAAGTCGATGGTCTTGAACATCGTCTTAGTCCACATCATCGGCATGCTCGGGACCCTGGTCTTCTGGGGAGCGAATCCCCGTGCTCCAATAGGAGGGTGAACGCGATGGCACGCGACGAGGAAGAGCGCTTCAACGAGATCGAGGAGGAGCAGTACGAGGCCGAGGCGGAGACGAGCGCCGAGCTGGCCGCCGAGGATCCGGCCGTGGTGTCGGTGGGCGCCGCCGCCGAGACTCCCGGCCACCCGCGGAGCGCCACCGACGAGGGTCCTTACGTGAGCGAGGACGGCGCGGTGATGGGCCGGGATTTCGTCATCCCCGGCGTCGACCCACGCGAGCACGACCCCTATCGCTTTCACACCGGCCGCAAGCGCGACCACGGTGGCACCGACGCGATCGAGGTCATCGACCTGGTCAAGCAGTTCGGCCGCGCCCGCATCCTCAACGGGCTGAACCTCGGCCTGCCCGAGAACCAGGTGTCGATGGTGCTCGGCCCGTCGGGGACCGGCAAGAGCGTGCTGATCAAGCACATCGTCGGGCTGCTGTACCCCGACCACGGCGACGTCCTCGTGCACGGCGAATCGATCCCGAACATGACCGACGACGAACTCTTCGAGGTGCGCAAAAAGTTCGGCCTGCTGTTCCAGGACGGGGCGCTCTTCGGCTCGATGAACATCTACGACAACGTCGCCTTCCCGCTCCGCCAGCACACCGACAAAGGCGAGGAGGAGATCGGTGAGATCGTCAACCGGCGGCTCAAAGAGGTGGGCCTCTCCGAGGCGACCTACAAGATGCCGAACGAGCTCTCCGGCGGGATGCGCAAGCGCGCCGGCTTCGCCCGGGCGCTGGTGCTGGAACCGGCGATCGTGATGTTCGACGAGCCCGACTCGGGTCTCGATCCGGTCCGCACCGCGCTCCTCTGCGAGCTGATCCGCGAGATCCACGCCGAGAACGGCGGCTGTTACCTGGTGATCAGCCACGACCTCAACACGGCACGCCGGATCGCCGACTTCATCGCGGTGTTGTGGAGCGGCAAGATCGTCGAGTCGGGCCCGAAAGAGGAAGTCTTCGACTCGTCCAACCCGTTCGTCAGCCAGTTCCTCCACGCGGACGTCAGCGGCCCGCTCTCGATGGACTGAGTGGGGCGCTGGATGGGGCGCCGCCGCCCGTTCGGGGCGATTGCCGCGTGGTCGGTCCACCATGCCCGCGCCGTGCTCGTCGTCGCCGGGGTCATCGCGATCGCGGCCGCCGTCGCCGCGACCCAGGTCGATACCGACGCGGGTCTGGGCACGCTCGTCGGCAAGGGCGACCCGACCTCCGAAGCGACCCAGCGGGTGCGCGCCGAGTTCGGCGAAGAACCGGTGGTCGTCCTGGTCAAGGGCAGCCTGCCGAAGCTGCTGCTCGGCAAGGACATCTACAAGCTGCTGCGGCTGGAGGGCTGTCTCTCCGGCAAGGTGCCGAAGGGGGCGAAACCGCTGCCCGGTGCCTGTGAGGCGATCGCCGCGATGGAACCGGTCGCCTTCCTCGCCGGCCCGGCGACCTTCCTGAACGAGGCCGTGGTGCAGATCGACGAACAGCTCGAAAGTCTCGCCAGGCGGCTGCCGCCGGAACGGTTCAACGAATACTTGCTCGCCGTGGCATCGAAGTACGGGATCACCTCGGTGCCGAGCATCGCCAACGAAGAATTCGTCGCCACCGTCGTCTTCGATCTCGCCAAGGCGCGCGGGACCCCGAAGGCGCGGCTCGCCTACCTCTTCCCGAACTCCCACTCGGCGCAGATCGTCATCCGCCTGAAGCCGGACCTCTCCGCAGCCGAGCGTCGCCGCGCGATCGGCTTGATCGAAGCCGCGGTCGCCGAAACGACGCCGCGCAAGGTCTGCGGCACCGAAGGCAAGGCGGAACCGTGCTTCGTCCTCCACGGCGGCCGCTACGTCGTCACCGGGGCGCCGGTCGTGGTCGACGCGATCGCCCGCGCGCTGAAGGATGCGCTGCTCCTGCTCTTCGGCGTGGCGATCGTGGTGATGGCGATCGTCCTGCTGCTCGCCTTCCGGTCTCGCCTGCGGCTGCTGCCCCTGGCGCTCGCACTCGCGTCGGCCGCCCTTGTCTTCGGCCTCCTCGACCTGGTCGGCGGCAGCCTGACGATGGCGTCGGTGGCGGTTCTGCCGATCTTGATCGGCCTCGCGGTCGATTACGCGATCCAGTTCCAGGCACGCCTCGACGAGGTGCAGGCGACCGGCGCCTCAGGAGCCGAGGCAGCAAGGATCGCCGCCAATCTTTCCGGCCCGACGATCGCGACCGCGTGCCTGGCAACCGCCGCCGGCTTCCTCGTCCTGCTCCTCTCCCCGACGCCGATGGTCCGCGGCTTCGGCGTCCTCCTCTTCGCCGGCGTCCTCCTGGCTTTCGTCCTCGTGATGACCGCCGGGTTCGCCGCCTTGGGCATGCGCCCGCCGGGCGGGTGGCGGCGTGGGGGGAACCATCCCGAGGAAGCTTCAGCTACCGGAGGGATGGTGGGGCCCCACGCCGACAGGACCCGCCCGTTGCAGAGGCTTGTCTCACTGGCGATAGCTCGGCCGGTCGCCATCCTGTGCGCCGGAGTCGTTCTGGCGGCCCTCGGGTGGGCGCTCGGAACCCAGATCGACACGGTCAGCGAAGTTCGTCAGCTCGCCCCCCACAACCTCCGCCAGGTCGAAGACCTGAACACCTTCACCGAAGCGACCGGGACCACCGGTGACCTCGAAGTCCTGGTCGAAGCGCCGGACCTCACCGATCCGGCGACGATCGAATGGATGGCCGGGTTCAAGCGCCGGGTCCTGAAGGAAGACCACGTGACCGCGGGCCCGGCGCTCTCCGACTTCCTCACCCGTGGCGGCAAGGTGACGAAGTTGGGAATCGAAGCGACGCTGGCGGCGATGTCGCCGTACTCGCTGCGGCAGGTCGCGCCGCTCGACCCGCGGACCGGCAGAGTCGGCCACCTGGCCCTGATCGGCTTCGGGATCAAATCGCAGACGCTGGCCGAAGGCGAAGCCCTCCTGGACAGCGTGCGCGCGCAGGTTGGCGATCCGCCGCCCGGGGTCAAGGTCCACCTCACCGGCCTGCCGGTCATCGCCACCGAAGCGGGCTCCGAGCTCTCCTCCAGCCGCTATTGGCTCGCGCTCGCCGGCCTCGGCGCGGTCGCCCTCGTCCTGCTCGCCGCGCTGCGCAGCTTCCGCCGCGCCCTGGTTCCCCTGCTGCCGACCGTGCTCGCCACCGGCTGGGCGTCGCTCCTGGTCTGGCTCACCGGGATCCCGCTCAACCCGATGTCGGCCGCGCTGGGAGCGCTGACGATCGCGATCGCCACCGAGTTTGCCGTGATCCTCGCCGGCCGCTTCGAGCAGGAGCGCTCGATCGGCGCGGCCGTCGTGCCCGCCCTGCGGCGCGCCTACGCGCGGACCGGCGCGGCGGTGGTCGCCTCGGGCCTCACCGCGATCGCCGGGTTCGCCGTCCTGATCGCCTCCGACGTTCGCATGCTGCGCGACTTCGGCGCGGTGACCGTGATCGACCTCACGGCGGCACTGCTCGGCGTGATCGTGATCCTTCCGGCGACCCTGGTCCTGCTGGAGCGACGGCGCGCGGGCGCGTCGCAGGCGGGAGCCCGACGGTGAAGGGCCTGAGCAACCGCTACTCGCTTGCGGTCGGGCTGATCTTTTTGGCGCTGATCGTCCTCGCCACGATCCACACGCTGAACGGCGGCGGCGAAGACACCCTGGGCCTCGACAAGCAGCCGGCCCGTTGGCCGCTCCCCGAGTTCGCCGTCCCCGCCGCGGCGGGTCGACTGGAAGGCGACGCCAACGTCTACCAGGACGACTGCGAAAGCTCCTCGTTGCCCTGTCCAGGAGGCTCGAAGCGGGTCCCCGCCTGCCAGATCACCACCCCCGGCGCGATCCGCGTCTGCGATCTCTTCGACCGGCCGCTGGTGCTCTCGTTCTGGTTCGGCACCACCGGGACCTGCGAGGTGCAACAGAACGTCGTCAGCACCGTGGCGGCGCGCTACCGTGGACGGGTGAACTTCCTTTCGCTGGACGTCCGCGATTCGCGCGGGTCCGTTCGCGAATTGGTTCGTGAACGGGGATGGGCGATGCCGGTCGGGTTCGACCGGGACGGCGCCGTGGCCGCGCTCTACCGGGTCGGCGGCTGCCCGACCTTCGCCTACGCCTATCCCGGCGGCACGCTGCAGAGCGCCTCGATCGGCGAACTTGGCGTCAGGGCTCTCAGCCAACATGTGGACGAACTGCTGAAAGCAACGCGGGTGGCTGAAGGGGGCTAGAGATGGCGACCGAAAGTGCACGGGCAGCGATCGGGTGGGAGCCGGCGCCGAGGCCGGGCTGGGTGGCACCGCATCTGGAGGCGGAGTTCCCCGGACTCTCGCTGGCGATGGTGGAGGTCGACGGGCGGCCGGGCCGCAGTCCCGAGCCCGTCCGGCATCGGTTGCGCGACCTCTCCGACCGCCTCTTCGGCGCCGAGGCGATCCGCCTCCGCGGCCGGCCGATCCCCTGGGCCTACCGCGTCTTCTACCGCCAGATCGGCCTCGACCCGGACCGCGATCGCACCCCGGTCGAGCAGCTCGTCCTCGACCGCCTCCAGGACGGCGGCTTCCGCAGTCGCGGGTTGCCCGCCGACGCGCTGACGATCGCGACGATCGAGACCGGCGTCGCCCTGCGCTGCTTCGACGCCGACCAGCTCGTCGGCGACCTCTGCATCCGCGATGCCGCGCCGGGGGAGCGGCTGCCGGGGCGAGCGAGCGAGCTGGCCGCCGGGACGCTGACGATCGCCGACGATTCGGGTCCGGTCGGCCTCCTCTTCGGTGGAACCGCGGCGGGGCGCGCGGTCGAACGCGACAGTCGCCGGATCGCGATCGCCGCGGTCGGCGTCGGCGCGGTTCCGGCGATCGCCATCGACGAGGCACTCTGGATCGCTGCGGCGACCCTCGAGGCGGCCTAGAATCTGACTATGCGGGGAGTGCTCGAAAGGGTCGCCGTCGATGAGGGTCCGGCGCGGGCCGAGTTGAGGCGGCAGATCGGGCGCCTCGAGCTGGAGCTGGCCGGCTTGGTCGCCGCGGGTCTCGGGCGGGTCCAGGTGCCGCATCGGGTCGCTGCCGCGGGGCCGCCGCGAGTGCTCGACCTTGGTGAGCTCGAGGAGCTTCGTGACGCGCTCGCCGGTCGCATCGGCGACGCGCGACGCACGCTCGCCGAGCGTGATGCGGTCGAGGCGGCCAACCGCGAGCTCCTCGCCGCGATGCTGGCCGACCCCGCCGCGTATCGCGGCCTGCGGATCAGCCGCGCCGACGTCGGCGAGCCGGGCTGCGGCGGCTGGCACTCGCGCCCCGCCTTCGGCCTGCTGGGGATGCTGGCGGGCTGGTGGCGGGTGAAGGTCTCCTCCGGATGTCCGAGAGGCGCGCGGCTGGCGGCCGCTCCCCACGCGTCTCGAAGGCCGACGAGCGGCCTCCGGCGCCGTGGGGCAACGCCCCGCTCGCCGAGTTGGCGATCCTCGCGGGGATCATCTGCCTCGCGATCGGCATCTTCGGCTCGCACCAGACGCTGATCGGCGTCGGCGTCGGCCTCGCCGCGGTGGGCGGCATGGAGGTGGCGATCCGCGAGCACTTCGCGGGCTACCGCTCCCACACGACCCTGCTGGCCGGCTTCGTCTTCGTGGTGGTGGTCGGCGTCCTGTTCTACGCGGCCGGGATGGTGCTGGCCTACGCGCTGCCGATCGGGGCGGTCTGCTTCGGGGTGGCGTTCTACCTCGCCCGCCGCGCATTCCAGCGCGCTTCCGGGGGGCTCAGCTTCCGGATCGGCGGAATGCGCGGCTGAAGGGCTGAGGACCTGTCCGGGCCGGGAGCGTGCCGGGACAGGTCCTCGTCGGGGCCGCCTCGGGGGGTCAGGCGGTGGCGCGCGGCGCGCCGGAGGTGCGGGCGGCGAGCTCGGCGGCAAGCATCGTGCGCTGGCGCGGGGTGAGCGTGCCCAACTGCTTGTTCTCGCTCATCGAGAGGGGCATCAGAAACTTGCGGGCGCGGGTGCGGCCCCAGCGCCGTTGACTGGTGAGGAGCTCGGAGATCGTCATGCTCTCGGTCTGCCAGGGGCAGTCGCGGACGACCTCGACCGGATCGAGGTCACCCCGCGCCACCGCGCGCTTCAGCTCGGCGCGAGCGAGCCGCACGGAGTTGGCGCGTTCGAGTGCCCTCATGTGCTGAGGCGGTTCTGGAGATGCGATCGTCGTTGCGGGTGCCATGGTGGCAGCGTCCACTGGACTCCTCCCTTCAAAAGGAATCGTTAACTGGGTGGTCTTCGCCGCCGGTCCACCGTCAGTTCCCTGCCTATGTCGGGCCCTTGAAATGGCGGCCCGGCGTTCCCTTGGGGTGGCGTCGGCGAGGAGACGAAGCTACGTCTTCGGGGTGGCCGTCGTCAACCCGGGTTCGGCGAATCGGCGCCCGGCCCGGTCGCTAAGAGCAACATTTTCGGGCGAGTCCCGTGAAGGTCCCTATCCGCACAAGTCTGAACTTACCCCCGGCGGGGGATGTGACCCGGGGGTTAACCAACGGTTACAGTCTCGGCAGGTCGGGGAAGCCCTGGATGGTCCGCTCGATCGTCCCCAGGGCGGTGTCGAGATTCTCCCTCGTATGGGTCGCCATCAAGCTCGTCCGCAGCAGCGCGCCGCCGGGCGGGACGGCCGGGTGGATCGCGACGTTGGTGTAGACGCCGGTGTCGAAGAGCGCCTTCCAGAGGAGCACCGCCTGCCAGTCGTCGCCCACCACGACCGGCACCACCGGCGTGGTGGCGACGCGGCCGTCGGGAAGCGTCCCCGGCTCGACCACCTGCAGGCCGAGGGAGCGCAGGCCCTCCCGTAGGTACTCGGCGTTGCCGAGCAGGCGGGCGAACAGCTCCGGACCCTCGGCGCGGATGACCCGCAGCGCCGCCAGTGCCGCGCCGACCGCGGCGGGGACCGCCGAGGCGCTGAAGACGAAGGCACGGGAGGAGATGCGCAGGTACTCGATCACGTCGGCCGGGCCGGCGATGAAGCCGCCGCAGGAGGCGAGGCTCTTGGAGAAGGTGCCCATCCGCAGGTCGACCTGGTCCTCGAGGCCGAAGAGCTCGGAGGCGCCGGCGCCGCGGGCGCCGAGCACGCCGGCGCCATGCGCCTCGTCGACCATCAGCCGCGCGCCGTAGGTACGGCAGAGCTCGACGATCCGTGGCAGGTCGGCGACGTCGCCCTCCATCGAGAAGACGCCATCGACGACGACGAGGATGCCGCCGCCGTCCTCGGCGGCCCGCCCCAGCATCTTCTCCAGTTTGTCCATGCGGTTGTGACGGAAGGGGCGCAGTTTGGCGCCGGAGATGCGGACGCCGTCGAGGATCGAGGCGTGGTCGCCGGTATCGCAGATCACCGTGTCGGCGGGGCCGAGGATCGTCCCGATGGCGCCGACGTTGGATTGGTAGCCGGTGGTGAAGACGATCGCGTCCTCGGTGCCCATCCACTCGGCGAGCTCGCGCTCGAGGTCGAGGTGGAGTGGCGTGGTGCCGTTGAGGAGGCGCGAGCCGGTCACCCCGGTGCCGTAGGTCTCGAGCGCCTCGCGGGCGGCCTCCTTGACCCGCGGGTCGCCGGTCAGGCCGAGGTAGTTGTTGGAGCCGAGCATGATCGTCTCCCGCCCTTCCATCTCGACCACCGGGCCGGCCTGCGAGGTCAGCAGGCGGAAGTAGGGGAGGAGGTCGTGCTCTTTGGCTGCTTCAAGCTGCTCCAGCCGGTCGTGTTCGCGCGCCTTGGCGAAGACGTCGATTGGCGCTTTGGCGGTCTCGCTCATTGGTCGAAGTCTAGGTAGAAGGGCGGTGGAAAGCGGGCAAACCCGCAGTTTGCGGGGTTCCGGGGCGGGCGGGAAAGGGGCGACCTGACCCCTCGTTATCTTGGGTTCGGTGAGCGACCACCACCTTGACGGGGAGATCGTGGCCGAGGAAGACGCGTCAGCCGGCGACGCCGTCGATCCGGTCCGCAGGCTTCCTGGTCCGGTGCCCGAGGCGGGGCTGCCGGCGCTCCGCGGTGAGGTGAAGAGCGCCGCGCTCGCCGCCGCGGGCGGGGTGCTGGCGGGCGCCGCGACCGTGGCTGCGGTTCGCGTGGTCGGCTCGGCGGTCGGCTCCCGCGGGAGCGTCACGCGCCGGCTGGGCCGACGCCGTCGACCCGGCAAGGTGATCGCGAGCCGCTCCTTCCTGGTCGACGTCCACCTGCTCGATCGTTGAGCGCCGTCTCGGGCGGAGGCTCGACGTCCCTCGAGGTCGAGGTTCGGCCTCCGTCGCCGTTTCGGCTCGGCCGGGGAAGCGCCGACCGCACGCTGCGGGTGCAGGGCGGCGTCGCCACACGACTGCTCACCGTCGATCGCGCCCCGGTCCTGGCACGCGCCTGGATGCGCGGTCCCGGCCGGGTGGTTCTGCGGGCCGCGGCGGTCGACCCGGCGGCGCTGACGGTCACGCCCCACGGCGAGGAACTGCGGCCGGCGGGGCGGACGGAGCTGGCGACGGCGATCGAGCGGATGCGCTTCATGCTCGGCGTCGACGAGGACCTGTCGGCGTTCCACCAGCGCTTCCGGCGCGACCCGCTGGTCGGGCC
This sequence comes from Actinomycetota bacterium, assembly GCA_018268415.1. Lineage (GTDB taxonomy): Bacteria > Actinomycetota > Thermoleophilia > Solirubrobacterales > 70-9 > VAYN01. The sequence continues at coordinate 15,722 of JAFDWO010000070.1, read as the reverse complement.
GATCATCCGCCGTCGGCCCGATTTTCGACCCGGGCGCCGGCCCTGGCCCTGGGAGGCGCTGGCGCAGGCGGTCTGCGGGCAGCTGATCGAGGCGAGCCGGGCGGCGCTGATCGAGCGTCGCATCGTCGGGCGCTGGGGTGCGCGGCTGGGCGAGGGGAGGGGTGCGCTTCGGGATGCCCCGTCGGCCAAGCTGATCGCCGGCCGGGCGCCGGCCGAACTGGAGTCGATGGACCTCTCCGGTGGGCGCTCGGTGGCGCTGCGCAAGCTCGCTGTCGAAGTGGCCCGCGGCCGTTGTGACCTCGGCTCGTCCGACTCCGATCCCCGCCTCCTGGCGATCCCCCAGGTGGGTCCCTGGACGATCCGGTGCCTGGCCCTCTCCGGCCGCGGCGACATGGACGCGCTGCCCGCCGGCGACCTCGGCTACATCAAGCTGGTCGGCCTCCTCGCCGGCCTTGGCCGGCGCGCCACGGTGGCGGAGGTCGAAGAGTTCTACGCGCCTTACGAGCCCTATCGCGGCCTGGTCGGCTCGCTGACCCTGGCGGGCCTCCACCGCATGGTCTCCGAAGGCCCGCGTCTGCCGTTGGCGGCTTGAGGGTGGAAGGGCGTCGGAGTCGGCCGGCGGTGGGGTGCCGGCCGACCCGTCGGGTCCCGGCCGAGGCCGTGGGCCCGGCCGAGGCCGTGGGCCCCGGCCGGCGCCGCGAGCTGTGCCGAGGGGGAAGCTGTCGCCGGGGCGGCCGATGGGCGGCCCCGGCAGGCCGTGGTCGCCGTTCCTTATGGCGCCCATACCGCCATAAGGAACAGCGGGGCGATCCCCGGGTCGGAGGGATGCACGGCGACCTTCGGGCGCCGGCCTGGCCGGCCCGCGGTCGACCTAACGGGCGCTATGGGTGGGTTAGGTCGACCGCGCTCCGGCGTGATCTGTTCGACGGGGCCTCGGGCCTCGGCGTCCTCCTTGCGCGGTTGCCTACTTCGCGGTGGCCGAAGTTTCCAACCGCGCAAGGCGCGCCCACCCCACCTAAGCGCCAATCGAAGGTGGGGATGGGCGCGCCGCCAGATCGGGCGCCGGGCTAGGCGCCCGCGCGGGCCCTGGCGGTCGTTGCGTAGGCGTGGGCGGCCTCGCGGGCGCGGTGCACGCGCTCGAGGTCGTTGCCGCGCTCGGCGAGTCGGGCGCCGAGCAGTTGGCCGATCCGCTCCTGGGCGGCGGCGGCGCGGCGGAGGGCCGGCTCCGCCGCGGCCGGGGGACGGCCGGGCAGGGGCGGGCGGATCGCGGCCGCCTCGGCGTAGAGGTCGGCAAGGTCTTCAGGGCGTTCGCCCTCGCAGGCCGCGAGCTCGGCCTCGGCGAGCTCAGCCAGCCGTTCGTAAGCGGCGACCAGCGAAGGCGTCTCGTCGCCCGTCGCGGTCGCGTGGGCGTCGTCGGGCCGCGCACTGATGCCGTCCCCGACCCTCGCGGTCGTGCGGCCGCCGTCGTCGGGCGGCACATCTACGCGGGTGTCTTCGCTGATCGGTGAGCTCCTGCCGCTCTCTTCGGGCCGGCGGCTCACGCGTGGGCCCCGGCCGCGCCGAGGGTCGGCCGACCGGCGGACGCGGGCGGTGGGGCGGCGGCGATCGTCGCCCACGCGTCGCGCAGCTCGGCGAGGAGCTTTGCCACCCGCTCGATCCGCGCCGGGTCGCGCTTCAGCTGTCCGGCGAGGAGCTCGCGCTTGCTGAACATGTAGATCTCGGCGAGGCGCTCGGTGATTTCACCGGCCGCCGGGTCGAGCGTCGCCAGCAACTCGTCGAGGATCGCCCCGGCACGGTTCAGTGCCGCGCCGGCGGCGGCCGCGTCCTCGGCCCGCAGGGCCGCGGCGCCGCGGGCGAGGAAGCGGGCGAGTCCGTCGTAGAGCATCACCACCAGCTTCTCCGGCGCCGCGGTGAGGACGCTGTCCTGGGCGTAGGCCTGACTGGCGCTGCGGTAGGGGTTCATCGCTTGGCTTTCCCGGTCACGCCTTGTTGGTTTCGAGGCCCTTGAGCTGCCCGGCCAGCCATTCCGATTCCGACTTCGACTTGGAGAGCGCCACTTCCATCGCCGCGAACTGTGCGTGCAGGCGTTCTTCGCGGCGCGTCAGCCGTTCTTCCAACGCGGTCATCTGTTCGCCCAGGACCGCTGCTTCCTTGGTCGCGGTGCTGATCCGTTCGGAGATGCCGCCGCCCGGTTTGGTCGCCACTTCGACCAGCGGTTCCAGCTTGGTGACGAAGCCTTTGGCGCCGCTGATCGCTTCCTTCGCCCCGACCGGGTTTTCCTTCAGCAGCGTGCTCAACTTCGATTCGTCGAAGGTGAGGAGGCCACGGACCGAGGACGAGGTGGCGGTGACGGCGGTGCTGGGGGCTCCGGTGCTGACGCCGAGCGCGCCGAGCCCCGATTCCGAGAGCGTCTGGCGCATGCTGCTCAGCAGGCTGTTGAGCGAGGAATCGCCGAACAGCACGCCCTTGTTGGCTTCTTCCTGGGTCTTCGGCGAGCGCACCGTTTCCTCGCTCACCTTCGCCTGGATCAGTTCGACCGCGGAGTTGTAGGCGCTGACGAAGGCCTTGACCTTGGTCGCGATCGAGGCGGTGTCCGGAGCGGGTTCGGTGACGCTGATCGTGGTCGGGCCGGTGGTCAAGGCGGTGGCGGTGAGGGTCACGCCCGGGATCGCTTCGGTGATCACGTTGGTGGCGGAGCTACCGGCGATGCCGTCGATCGAGTAGAGCGTGTCCTGGCCCGCCCGGGCCTTCGCCGCTTCCTCGGCCAGCCCGGCGCCGGTGGCGGTGACCGCGGAGCCCGCCCCGGTGGTCCGCGAGGAGAGCACCAGCTTGCCGCCGACCGCGACCGCGGAGACGCCGGTTTCGTGGTTGGAGTTGATCGCCGCGACCACGTCGGCGAGTTTCGCGCCCGGCGCCAGTTCGATCGTCTGGCCGCCGACGACGATCGAGGCGGCGGCTTCGCTGGAGGTGAATTCGTAGGTGCGCTGGGCGGCGCGGGCGAGCTGGCTGACTTCGACCTGGTACCCGCCGGGGCCGGCCCCGCCCGCCATTTCGGCGGTGATCGCGGTCGAGGAGGAGCTGACTTTCTGCACGTCCGCCCAGAGCGTCGCCGAGCGCAGCGACTGCAGGGTCGAGCCGACTTCGTTCAGCTTCTTGAGGATCCCCTGCAGCGCCGCTTCGCGCGCCTTCACCTGTCCCTGGCGTTTTTCGAGCCGGGTCTGGGGAAGGCGTTCCACTTTCATCAGGTTTTCGATGATCGATTCGGTATCGAGGCTGGTGCCCAGCCCCGTGATCGTGATCGGGCTCATGTCGTCACCTTTCCTGCGGCGAAGTCGAAGATCTCCTGCGTCGGGACCTGGCGCAGCAGGTTGCCGTCGTGATCGCGCAGCTCGACCCGCAGGCAACCGTCGTCGCCCTGGTCGAAGCGCAGTTCGCGGCCCAGCTCGTGGAGGCGGGCGGCGGCACGGGCGGCGGCCTGGACCTCGGCGCTCACCTCGGGCGGCGGCGAGGAGGTGGCCGTGGCCGTCGCGAGATCGCGGGCGAAGTCGGCGCCCCCGGCGCCGCGCGCGGGGTTGCCGTTGCGGGTCGGCTCAGGCACCGGACTCACCGGCCAAGGACCGTCGATCTTGTTGAAGCTGACGCTCATTCATTCTGGGTAATCGGCCGTGTCAGTTGGAACTTGAGAGGAGTTCTTCGGCGCCCTTTTCGAAGATCTCGGCGTCCTCGGTGAGGCCGCGGGCGGCGGCGACGCGGGCGAGGCCGCCGAGCGCCTCGGGGTCCGGGCCCTCCTCCTCGCAGCTCGCGGCCCACTCGTCGGCGGCCGATTCGAGGAAGCCGCGGCGCAGGTAGATCTCGGCGAGGATCGAGTGGCGCCGCCGGGCCGGCAGGCCGGTCGCGGCGAGGGCGGGGAGGAGCGCTTCGAAGGCCTCGAACTCCTCCACCCGCAGGAGCGCCTCGAGCATCGTCGCCAGCGTGTCGACGATCGTGGGATCGAGGGCGGGGAACGCGGGGGTCCGGGCGGCCCAGGCGGCGAAGAGGTCGAGCTCGGAGGCAGGGAGGCCGCGGCGGGCGGCGCGGGCGGTGGCGTCGGCGTCCGGGGCGCCGGCGCCGGCCGCCGTGACGTCGTCGACGCCCGGCCTCGCGGTGGCGCTCTCCGCCCCTTCGTCGTCGCCCCTCCCCGCGAGCACGCGGGCGAAGAGCTCGCTGCGCGCGGCGGCGATGGCGAAGGCGTCGTCGTCGGCGATCGACGCGGCGACCGCGGCGGCCTCGAGGTAGCGCCGGGTCGAGAGCAGCGTCTCGGTCAGGGCCAGGCGCGCGCCGCCGTTGCCGGGCTGGGCCTCGACCACCGCCGCGTAGAGCGGTTCGGCGGCGGCCGCCTCGCCCGCCTCGTAGAGCGCCGTGGCGAGCATGAAGCGCACCGACGGCGTCGGCGCGGCGACCGCGCCCTCGATCTCGGCGACCACCTCCTCGGCGGGGACGCCGCGGGCGATCATCGCCGCCGCCAGCGGCAGGACGCTGCCGAGGTAGGCGGGGTGCTCCTCGAGGCAACGGCGCAGGAGCTCCTCGGCACGCTCCGGGTCCCGCGGCCGCTCCAGCTCGGCCAACCGCACCAGGGCCAGAAAGCTGCCGCTGCCCACCGTGGGCGAGTAGCGGCTTGGCGCGTCGCCGCGCTCCAGGCACTCCTCGAGCAGCGTCGCGCCCCGCTCGACGTCGCCTTCGGCGGCGGCGACCAGCGCCCGCTCGAAGACCAGGTCGGTGAGATCGGGGAAGAGCGCCAGGCCCTCGAGCGCGCGCGCCTCCGCCGCAGCGAGCCTGCCGTTGAAGCGCAGCGCCTTGGTCGCGCGCACGGTCAGCGAGGGGGTGAAGGGACGCTCGCGCCGCGTCGGGTCCTCGGCGAGGAGCGCCCAGGCGCGCTCGAACTGCTCGCAGGCGCCCGCCGCGTCGCCCGCCGCCGCGAGCTCGGAGCCGAGGTTGAAGTGGAAGAACGGATTGGCCCCCGCCTCGCCCAGTTGGCGGCGCAGCAGCTCGATGTTGCGGCGCGACTTCTCCCTCGCATCACGGACGGCGCCGAGGTAGCCGTAGTGGTCGATCCGGATCGGCGTGGGCTCGATCCGCTCCGGCAGGTCGGAGGGCAGGTTCTGCGCGATCTGCTCGTGGACGCGGCCCTCGAAGCGGTACTCGGCGCGGTTGCGGAAGGCGCGCAGGGCGTTGTGGGTGACCGCGGTGCCGTCGCCGAGCTCACCGGTGTGGTTGGTCTCGACGAGGTAAAAGGCCTCGCGCCAGGTGCGCCCGGTCAGCTCGCGCAGCAGCGGCGCGTCGGCCGGGTCGAGCACCTCGTCGGCGTCGAGGAAGAGGAGCCAGTCCCCCGTGGCCGCCTCGATCGAGGCGTTGCGGGCGTCGGCGAAGGAGCCGGTCCACTGGCGCTCGATCACCGTCGCGCCGAAGGAGCGGGCGATCTCGACGGTGCGATCGCGGGAGCCGGTGTCGACGACGACGATCTCGTCGACCGCGTCGCGCGCGGCGCCGAGGGAGCGCGGCAGCATCTCCTCCTCGTCGCGGACGATCATGCAGAGGCTGAGCCGCAGCCCGGTCGCCGGGCGGGCGGCGGTGGCGACGCGGCGCGCCTCGTTCTCGAGCGGGCGCAGCCGGGCGGCGACCGCGGCGGGGAGCTTCGGCCCCGCGCCCTGGCGGGTGCGCGCCCGGTCGAGGTTGCGGGCGGCGTCGGCGAGCTGTGGGTCCAGCCGCAGCGCCGCCTGGAAAAGCTGCGCGGCCCCCTTGCGCGCCCCGAGCTCGCTGAGGGCGACGCCCGCGTAGTTGAGGAGCACCGGCTCGCACGGCTCGGCGGCAAGGCCGTCGAGCGCCTCGCGGGCGATCTCCAGGTAGAGGCCCGGGAGCGCGCGCCGGGTCGCGGTCGTGGCGGCGTCGAGGCGCGCCTCGATCGCCGCGCGGAGCGCCCGGTAGGGGGCCTCGCGGCGGTCCGCGGGCGTTTCGGCGGGCGGCGTGGGGGTGGCGCCGGGCCCGCCGGTGGCGGTGCTGGGCCGGGTGGCGTTTTGGTCGAGACGCAGGGCCATCCCCCCGGTCATCGACCGCGAATTCGAATGACGCAGTAACTGGACGTTCGTCTGGTCGGGGGGTGGGTGATTTACCCCAGAGCGGCGATCTAGCCCGGGCCTCTCGCGGCCGAGAACTTCAGCGCACCCGCAATCCAGTCGCAGGTAGGAGGACCAGCCCGATGGCAAGCCCGGCCGGTCGAGGCCAAGAAGAGATCGAGAAGCTGTGGCGGCGTTATCGCGAGACCGGTGACCGCCGATTGCGCGACCAGCTCGTCCTCACCTACGTGCCGCTCGTCCGTCATCTTGCTTATCGCAAGGTTCGCGAGCTCCCTGCCTGGTGCGAGGTCGACGACCTCGTCTCCAACGGGGTCGAGGGCCTGATCGGTGCGCTCGACCGTTATGACCCGGCCAAAGGCGCCAGCCTCGAACAGTTCGTCTGGACCCGGATCCAGGGCGCGGTGCTCGACAGCCTGCGGCGCCTCGACTGGGCCCCGCGCAGCCTGCGCCGCTGGGAGCGCGAGGCCGAGCGGGCGGGCGACGACTTCTTCCGCGAGCACGGCCGGCGGCCCACCGACCCCGAGCTGGCCGGGAAGATGGGGATCGGTGAGGACGAGCTCGCGGCGCGACTGCGCGATCTCGCCACCGCCGAGCTGACCTCGCTCGACACCGTCACCTCCGGTGGGGACGAAGAGGACGGCGTCGCCCTGTCCCAGACGATCCCCGACCTCGAGGGCCGCGCCGATCCGGAGGGCGAGGCGACCCGGACGATCGCCCGCGAGCGCTTCCGCCGCGCCTTCTCCCACCTCTCCGACCGCGAGCGTCGCGTCGCCGTGATGCTCTACACGCAGGGACGCACGCTGAGCGAGATCGGCGAGGTCATCGGCGTCTCGGAGAGCCGCGTCTGTCAGATCCACGGTGAACTGAAAAAGCGCCTCCGCTCGTCCCTGCGCCGCGACGCCGACCTCTTCACCGCCGCCACCTGAGCGGCCGGCGCGGCGACTTCGCCGAATCGCCTCAAGTCGCGGGCGCGGCGGTCGAATACCCGGGCTGGATGGACTCTGGTCTCTACATCGCCGCCTCCGGGATGCTCGCCGAGATGGTGCGTCAGGAACAGATCTCGAACGAGCTGGCCAACGTCAACACGCCGGGGTACAAGGCGGACAGCGCGACGCAGGGCGGCTTCGGCGAACTGCTCCTGCGGAACACCGCGAACGGCGCGTCGGTGGGGCGGCTGAGCCTCGGGGTCCAGATCGACAAAACGTCGACCGACCTGACGCCGGCGGGGATCCACGAAACCGGCGAAGCGCTCGACTTCGCGATCGAAGGCGAAGGGTTCTTCGCCGTGCGGACCGCGGCCGGGGTGCGTTATACGCGCAACGGTCAGTTCTCGACCGACGCCGAAGGCAACCTCACCGACCAGCTCGGCGATCCGGTGCTCGGCGCCGGTGGGGCACCGGTGCGCCTGCGCGGCGACGGCACCGTCGCGCCCGGGGACATCGGCGTGTTCCGGGTCGCCGGCGCCCGCAAGGAGGGCGACAACCTTTACGTCGGCAACGCGACCGGGGCGGCCGGCGGCACGGTGCGGGCCGGGTTCCTGGAGGAATCGGCGGTGAACCCATCGCAGACGATGGTGCGCCTGATCTCCTCCTTCCGCGCGCTCGAAGCCGACCAGAAATCGATCCAGACGATCGACGAAACGCTGAGCGAGTCGGCCGGTCAGGTGGGGGCGATCGCCTGATGAACACCGCGCTGAGCACGGCGGCCGCCGGGATGGAAGCCCAGCAGGCCTGGATGGACGCCCTCTCCAACGACATCGCCAACGTCTCGACCACCGGCTACAAGAGCCTGCGGGTCGGGTTCCGTGATCTGCTCTACCAGTCGCCCGGGCGCGGCGGGGCGGCCGGGACGGCGACCGGCGCGGGCGCCGCCGCCCAGATCGTCGGCCAGAACTCGGCTCAGGGGGCGCTGGAAGCAACCGAACGGCCGCTCGACGTCGCCCTCACCACGCCGGGCTTCATCCAGGTCCAGGCACCGGGCGGCGGCGTCGCCCTGACCCGCGACGGCAACCTGCAGATCGGCCCCGACGGGCAATTGCGCACGGCGACCGGGCAGGCGCTCGAGCCGCCGGTGCGGATCCCCAAGGGGGTCGACCCGGAAGACGTCTCGATCGCGCCCGACGGCACCGTCTCGGCCGGCAGGCGGGCCCTCGGCCGGATCCCGCTGGTCGAAGTCACCAATCCCAACGGCCTGCAGGCCGACGGCGAGAACGGTTACCTGCCCACGGCCGCATCCGGTCCGGTCCGGACGGCGGTCAACGCGCGCGTCCAGCAGGGGACCCTGGAGGCCTCGAACGTCGACCTCGGGACCGTGATGACCGCGATGACCGAAGCCCAGCAGGGCTACGCGCTGGCGGGCAAGGCCGTGACCACCCAGGACGAAGTCCTCGCCGTCGCCAACGGGTTGATCCGATGAGCGCGACCGGGATCTCGGCGGCGGTGGCAGGGGCTGCGATCCCGCAGGCGGTGCGCGAAGAAGGTGTCGCCGCGGTGCAGGGCTTTCGCGCGGCGCTCTCCTTCGAATCGATGCTGCTGAAGCAGATGCTCGCCGAGGCGCTGCCGGAATCGCCGGCCGGGTCGACCGAAGGTGGGTTCGGGGACGGTGAAGGCGGGAGCGCCTTCACCGCGATGCCGACGGCCGTGAGCCTGCCCGAAACGGTCGCCGAAGCGGTGGTCGGCGCGGGCGGCCTCGGGCTCGCCGGCCGGCTGTACCCGAGCTTCGTGGGGATCGGCGGATGAGCGCCGAGATGCTGGTCCGGGACCAGATCCTGCCCGCCGCGGTCGCCCGTCACGTGGAGCTGCAGATCGCCTCCGCGCAGCGGCTGCTCGACCTCGTCCTGCGCCAGGGAGCGGCGATCCGCGACCGTGACGTCGAGGCGGTGCTGGCGCGCCTCGGCGACGTCCAGGTCGAGATGGCGGCGCGCGACTCGCTGGAGCGCGAGCGCACCGAACTGATCCGTCGCGCCGCGGCCGGCCTCGGCGTGCAACCGGTCGAGGTCGACCTGCCGGCGCTGGCCGGGCTCGCCGCGCCGGCCGACGGGGAGCGGCTCCTCGCCCGCTCCGCCGAACTACGCGGCCTGCTCGCCGAGATCGCCCGCGAGCACGCCATCAACCGCGCCCTGATGCGCCAGGAGCTGACCTTCCTCGACCACCTGCTGCGGGTCAGCGGCGAAGAGTCCGAGCCCGGCGCCCGCCCGCTGATGGACGTGGAGGCCTAGGCGTGGGCGTCTCGACCTTCATGGGGCTGCAGACCGCGCTGCGGGGGTTGATGGCCCAGCAGGAGGCGCTCGACACCACCGGCCACAACATCGCCAACGCGAACACGCGCGGCTACTCGCGCCAGGAAGTGACGACGAGCGCCGGCCGCGCCCTGCGGATCAACACCGGGTCGACCGCCGGCAACGGCAAGGCCGAACTCGGGACCGGGGTGGACGTCACCGGCGTCACCCGCGCCCGCGATCGCTTCCTCGACCTCCAGTACCGCGCGCAGGCGATGCGCCTCGGCGGTCTGGCCGCTCGCGTGCAGGGGATGGAAACGATCGAAGGGGCGCTGGCCGAGCCGGGCGAAACCGGGATCTCGCAGGAGCTGCAGACCTTCTGGACCGACTGGGAAGGGCTCGCCAACAGTCCCGAAGACTCCGCCGCGCGCCAGGCCGTGATCGAAGCGGGGAAGGCACTCGGGGTGAGTCTCGCCGAACTGAACCAGCAGCTGACCTACGCCGCCGAAGTCGCCGAAGCCGAATACGGCGCGATCACCGGCAAAGGCGGCGAAGTCGAAGCGAAAGCCAACGAACTCGCGCTGCTGAACGGAGCGATCCGCGCGTCGGTCAGCGGCGGTGCCAAACCGAACGACCTGCTCGATCGTCGCGATCTGCTGCTCGACGAACTGGCGACGCTCGGCCAGGTGGCGGTGACGGAAGCCGCCGACGGCACGGTCGAAGTCGGTTTCGGCGACGCCGCCCTGCCGCTGGTCTCCGGCACCGAAGTCAACTGGCCGCAGGAACTTCTGGAACCGAAAGGGAAGCTCGGCACGCTGCTCGAACTGGTCGCGCCGGGCGGCACCATCGAATCCTTCCGGGCGGAACTGAACGCCTTCGCCGAAGGCCTCGCCGACGCCGTCAACGCGATCCACACGAAAGGCGGCGGCCCGGCCTTCTTCACCTACGAAGCGGGCAAAGGGGCGGCCACGCTGGGCGTCGCGGTCACCGCCGCCGAAGTGCAGACGGCAAGCGACGGGTCGGTCGGCGGCAACGACGTCGCCACCGGGATCGGGGCGCTGCGGGGCGGCGCCGTCGATCGCGCCTACGCCGCCCTCGTCACCCGCGTCGGCACCGAAATGAACGAAGCGCGGAGCGGTGAAACGAACGCCCAGGCGCTCCTGAACGCCGTCTCCGAACGGCGCGAATCGACCTCCGGCGTCTCGCTCGACGAAGAAATGACGAACCTGCAGCGCTTCCAGCGCGGCTACGAAGCCTCGGCGCGGGCGATGACCGCGCTCGACGAAGCGCTCAACGTGTTGATCAACCGCACGGGCCGGGTCGGCCTGTGACACGGCCGAGGGGGAGGGCGCGATGACGATGCGGATCACCGAGGGGATGACGCGGCGCACCGTCCTCCAGGACCTCGGCAGGACGAAGGCGCGCCTCACCCAGATCCAGCGCGAAATCTCCTCCGGCCACCGGATCACCCGCCCGGCCGACGACCCGTTCGGCACCGGCCGCACGCTGCAGCTCACCGGCGAGCTCGAAGGTTTCAAGCAGTACAAGTCCAACGTCGACGACGGGATCGGCTGGGTGACGGCCACCGAAACGGCGCTCTCGCGGATCACCGACTCGGTGCAGCGCGCCCGCGAACTCCTCGTCCAGGGCGGCAACGACTCCAACGGCCAGGTCGCCCGCGAAGGGATCGCGGCGGAGATCGAAGCGCTGACCGAATCGGTCAAGCAGGAAGCCAACGTCACCTACGACGACCGCTACATCTTCTCCGGCACGGCCACCGAAACGCCCCCCTACGAACTCGGTCCCGGGGACGGCTATGCGGGCGACGAAGGGACGATCCAGCGGGTGATCGGCAAGGGGGTGTCGCTCGGGGTCAACGTCGACATCCAGGCCATCCTTGGCAACGGGGCCGCCGCCAAAGACAACAAGCTGCTCGACGTGCTCCGGGACGTCGCCGCCGACCTGCGCGGCGGCACCACGGCAAACGCCGAAGCGCTGCGCGGCACCGACCTCGAACGGCTGGACGCCAACATCGACGAACTGACCCGCGTGCGGGCCGTCGTCGGCGCCAACACCAACCGGCTGGAGACGGCCGGGACGCGGCTCGAACAGCTGCAGGAAGCGAGCCTCAACCAGCTCTCGCGGGTCTACGACGTCGACATGCCGGAAGCGCTGGTCAACTACTCCTCCGAACAGACCGCCTACGAAACCGCGCTGCGGGCGGGGGCCAAGCTGATCCAGCCGTCGCTGATGGATTTCCTAAGGTAGTCGCGGAGATCGGCTTGACGGAGACCGTCGACAGCACGCGGTTCGGGGAGCTCGAGGTTCCCGGCGAGGCATTGATCGACTTCCCGGAGGGGATGATCGGCGTCGGTGGCCGTCGCTACGCGCTGCTCGAGCGCGAGGAGAGCGGCGCCTTCCGGTGGCTGCAGGAGACGGGCGACCCGGACCTGGCGCTGCCCGTCACCGACCCGTTCCAGTTCTTCCCCGACTACGAGGTCGTCCTCGCCGACGAGGAGGCCGCGCGGATCGGGGTCACCGACCCGGCGGCGGCGCAGGTCCTGGTGGTCGTCCGCGCCGACGAGGACCCCGGGCAGGTCAGCGCCAACCTGCTGGCCCCGATCCTGGTCGCGGCCGGGGTCGGCCACCAGGTGATGAACGAAGCCTCCTGGGCGCCTCTGCGCGAGCCGCTTCTCTCCGGCGGCCGCGCCCGGGCGTGCTCGGACGCCGCGTAGACTGATCCAATGCTGACGATCAGTCGCCGCCAGGGCGAGCGCATCCTGATCGGCGACGGGATCGTGGTCGAGGTCGTCGAGGTGAGCGGGGGCTCGGTGCGGCTCGGGATCACTGCGCCGCGCGAGCAGCGGATCTACCGCGAGGAGCTCTGGGAGCGGGTCAAGCAGGAGAACGAAGCGGCGGCGCGCGGCGACCTCAAAGCGCCGGAAGTGCCACCAGACCCAGCGTGAGGGCCCGTGCCACCGCCTCGGCCGAGGTGCGAGCGCCGAGTTTGCGGCGGACGTTGCGCACGTGGGTCCGGGCGGTGTGGGGACTGATGCAGAGCGCCGCGGCGATCTCGTCGACGCCCGCGCCGCGAGCGAGCTCGGCGGTGACGCGGCGCTCGCGCGGCGAGAGCAGCGAGTCGGTGGGAGTGGGGGCCGAAGGGTGGGTGTGGCACTCGAAGAAGGTGCCGCCGGCGGCGAGGGCGTGGAGGCCTTCGATCAGGCGCTCCGGCGGGCACTCGCGGCAGACGGCCCCGTGGACGCCGAGCTCCTGCAGCGAGTCGGCGCCGAGCGCGCCGTCGGCCATCAGCAGCGCCGGGGCGCCGTGACGCTTGGCCAGGCTGTCGGCGAGGCGGCGCTCCGGGGCGAAGCCGGCCAGGAGGATCACGTCGGGGCGCACGCCGATGAGGCCGCGGCCCTGCTCTTCGGGGAGGACGGCGTCGAACATCTGCGAGCGCAGCAGGGCGGCGAGGCCGGCGCGGGAGATCGCCCGTTCCGAGTAGACCGCGACGCGCGGCAGGTGGATCGGGAGCGGCGCGCGGGGGCGGCGGCGGGGGCCCGACGCGCCGAGGCCCGTGGCCGCGGGGCGCGCCGCGGTGTCGGTGGGGGCGGGGGGGTTCATCCGAGGCGGACGTACCCGGTCGCACCGCTTTCGCCCGGACCATAGGTGTTCTGGGCGACTTCGTCGGAGGAGTTTCCCTCGATCGTGTGGATGGTCCCGTCGGGGTCGACGGCTTCGACGATCCCGACGTGGGCGGAGCCCCAGACGATGAGGTCGCCCGGCTGGGGTGAGCCTTCGCCTGCCGGGATCGCCCGACCGCTGCGCTCGGCCCATTCCCAGAGGGCGCCGACGGACTGGAAGCCTTCGCCGTTGTCGCCCAGCGGGATGCCCGCCTGGGCGGCGCACCAGGAGGCGAAGTCGGCGCACCAGGGGCCGACCACCGCCCCCTGGACGGCGGTGCGGTATTCGGCGATCCGGGGCGAGTCGTTGGAGCCGGGCGGCATCTCCGCCTGGCCCACCTGGGTGCGGGCGGCGGCGACCGCGTTCAGGGCCGCCGGGCTCGACCAGGTGGTGAGTAGCGAGGCGGTCGGGGCGGCGCCGAGCGGCGAGGTGCCGGGCAGCAGCGTGGAGGTGCCGGAGGCCCGACCGAGCAGCTGCGAGAAGCTGGCCGGGGAGGTCTGCGAGGAGGTCGCCGTCGCGGTCGAGCCGGACGCCTGGGGGGCGCCGACGCCCCCCGTCGACCGGCTGGGCGAGGCGAGTGCGGCTTCGATCGCCGAGATCCGGGCGAGCGTCGTTTCCAGGCTCATCGTTCATTTCATCGGCCCTGGAGGGGGCCTCTTTAAACGGATCGCGGCGCCTACTCAAAACTGGATTTGGGTCGTCAGAAAAGGGCGGGATCCGGCCTGGACGGACCTGGACGGAGGCGGACGGGACGTGGAGGCGGGCGGCGGCTCTGCCGTCCGCCCGCCTCCGACCCCGACTCCTGCTAACCGAGGAGCTTCAGCACCGAGGACCCGGACTGCTGGGCCTGGGCCAGCATCGAGGTGCCGGCCTGCTGCAGGATCTGCAGCTTGGTGAACTGGACCATTTCGGAGGCCATGTCCACGTCGCGGATCCGGCTTTCCGAGGCGCTCAGGTTTTCCTGGTAGATCGCCAGGTTGTTGAGCGTGTGTTCGAGGCGGTTCTGCACCGCACCGAATTCGGCGCGCTGAGCGGACACCGCTTCGATCGCTTCGTCGATCTGTTTGATGTCTTCTTCGCCTTCCGTGCCCGTTTTGAGTTCGAACGCGGCGGCTTTGACTGCTTCGCCGAGGCTGATCGTGGAGACGCTGATCACCTCGCCATCGTTGGCGCCGACCTGGAACGTGATCGTCGCTTTTTCGTTCAACAGCTTGATGCCGTTGAATTCGGTGTCGGTCCCGATCTGTTCCACCTCGCTGGCGAGCTGGTTGATCTCGGACTGGATCGACGTCTTGTCGGATTCCGAGAGCGAGCCGTTCTTGAACTGGACGGCGAGTTCACGGGTGCGCTGCAGCATCGAGTGGACCTCGTTGAGGGCACCTTCTGCGGTCTGCACGACGGAGACGGCGTCCTGGACGTTCCGCTGCGCCTGGCCGATGCCCTTGACCTGAGCCTTCAGCCGTTCGCTGATCGCCAGGCCGGCGGCGTCGTCCGCGGCACGGTTGATGCGGTAGCCCGAGGACAGGCGTTCCATCGCTTTGCCGAGGCCTTCACTCGTCGACACCAGGTTCCGGTGCGCATTGAAGGCTTCAATGTTGGTCTGGATACGAAGGGACATTCCGATCGCTCTCCTTGGATCGTTGTTGGATGGTCCCGGGGCGACATCCGTGTCACCCCATGGTTATGTCGTCCCTCTGATCGTCCGCCCGGGACCGATCTTGAGGAAAACTTCCGAGCCCCACAAGCGGCTCCGCGCCACAAGCATGCCCGCCCCCGGTGTCGACGGGCCGAGAACCGGACATATGGACAGGTTTTCGGCCCGTCGACATAAGGGACGGGAGGGGATCGGAGGGACGGCTATCGCTCCCGAATCGGGGCCGCCATGCGAGGTGCGGCGCGGGGTGCGCGTGGCGCCGCGACCCCGGCACGTGCGGCCGCCCGAGGTGCGTCGCGGCCCGGCCCCGGCCGGGGCGCCCGTCCGAGGTGCGGCGCGGGGTGCGCGTGGGCGCCGCGACCCCGGCCCCCGCACCCGTCCGAGATGGTCCCGGGCGCCTCATGGCGCTCCTGGCAGGCTGTGAGCGCCATGAGGCGCCCGGGACGGTAGGGGGTCGTGGGGAAGGCGGGTACAGGGACGGGAGGAAGTCGGACTTCCGTGACGGGTCTCTCCGAGGGTGGGTACGCGTGGAGATCCCCGAACGGTGGAGGGACCCGGGAGGGGGAGGCGTCGGGCTCCCCGACGCCTCCGTGGTTCGAAATGGGCGCACGGCGACCATTTCGAACCACGGAGATCCCCGACCGGTGGGGCGGGTCGGAGAAGAGGGTCGGGGACACGCTGCGTGTTTTGACCCCCCTATACGGGGGAAACCCACGCGGCGCGTCCGTGACGGTTGGACAACACGGGAGGAGGCGTGGAGTTCCCTACGTCTTCGTGACGGGGTCGCTCCTCCGTGGCACCCTCCGGCCCCCGGACGCCGGAGTCGGGGGGATCCGTGGGAGACCCGTGAGGGATCCGCCTCACTCGCCCGCACCCTCCCGGGGGCCATCCGTGCTTCCCGCCCCCGCTCCCCGCACCCCCGGCCGTCTCGGCCACGGCCACGGCCTGCCCGGGCCGTGGCCGGGACGGCCGCATCCCTTTCCGCCATGGGCCAATGGGCCACAGCTCGAGGGGCCGGAGCTCCTCCCCCACGGGCGTCAGCTTTCTGAGGCCGCGTCCT
>JAFDWO010000006.1 GCA_018268415.1 Actinomycetota bacterium | reverse complement strand
CACGGATCCGTGGCACTCCCGTGGGTTCCCCGTGGGCCTTCCTCCACCGCTCTCATACCCGGCCGTCCCGGCCACGGCCACGGCCTGCCAGGGCCGTGGACGAGACGGCCGCATCCCTCGTCGCCTGGGGGCGGCAGCTTGAGGAGGCCGGGGCCCTTCCCATGGGCGACAGCTTCAGGGGGTCGGGGCCCTTTTCCTCGGGCGACAGCTTGTGGGACCCGACCCCAGCGGCAGGTCATCCTTATACGGAAGCGCATTATACGGCGACGTATATAGACTTATACAGTACTGTATAATGCAGTGGCGTATGAAGGATCTGGTCACCAACCCCTTCCGGTTCGGGGCGCTGGCGCTGGACGAGTCGTTCACCGATCGCGAGGGGGAGCGGAAGGGGCTCGTCAGCGACATTCGGAACGGGCAGGACGTCGTCCTCTACGCGCCGCGGCGGCTGGGCAAGTCCTCGCTGGTCTGGAACGCGGCGCAGGTTGCGGCCGCGGACGGGATCCTCGTCGCCCAGGTGGACCTGATGACGACGCCGACCAAGGAGCGCCTCGCCGCCGCTTTGGCCACGACCATCTTCGAGCAGATCGCCTCGCCACTCGAGCGGGTCAAGGAGACGGCCCTCGCGCCGTTCCGCCGCCTCCAGGTTCAGCCGACGGTGACCGTGGAGGACGACGGCTCCTACGCCTTCAGCTTCCAGTTCGGCCGGGGGGCATCAGACATCGACGCGACCCTGGAGCGTCTCTTCCGCCTTCCCGGCGAGCTGGCGGGAGCCAGGGGTCGTCGTGCCGCCCTCGTCATGGACGAGTTCCAACAGGTGGTCGAGATCGACTTGGGGCTGCCCAACCTGATGCGGTCGGTGTTCCAGCAGCAGCCGGAAATCGCGCACGTCTACCTGGGGAGTCGACGGCACGTCATGGAGAGCATCTTCAGCGACCGCAACGAGCCGTTCTGGCGCAGCGCGAAAACGATCGAGCTCGGCCCGATCGAGCCCGCCGCGTTCGCTCCCTTTCTGGTCAGGCGTTTCGACGCGACCGGCAAGTCCGTCTCCGCCCGGGCGGTCGCCGCGGTTCTCGACCGGACGAGCGGGCATCCCTACGCGACCCAGGAGCTCTGCTATTTCCTCTGGGAGCGGACGCCCGGCGGTGCCGAGGCGGGCGAGGATCAGGTGCTGCCCGCGCTTGATGACGTCCTCCGCTCCGAGCACGCGCACTTCTCCCTGCTCTGGGAAGACTGCTCGACGAATCAGAAACTGGTGTTGGAAGCGCTCGCACAGGAGGAGGGGCGGCCATTCAGCGTCGAGTTCCGCCGCCGCTTCGGCCTCGGCCCGGCGACCAACGTGCAGCGCGCCCTGCGCACGCTGGAACGCCGTGAAATCGTTGCCGGCGAGCGGGGTCTATACCGGATCGTCGAGCCCTTTCTCGCCGACTGGCTGCGCGGTCGTCGATGACGTTATGGGACGGGGCACGCCGGGGTAGGGGGCAGGCCATGAGGATGAGGACGTCCGTTGTCGTCTTACCGGCGCTCGTGGCCCTTGCGATCGCCCTGGGCTCCGGGTCGGCCGCGGCGGCGGGGAACGCGAAGATGGTGGAAGGGACGGTCTACGACGCGACCTGCGTCGCCGTCTGCGTCCCGGAATGTCCGCCGCCGCCGCACTGTGGGCCGATCACGCAGGCGCGCACGAGCGACGTGATCTGTGCGCAGGCGAAGATCGTCTGTCCGCTCTACGGCTCGCGGCAGATCTGCCTGCCGTCGAGCAACTGTGGCGGCTTCCCCGTCTACACCGGCGAAGGATCGCTGGTCAACGTGCGCAGGCGGGGGTCGGCGCCGGTGCTGGCGCGGCTGCCCATCGTCGCCGGGCACTTCGAGATTCGGCTCGGGCCGGGCCGGTACGTCTTCCACCCGTACATGGCCGAAGAAGAGTGCTGGTCGGCGGGGCTGGTCACGGCCACGATCACCGCGAAGCTGAAGGGACCCGTGCCGGTGACGCTGGACGCCACCAACCGGTGCGTCGTGCACGTCCAGGCGAAGTAGGGCTAGAGCTCGGTGCCGTCGTAGAGCTTGCGCACGTGGACGGTGCCCGCGGGCGCCGCTTCGAGGCAGAGCTTGCAGAGGACGCACTCGTCGACGTTCTCGTCGACGACCTCGACCCGGCCGTCGGCGTTCTTGAAGATGTCGACGGGGCAGACTTCTTCGAGCTTGGCGGCGACGGCGGCGTCGCCGGCGACGGAGGAATCGACCTCGACGTCGATGAAGACCTTGTTCTGGGTGGCCATCAGGCGAGCACCCCGAGCTTCTCCTTGATCACCGTGGGAATCTGGTCGATGCGCTCGACGACGCGGATCCCGGCGGCTTCGAGGCGGGCGATCTTCTCGGTCGCCGTGTCCTCTTTGCCCTCGACGATGGTGCCGGCGTGGCCGAAGCTCATACCTTTCATCTCCTCGTCGTCCATGAATTTGCCCGCCATGAAGGCGACGATCGGCAGCCGCGAGTCGTTGTCCTTGACCCACTCGGCCAGCTGGGCCTCCATGCGGCCCCCGGGCTCGGTGTAGATGACGATCGCCTTGGTCTGCTTGTCGGCCTCGAAGAAGGGCATCAACTCGGCGTAGGTCGACCCGATGATCGCGTCGCCGCCGATCGAGACCGCGGTCGAGACGCCGAGCCCGGCCTGGGTCAGGGACGAGGAGATCTCGGTCGTCATCCCGCCGGAGCGGCTCATCACGCCGACCGGACCGGGCGCGTAGGCCTTCGCCGCGTCTTTGGCGGGGCCACCGATACCGCCCATCTTGCAGACTTCCGGCACGATCAGCCCAAGGCAGTTGGGGCCGATGATGCGGGCGCCCTCGCGGTCGGCGAGCTCGACCATCTGGGCGACGTCGCCGCGCGGGATGCGCTCGGTGACGACGACGACGAGCTTGATCCCGTTCAGGATCGCCTCGAAGACGGCGTCCTTGGTGAAGGCGGGGGGGACGGTGACGACGGAGCCGTCGATCGGCCCGCCGTGGTGCTCGACCGCCTGGGCGACGGTGTCGAAGACCGGCACGCCGTGGACCTCGCGGCCCTTGCGGCCCGGGGTCACGCCGCCGACGATCTGGGAGCCGTAATCGAGGCACTCGCGGGTCAGGTTCACGGCCTCGCGACCGGTGATGCCCTGGACGATGAAGGTCGTCCCCTTGGAGAGAAGGATGCTCATGCGGTTGCCCCCTGGACCTTGGCGACGGCGCGCCCGGCGGCTTCCCAGAGGGAGACCGAGCGGTCGCAATACTCGACCCCGTAGCGATCGAGGATCTTGAAGCCCTCGTCCTCCCAGGCACCCGGGATGCGGAAGATCGCGATCGTCTCGCCCGGGTCCTTGCCCAGCTCGAGGCAGGCCTTGATCACGCCGCGGGCGACGATGTCGACGCGGGTGTTGGAGACGATCGACATCATCACTGCGATCTTCTCGACGCCGTCCTTCTGCAGGACCTCCTTGGCGAGGCCGCAGGCCTTGGCAACCGACGGGTTGCCGCCGATCTCCGAGTAGTTGGCCGGCTTGCCGCCCTGGTTGCGGACCGCGTCGGTGAGGGTCAGCGAGCCGCCGCCGGCGCCGATCACGAGGCCGAGGTTGCCGGTGAAGCCGTGGTCTTTGCCCTGGATCACGCCGCGGTGGTCGGCGGCGTCGATCGCGGCGACGTTCTCTTCGAACTCGGAGTGCTCGTAGACTTCGCGGGTGTCGTCCTCGGCGATCTGGAGCTCCTTGCGCAGGAGCCTCTTCTGTCGGCCGACCGCCTCGTTCTCCATCTCCATGTGGGCGTCGAGGGCGACGAAGCTGCCGTCGGTCAGCTCGGCGAGCGGGTTGATCTCGGCCAGCGTCATGTCGTTCTCGCGGAAGAGGCGGGCGAGGCGGGCGAGGATCGGCGTCGCGCGGTTCAGCTGCGAGCCGGTGACGCCGGTCGCGGCGATCGTCTGCTTGGCCTCGAAATCGGGGATCGGAAAGAGGTTCGACACGTGGCCGCGGCCGACGTGGTCGGGATGCGTGCGGGCGACCTCCTCGATGTCGATCCCGCCCATGTCGGAGAACAGCATCAGCGGGCGCTTCGCGGTGCCGTCCCAGACGACTCCCGCGTAGTACTCCTGCTTGACCTCCGCTTTCGGGTCGACGAGGACGCCGCGGGGCATGTGGCCGTTGATCTCCAGCTTGAGGATCGCCTCGGCGTGGGCGGCTGCCTCGTCGGGCGTGTCGGCGAACTTGACGCCGCCCGCCTTCATCCGCCCACCGGTCAGCACCTGTGACTTGATCACGACCGGGCCGCCGATCTCGGCGGCGGCGGCGCGCGCCTCCTCCGGCGTGGTGCAGAAGCCGTACCTGGTGACGGGGATGCCCGCCAGCTCGACGATCTTGCGTGCCTCGAACTCGAAGAACCTCATCCGGCGGCGCACCCTACACAGCAACACGGAAGAATGCGAGGAACTTGTCATTTCTTCGCACAACCAGTGTCATCGCCGTCGCGGCCTCCCTCGCCCTGCTCGTCTCGGGGTGCGGCGGGGGCACCAACGTCGACTATCAGAAGGCCTCGGAAACGGTTCGCGCCAGCCTCGAATCAAAGCGCGAAGGCTTCGGCGCCCCGGTGGAAAACGTCGACTGTCCACAGGGGGTCAAGGTCGAGGTGGGGACAGAATTCGAATGCACCGTCCGCTTTCCGGACGGGAAGGTCGCCTACGCACTGCTGAAGATCCGCACCGACAAGGCGGACCTCAACCTCGAATCGCTCTCGCCGCATCGGTTCGTCCGTCAGCGCATTCGCTGACGGACGCAATATCCGCGAAGTGAGCTGGATCCGCGCCGTTGGTGTGTGCATCCGACACACAACGACCAATCGCTGCAGATCGTGGCATGATCTGCGTCCCGGCCGTTTAACCCCTCCGTTTCCTCGGAGTGCTAGGCCGGGCCGAACCCCGGCCGCGCCGGGAAAGCCATGCGATCCACAGCTCGCAAGATCCTGAAGAAGGGCGCCGACGCCACAGCCGTCGGCCGCAAAGCGACCAAATAGAGAGAGGCGAATGAGCGACTCGACCACTGCCGCCGCGACTGAGTTGACAACGAACCAGAAACTGCTGGATTGGGTGGAGGAGATCGCCACCCTGACGCAGCCCGACTCCGTCCAATGGTGTGACGGCTCCGCCGAGGAGTACGACCGGCTTGCCCAGGTCCTGATCGACGCCGGGACCTTCGAGCGCCTCTCCGACGCGAAGCGGCCGAACAGCTATCTCGCCCTCTCCGACCCCGGCGACGTCGCCCGGGTCGAGGACCGCACCTTCATCTGCTCCGTCGCCGAGGAGGACGCCGGGCCGACCAACAACTGGCGCGAGCCGGCCGCGATGCGCGAGGAGCTCGGCGAGCTCTTCAAGGGCGCGATGAAGGGCCGCACGATGTACGTGGTGCCCTTCTCGATGGGCCCGCTCGGCTCCGACATCTCCGAAATCGGCATCCAGCTCACCGACTCCGCCTACGTCGCGGTCTCGATGCGGATCATGACCCGGATGGGCAAGGCCGCCCTCGACCAGCTTGGGGACGGCGAGTGGGTGCCCTGCATCCACTCGGTCGGCATGCCGCTCGACGAGGGCGTCGAGGACGTCACGTGGCCCTGCAACGAGGACAACAAGTACATCGTCCACTTCCCGGAGGACCGCGAAATCTGGTCGTTCGGCTCCGGCTACGGCGGCAACGCGCTGCTCGGCAAGAAGTGCTTCGCGCTGCGGATCGCCTCGGTGATGGCGCGCGACGAGGGCTGGCTGGCCGAGCACATGCTGATCCTCAAGCTCACCTCGCCCGAGGGTGAGGTCAAGTACGTGACCGGCGCCTTCCCGTCGGCCTGCGGCAAGACCAACCTGGCGATGCTGATCCCGACCCTGCCGGACTGGAAGGTCGAGACGGTCGGCGACGACATCGCCTGGATGAAGTTCGGCGAGGACGGCCGCCTCTACGCGGTGAACCCCGAGGCCGGCTTCTTCGGCGTCGCGCCGGGGACCGGGCACAAGACCAACCCGAACGCGATGGAGACGATCGAGCGGAACACGATCTTCACCAACTGCGCCAAAACCGACGACGGTGACGTCTGGTGGGAGGGGATGACCGGCGAGCCGCCCGCGCACGCGATCGACTGGCACGGCAACGACTGGACTCCCGACTCCGAGACGCCGGCCGCCCACCCGAACGCCCGCTTCACGACGCCCGCCGGACAGGCCCCGTCGATCGCGCCGCAGTGGGAGGACCCGGCCGGGGTGCCGATCGACGCCTTCCTCTTCGGCGGACGCCGCGCCACCGCGGTGCCCCTGGTCTCGGAGGCGTTCGACTGGGAGCACGGCGTCTTCATGGGGGCGACGATGTCCTCGGAGAAGACCGCGGCGGCGACCGGCAACGTCGGCGAACTGCGCTTCGACCCGATGGCGATGCTGCCCTTCTGCGGGTACAACATGGCCGATTACTTCGCCCACTGGCTGAAGGTCGGCAAGACCGAGGGCGCGCAGTTGCCGCGCATCTTCTACGTCAACTGGTTCCGCAAAGACGACGAGGGCAAGTTCCTCTGGCCCGGGTTCGGCGAGAACAGCCGGGTCCTGGAGTGGGTCTTCCGCCGTTGCCAGGGCACCGCTGAGGCGACCGAGACCGCGATCGGCCTGCTGCCGACGCCGGACGACCTGAACACTGACGGCCTCGACATCTCCGCCGAGGACCTGCAGCAGCTGCTCACGGTCGACGAGGAGCTCTACCGCGCCCAGCTGCCGCAGCTGAAGGAGCACCTCGCCAAGTTCGGCGACAAGCTCCCGGCCGAGGTCAACGCCCAGTTCGAGGCGCTCGAGCAGCGTTTGGGCTAGCCCCTAGCTGTTCCCGGCCCCCTCGTCGAGCCAGCGGCGGCGCAGCTCCGCCGCCAGGCGCCCGACGAGGGGGTCCTTTTCGTTCAAAGGCTCGCCGTCGAGGCTGCGGACGGGGCGGATGCCGCGCAGCGACGAGGTGAGGAAGAGGTCGTCGGCGCGGCGCAGGTCGTCCAGGTAGAGGCGGCGCTCGGTGGCGGGGATGCCGAGCTCGGCCGCCAGGTCGAGGGTGGCGGCGCGGGCGGTGCCGGGGAGGATGCGGCCGTCGGCGGGTGGGGTGGCGATGCCGCTCTCGCTGACGACGAAGACGTTGGCGCGGCCCGCCTCCAGTACCTCGTCGGCGTCGGTGAGGATCAGCGGCACGGTGTCGCCCAGCTCGGCCTCGACCGCCTCCAGCCAATCGCGGTCGGCCCACTTGTGGGCGCCCGCCCAGTCGGGGGGGCGCATCGAGCGCAGGTCGGCGCCGTGCTCGCGGTCGGGGAAGAAGATCGTCGGGTCGATCGGCTCGGTCTTGATCTCGAAGCGCAGGCCGCTGTTCTCGGGCAGGAGGTCGATCCGCATGCGTCCCAGCTCGAGTGGGCGGGCCGCGGCGGCGACGGAGTCGGGCAGCGCGGCGGGGAGGTCCCGGCCGAAGAGCTCCCGCGCGGAGGCGGCGAGCCGGTCAAGGTGGGGGGCGGCGCGAACCGGCCTGCCGGCGCTGACGAGCAGCGTCTCGAAGAGGCCGCGGGCGGGATCGGGGGCGGTGGGGGGCGGCACGCGGAGGGTGATTATGGCGAGCCTGATCCCGGGCCGGATAGGTGATTGATTCTGCGGGCGGGGCGGCCGTCCGAGTTGCGATAGGGCGCGACCTGGGCCGCCCCGCCCGTCCGAGATGCGGCGCCGGGTTGCGGCGCGGCCCGACCCCAGCTCCCGCCCTCCCCGGGACCGCTCCGCTGTTCCTTATGGTCCCCAGAGGACCATAAGGAACAGCGGAAGGGACGGGTCGTCGAGATGGGACGGACGCGGCCCCGCCCCCGCACCCGTCCGAGATGGTCCCGGCCGCCTCATGGCGCTCCTGGCAGGCTGTGAGCGCCATGAGGCGGCCGGGACGTGAGGGAGTCGTGAAAAAGGCGCCACAGGGACGTGAGGAAGGTCGGACTCCCGTGATCGTCCCCGTGCGGGAGGCGTGGGAGAGGCCGGGACCCGGAGGGTCGGGGGCGGGCCGGGGACGAGGGCCCGGGAACGCCGTGCGTGGATCACCCGTGCCATGGGCCGGGTCATCCACGCAGGGCTCCGGGCCGCTGCATGCAGCGCGTCGGTGACCGTCGGTCGACACGGGAGGAGATGTGGAGTTCCCACGGTCTTCCTCACGAGGTCGGACCTCGGTGACGGAGCCGTGGCACTCCCGTGAGCCTCCGTGCTACTCCCGTGACGGACCTGTGGCGCTCTCCCGAGCCTCCCGCCGGCCTTCCTCCGTCGCCTCCATACCCGGCCGTCCCGGCCACGGCCACAGCCTGCCCGGGCCGTGGACGGGACGGCCGCATCCCTTTCCCCGGGCGACAGCTTCCGAAGGTCCCATCCCTCCCTCGTCCTTCGTGGCCGCCGTCGGCCAGGGGCGGGGCCAGGCGTGGGGGGTCGTCGAGGGGCGGTTGGAAGGCCCGAGCGCGTGGGATCAACGGCCAGTCGGGAGCGGCCGTCGGGGCAAGAGCTTCCGCCTGTGCGGGGCGCCGACCGGGGTCGGCATTCCGTCGCGCATCAACCGGGGGTCGCCGAATGATCTTGGTGCCGAAACGGCTTTTCCGCCTTGGCCGTCTCTACATTGGCCGCGATGGAGGCCTCTGGGTCAGATACGGCCGAGCGCGAGGCGACCGCCGGCGACACCTACGAGCGCGAGGCGACCGAGCGCGACACGACCGACGAGTGGCGGGTCGAGGCGGCGCGGGCGCCCGCCACCGTCGCCGAGCTGGAAGGGCGGATCGACGTCGCGCTGGCGACTGCGCAGGCGGCCGAGGAGGCGGCGCTCGAGATCGGGGCGGCCAGCCTCGAGGCGGCCGAGCAGGCGCGGCGCGCCGCCGCCCTGGCCGAACGGGCCGGGGCCGCCGCCGCGCGGGCGGCCGCAGAGGCGTCGAGCGCCGCCGAGTCGGCCGCCCGGGCCCGCGACGCGGCGGCGACCGCGCCGCCTCGACCCGACGCCGAGAGCGCGGTCAATCCACCGCCGGCCACCGACTTCCTTCCCCGGCCGACCTTCGCCGACCCCCGGCGTCCTGACCCCTTCGAGGAACGCATCACCGCCTTCCGCCTGCGCGCCGAGAAGGTGATGATCCGCCTGCAGAAGCTGGAGGCGGGTGCCGATCCCGGCAGCGGCCCGACGGAGGTCGTCCGCCTCCGTTAAGGAGCGCGCCGCCCTCGGGGCGACCCGATGGACAGCGCCGCCCGTGGGCGCAGGGCTGGCCGCGGCTATTCGGCGAAGAGGAACTCTTTGGTGCTGGTCGGCGGCCCCTCCGGCTGGACCGTGGTGGCCACGCCGTGGAACTTCCGTGGATGCGCCTTCCCGCCGTTCAGGCGAAGAGGCACGAACAGCACTTCGTGGCTGCCGCCGCGCACCGAGAAGGGGATGGAGACCCGGTGCGACCGGCGGGACAGGGTGACGACCCCGGAGCAGAAGCCGTGGCCTTCGCCCAGGCATTCGACCGGAACGGCGACGTTGTCGGCAACGCTGTGCGCCTTGCCCGCGGCAAAGACGAGGGTCATCCCAGAAGAGATGGCCGACGCGTCGGCCCCCGCGGTCGCGGGAACGAGCAGCGCCCCGGCGAGCCCGAACGCCGCCAATGCGGCCGTCAGCTTGATCTTGATCGGATTGCCCAACAGGAGCGCGACGTTACCATCTTCCGTCCAGTCCAGAGACAAACATTCGTCCAGATTTGATATAGGGACTAAAGTTTTCGGGAGAGTCGCTGCGTTCCGGCTCCCGGGATGCCTTGCGCAGCGCGGTACGATCCGGCCCTTGGGACTCCGAGTCGGAATCGATCTGGTTTCCGTGGCCACCGTGGCGGAGAGCCTCGGCGGCGCCCACCGCGACCACTACCTGGAGCGCATCTACACGCCGCGCGAGGTTGCGGACTGCAGTGGCCCGTCGGGGCGGGTCGAGCCCGAGCGGCTTGCCGCCCGGTTCGCGGCGAAGGAGGCGGCGATCAAGGCGCTTCCCGGCGCCGGCGAGGAAATCCGGCTCACCCAGATCGAGGTGCAGAGGGACGAGGTCGGGAACGTCTCGTTGGAGCTGTCCGGGAGAGCCGCCGAGCTCTTCGCGGAGTCGGGGGCCGGTGAGATCGCGGTCAGCCTCACCCACGACCACGGTTTCGCCGCGGCGACGGTCGTCCTTATCTAGGGTCGGCGGCGCAAGGTCCTAGACCGGCGCGCAGAGATAGTCGAACCACGGGTCCCGGCCGGGGTGGGGGAGCTTCACCTCGCGGCCTTTGTTGTCGATGATCGCCACCACCTCGAGGCCGTGCTCGAGCAGCTGCTTCACCTGGAATTGGGGGTCGACGTAGTAGTCCCGGATGCGGAAGTTGTGGGACATCGACGGCACTACGTCCCACCCGCGACGACGGGCTGTCGGGACATCGAGGCCGCGGTTGATCTCGCGGATCCGGCGGGCATAGCGGATCCCCGCGAGGCTCGCGTAAAGCCGGTACCCGGGCAGAGCGGCATAGCGGTGCGACAACGGTCGGCGGGTGTCGAAGGGCAGCGCCCCGAGGGAGTGGGTGGAGAACTGGAAGAGGCCGTCGGGCCGCATCTTCGAGCGCACCTGGTCGAGGATCTCCCGCCTGCCCTCGGGCGGGACCGCGTCGATCGCGTTGAAGCTGAAGAGGATGAAGTCGAACTCGCGGTCGATCGCGGTGAGATCACGCGCGTCCCCGACCAGCAATTCGACGCCGGGCTCGCCGTCGAGGCGTCGTTTCGCCGCCTCGACCATGCGCGGCGAGTAGTCGAGGCCGACGTAGCTCCGCACCAGTGGCGCATAGGTCCAGCCGGTCCGACCGGTGCCCACCCCGAGGTCGAGCATGTCGATTTCGTGGATCCGAGGCGCCAGCCGGCGCAAGATGGTCCTCTCCGCGGGCATAAGCGACATGTCCGTGAAAAGGGAGACATCTTCATCGAAAACTTGTTGATTCGATTCCACTGGCCACTCACACTTTGCTATGGCTGCCGCGCCTAGCATCGTAGCTCCTCCCGAGTCCCTCTTGGCATCGCTTAAGGTTTGTGCGTTCGCCGGCGAAAAGGAACGGGATGAGAGAGCAGATCCGACAAGTCATCAGGGAGCATGGACACCTCGCGGTGGATATCGACGGTCTCGCGGACGCCGCCGACCTCTATCAGGCCGGGATGACCTCGCATGCGAGCGTCAACGTGATGATCGCGCTGGAGGACACCTTCGACGTCGAATTCCTCGACTCGATGCTGAAGCGCAGCGTCTTCGAGAGCGTCGACTCGATCGCCCAGGCGCTGACCGAGGTAGGGGTGCCGGCGTGACCGTCACCGCGGCCGCCGACACGGCCCTGCTCGCGGCGGCGCGGCGGATCGCCGATGAGATCGCGGCGCCGAACGCCGAGGAGGTCGATCGCGAGGCGCGCTTCCCGGCCGAGGCGATCGCTGCCCTGCGCGAGGAGGCGGCGCTGTCGGCGCTCGTGCCCGACGACCTCGGCGGCGCCGGGGCATCGCTGGAGGCCGTAGCCGGCGCCTGCTTCGAGCTGGGGCGGCGTTGCGCCGCCACCGGCATGGTCTTCGCGATGCACCAGATCCAGGTCGCCTGCATGGTCGACCACCGCGGCGACGGCGCGCCGTGGTTCGACGACTATCTGCGCGAGCTGGTGGCCGAGCAGCTGTTGATCGCCTCGATCACCTCCGAGGTCGGCACCGGCGGCGACATGGGCAAGTCGATCGCCGCGGTCTCGACGCCGGACGCCGACGGCGCGGCGAGCTTCGAGAAGCAGGCGCCAACGGTCTCCTACGGCCCCCATGCCGATGCCTTCCTGACCACCGTGCGGCGGGGTCCCGACGCCGAGCCGGGCGACCAGGTGGCCGTGCTGACCCGGCGTGAGCAGATGGAGATGGAGTCCCAGGGCACCTGGGATCCGCTGGGGATGCGGGGCACCTGCTCGCCGGGCTTCGTCGCCAAGGCGGAGTTCGCCACCGAGCAGGTCCTGCCGGTGCCGTTCGCGACGATCTCGGCGGAGACGATGACGCCGGTCTCCCACATCCTCTGGTCGCACGTCTGGCTCGGCATCGCCACCGACGCATTCGACCGCGCCCGGGCCTTCGTCAAGGCGGCGGCCAAGCGCAAACCGGGTGAGCCGCTGCCCGCCGCGACGCGGCTCTCGGAGCTGATGAGCGAACTGTCGTTGCTGCGCGCCGAGGTCGGCCTGGCCCTGCGCGAGTACTGCGACCTCCACGCGGGAGATCGCGCCCGTCTGGCGGAGATGGCGACGATCCTGCGCTTCAACAACCTGAAGATCGCCGCCTCCGAACAGGCGCCGAAGGTCTGCCAGGAGGCGCTCGGGGTCTGCGGGATCGTCGGCTACAAGAACGACACCCCGTTCAGCGTCGGTCGCCACCTCCGCGATGCGATGTCGGCGCGGTTGATGGTCGCCAACGAGCGCATCCACGCCACCGACGCGAGCCTGCTGCTGATCGCCAAGGAAGTCTGAGGGGTCGGGCGTGGCCGACTTTCGCCCCGGAACGCCGGAGCAGGAAGAGTTTCTCCGCGACCTCGTCGGGGCCGGCTACCTGATCGAGTCGGGCGTCGCCGGCGTCTACGGTCGCGGCGATGCGTTCGAGCGCGTGCGGCTCGGCTTCGACGCCAAGGTGACCGCGGCGAGCGAGACCGAAGCGCCCGAGCACATGGTCTTCCCGCCGCTCCTGCCGCGGCGCCAGATGGAGGAGGTCGGGTATCTCAAATCGTTCCCGCACCTGGCCTGTACGGTCTTCGCCTTCGAGGGCGACGAGGACCAGGCGGCCGAGCAGGAGCGCCGCGCGGACGAGCACGGGGACTGGTCCGAGTACCAGGAGATGACCGATCTGGTGCTGAAGCCGGCCGCGTGTTACCCCGTCTACCCGGCCATCGCCGCGCGCGGGGCACTGGCGCCCGGCGGGGTGATGATCGACGCGGGCGGGACCTACGTCTTCCGCCATGAGCCCTCCGGCGATCCGGCACGGCTGCAGGCCTTCCACCAGCGCGAGATCGTGCGCATCGGCGAGCCCGAGACGGTGATCGAATGGCGCAATCGCTGGCGCGACCGCTCGCTCGAGCTGCTGCGGTCGGTCGGCCTCGATGCCACCCCCGACGTCGCCAGCGACCCCTTCTTCGGCCGCTCCGGACGGCTGCTCGCCCGCAGTCAGCGGGCGCAGGAGCTGAAGTTCGAGGTGGTGGTGCAGATCGCCGGCCCCGAGCCGACCGCGGTCGCCTCCTTCAACTACCACCAGGACCACTTCAGCTCGGTCTACGGGATCGAGATGGCAGTCGAAGACGGCGGTGACGCGACCGCCCACACCGCCTGCCTCGGCTTCGGCCTGGAGCGCATCACGCTGGCGCTGGTGCGCGAGCACGGCCTCGATCAGGACCGCTGGCCCGCGGCGGTGCTGGCGGAGCTGGGCCTCTGATGACCCCGGCGCGGGAGGTCGGCGCGAGGAGCCTCCTCGGCCTCGACCCGACCGCCTACGAGCGCCACTTCCTGCACGGCCCGGATCGCGACTACGCCGAAACCAACTGCTACACCGACATCCTGATCGAGTTCGTCCACGCGCTCGGGGCGGAGCCGCTGGCGATGATGGGGTGCGCGCTGCCGATCGACTTCGAGGGCGACCAATGGACCTTCTTCAAGCCGCGCCCGGAGGACGTCGAAGCCCTCTACGGCATCGACATCCACGAGATGCAGCCGTACCGGCCGCTGCCGGAGCAGATCGCCGAGCAGATCGAGGCGGGGCGGACGCTGGTGGTCGAGCTCGACTCCTTCCACCTCCCCGACACGGCGGCGACCAGCTACGGCACGGCGCACGTGAAGAGCTCGGTGATCGCCGAGGCGATCGACCCCGGGGCGGAGGTGCTCCGTTACTTCCACGGCGACGGCTACTTCGAGCTGACCGGGGAGGACTATCGCGGCGTCTTCCGGCTCGGGCGCGAGTACTCGGCCGACGTGCTGCCGCCCTACACCGAGCTGCTGCGCCTCGACGCCGGATCTCGACTCGAGGGCGAGGAGCTGCGCGCCGCGGCGCTGGAGATGCTGCGCGCGCAGGTCGCGCGGCGCCCCGCCGACAACCCGTTCGAGCGCTTCGGCGCCGGGCTCGCTGCCGAGCTGCCGAACCTCCTGGCCGGCGACGCGCAGCGCTACCACGACTATGCCTTCGCGACGGTGCGGATGGTCGGCTCCGCCTTCGAGGTCGGCGCCTCGCACGTCGACTGGGTGCTCGGTGAGGCGGGCGCCGCGGCGGCCACGCGGATGCGCGAGGTCGTCGGCGGCTGCAAGACGCTCTCGTTCAAGCTCGCCCGTCGCCGCGAGTTCGATCCCGGCGCCGCCGTGACGGCCATGGCGGAGGCCTGGAGCGCCGGCTTCGCGGCCCTGGACGATGCCCTCGTCTGAGCCGTCGACCGCGCCCTTCGGCGCGGTCACGGTGCCGGGCCACGAGTGCTCGGAGCTGACCGCCGGCTGGCAGGTCGCGGCTTGCGAGCCCGACGCGTGCGCAACGCCCGCGGCGGCCGCGGGGCTCAATTGGCTGCCCGCCGAGGTGCCCGGCACCGCGGCCGGGGCGCTGCGCGCGGCGGGCGAGTGGGACTTCGACGCGGGCCGTGACTTTGACGCCGAGGACTGGTGGTTTCGCACCGGGTTCGACGCCGCTCCGGCGGCGGGCGACGAAGAGGTGGTGCTGCACCTCGACGGCGTCGCCACGGTCCACGAGGTGTTCCTGAACGGCGAGCGGATCGGCGGCGGCGAGTCGATGTTCGCGCCCGCGGCGATCGACGTGGGGGCCCGCCTGCGCGAGGGGGCCAACGAGCTGGCTATCCGTTGCCTGGCGCTGGGCCCGCGGCTCGGGGCGCGGCGCAAGCCGCGCGCCCGCTGGCGCACCCGCCTCGCCGACAATCGGCTGCGCTTCCATCGCACGATGGTGCTCGGGCGCTGCCCGGGGTTCGCGGCGGGACCGGCGGCGGTCGGTCCCTGGCGCCCGGTCTGGCTCGAGCGGCGGCGCCTCCTGGCGGTGGAGGAGATCGCACTGCGGCCGCGCTGCGAGGGCGAGGACGGGATCCTGGCCGTGGCGGCGACGCTGCGCGGGCTCGGGGGCTTCGAGGTCGCCGCGGCGGAGGTTGCGGTGGCCCTTGGCGGGGAGGCGCGCTCACCCTTGACCGTCGTCCCCGCCGCCGACGGGACCGTCGAGCTGCGCGGCGAGGTCCGGGTCCCGGCGGCGCCGCGCTGGTGGCCTCATACCCACGGCGAGCCCGTGCTCCACACGGTGCGACTACGGGTGACCGGGTCGGCGGGCGAGGTCGGGATCGAGGCGGGCCGGGTGGGCTTCCGCGAGCTCGCCGCCGGGCCGACGCCCGGGCATGACGTCCTCGCCGACGGCCTCGACCTCCACCTCAACGGGGTGCGGGTGTTCGCCCGTGGCGCGGTGTGGACCCCCGACGACTTCGTCGGCCTGGCGCCGGACGGGGAGCGCCTGCGCGCGGCCCTCGAGCGGGTCCGCGATGCGGGCATGAACATGGTCCGGATCCCCGGCACCGCCGCCTACGAGACGCCGGCCTTCCACGACCTCTGTGACGAGCTCGGGATCCTCGTCTGGCAGGACTTCATGTTCGCTAACTTCGACTATCCGATTGCCGACGAGGAGTTCCGCGCGGCGGTCGAGGCCGAGGCGCGGCAGGTGTTGGCGGGGATCGCCGGACGGCCGAGCCTGGCGGTCGTCTGCGGCAACAGCGAGGTCGAGCAGCAGGTCGCGATGCTCGGTCTCGACCCCGGACTGGGACGGGGGGAGCTCTTCGGCGAGCTGCTGCCGGCCGCGGTCGAGCGCAGCGGTGCCGACGCCGCCTACGTGCCCTCGGCGCCGTGCGGCGGCGCGCGCCCGTTCCGGCCCGATCACGGCGTGGCCAACTACTACGGCGTCGGCGGTTACCGTCGCCCGCTTGCCGACGCGCGCGCGGCGGGCGTCCGCTTCGCCGCCGAGTGCCTGGCGTTCGCCAACGTCCCCGACCCGGCCGGCGTGGAAGCGGTGCTGCCGGCGGCGCCCGGCGACGTCGTCGTCCACCACCCGGCCTGGAAGGCGGGCGTGCCCCGCGATGCCGGCACCGGCTGGGACTTCGACGACGTCCGCGATCACTATCTCGGCGAGCTTTTCGGCGTCGACGCGGTCGAGCTCCGGCGCTATGACCATGACCGTTACCTGGAGCTCTCGCGCGCGGTCTCGGCGGAGGCGATGAGCGCCGTCTTCGGCGAGTGGCGGCGCGCCGGCTCCGCCTGTGGCGGCGGGCTGGTGCTCTGGCTGCGCGATCTGCGACCGGGCGCGGGGTGGGGGCTGGTCGACCACGCGGGAGCGCCGAAGCAGGCCCTGCGGGCGCTCCGCGGCGTGCTCGCCCCGACCGCGGTCTGGCTCACCGACGAGGGCCTCGCCGGGGTCGGCGTCCACGTCGCCAACGACGCTCCCGAGCCGCTGCGCGCGCGCCTGCGGCTCTCCCTCTACGGCGAGATGGAGCAGCCCGTCGGCGAGGTCCTGGAGGAGATCGAGGTGCCTGGCCGCGAGGGGCGGTCCTACGACCTCGAGGCCTTGCTGGGCCGGTTCGTCGATGCATCGTGGTCGTACCGCTTCGGACCGCCGGCACAGGACGCCATCGTCGCCGCGCTCGAAGTGCCGCCCGGCGGGGCCGAGGACCCCCTCGCCGAGGCGATCCACTTTCCCGCCGGGCGACCGAGCGCCGCCGAGTCGGCCGAGCGCCTCGGCCTGGAGGTCGTCGCCGAGGCGGACGGGGACGGCGCGGTGATGCTGAGGTTGCGCTCCCGCAAGCTGGTCTGGGGCCTGCACGCGAGCGGTTCCGGGCGGGTTGCCGAGCAGCCGCTGATCCAGGTCGAGCCGGGCCGTGAGCGGCGGCTGCGGCTCCTTCCCGATCCTCGGTCGGGAGATCCCGGCCCGGTGTCCGTCCGGGCGGTGAACCTACGTGGCAGGATGTCGGTCGCCATCCCCTGACGTGCTTGCGCGATCATTTGCGGCTGAACCTGATGCGACGTCCCGTCTATATCGCCACCGGCGACAGCGCCGCCTTCGCCGTCTTCCACCCCGCGAGCGACCCGGAGCGAGCCGCGCGGCCGCCCGTGCTGATCTGTCCGCCGTGGGGCTGGGCCGACGTCGCCTCCTATCGGGCGCGACGTGACTGGGCCACCCGCCTGGCGGCCGCCGGCTTTCCGACGCTGCGTTTCGATCTTCCGACGACCGGCAACAGCGGTGGCGAGGTCACCGACGCGGGGGTCCCTGGCGGTTGGGTCGCCGCGACGCTTGCCGCGGCAACCTGGCTCGCCGACACCGAGGGGACAGCGGGCGTCGCCGCCCTCGGCCTGGGGCTCGGCGGGCTCCTGGCGATGGCGGCAATCGCCGCGGGCGCCCCGATCCTCGCTCTGGCTCTCTGGGGCGCACCGGGACGCGGCAAGCGCTTCGTCCGTGAGACGCAGGCCTTTTCGCGGATGCAGCCGTGGCTCGGCGGACAGGTCGCCGCCGACGGGTTTGACGCCGGTGTTCCCGATGGATGGCTCGAGGCGGGTGGGTTCGCGCTCGGCCCGGAGACCCTGGCGGAGCTGAAAGGCATGGCGGTGACGTTGCCGCCGCAGTCGTCGTTGTCACGCGTCCTCCTGCTCGATCGTGATGGCATCGCGCCGGATCCCGAGCTGGCGGAGGCGGTCGAAGCTGCCGGGGTGGCGGTCGAGCCGGCGGATGGATCCGGATGGGGAGGCTTCATCTCCCATCCCGAGCTGGCGGTCGTCCCCGAGGCGACCGCCGCCGAGCTCGAGGCGTGGCTGAGCGCGCAGCCCGTGCCGGTGATCGGCGCGGCGACGGCGCCTCCGGCGCCCGATGCGCTCGACCTGGAGATCGGTGGCGAGGAGGTGCGCGAGACCGCGCTCGTCCTCGGCGAGCCCGGGAGGGAGACGATCGGGCTCCTTGCCGAGCCTGCCGCGGGGACGGCCGACGACCTGTGCGCCGTGTTCCTCAATGCCGGGGCGGTGCGCTCGGCGGGGCCGAACCGGATGTGGGCGGAGACCGCTCGGCGTTGGGCGAGCCGTGGGGTGCCCTCGCTGCGGATCGACCTACAGGGGGTCGGTGAGGCCGATGGGGAGCCGGCCGGGGGACTGCAGATCGGTGACTTCTACGCGCCGCGCTTCGGTGCCCAGGTCGGCGCGTTGCTCGACGAGCTCGAACGCCGCGAGGTGGGCAGGCGCTTCATCCTGGTCGGCCTCTGTTCGGGGGGGTACTGGGCGTTCCGTACCGCCGTTGCCGACGAGCGGGTCATCGCGGCGCTGCTGCTCAACGCCGGCGCCTTGCGCTGGGTCGACGATCTGCCACACCAGCGGGAGGCGCATCGCACCTCGCGCGCGCTGGAACGGCGCTGGTGGCAGAAGCTCCTGCGCCGGGAAATCGAGGCCGATCGGATCGTCCGTCTGCTGCGCTCCGTCTTTCTGAACGCCCTCGCCGGTGTCCGGCGGTCGATCGCTCGCCTGGCCGGGCGGGGGGAGAGCTCCCTCCGCAAAGGAATGGAAGACGACCTCGACCTGCTCCGCGATCGCCGCACCCGGGTCGTACTGGCCTTCTCCGAGGACGAGCCGCTCGGCGAGGAAGTCCAGCGCTACCGGCTCCAGGAGCAGGTGGCGCGCTGGCCCGATGCCCACTTCGCCTCGCTGCCGGGCAACGACCACACGCTGCGCCCGCTCTCGGCACAGCGTGCGGCCTCCGCGCTCCTCGACGAGGAGCTGGCGCTTCTCCTTGGCGCGGCTGCCTCGACGTCCGGGCGATCGGCGTCGGGGCGATCGACGTCGGGCTCAGGCTGACGGTTTCGTTTCGGTCGGTTCGACCGGCGGCGGACCGAAGGTCGGTGGCGCGATCTTCGGGGCGGCCAGGTGCGAGTAGATGTTCGGCCGATAGAGCTTTCGCCCGATCGCCCCCTGGAACGCCCGTTCGGAGGATCGCGAGCTCTCGATCGGCCACTTCATCCCCTGTGAGTCTTCGTCGAACCAGATCAGCCCGCGGACCTTGGGGAAGGAGTTGGGGATCACCGAGAGGGCGTTGCGGATCCAGGCGGCCTTCGATCCGCCGCGCTCTTCGGACGCCGTCTCGCCGATGATCATCGGCTTGGCGGGCGCGATCTTCTCCACTTCCTTGTAGCTGCTGCGGAAGACGTGGGTGAAGCTCTGCCAGCCGGCGGAGTTCTTGGTGTTGCCCCAATTGAAGCCGTCGAGGCAGGTCCAGTCGACGTATTGGTTGCCG
The DNA here is from genome assembly GCA_018268415.1 of Actinomycetota bacterium. Classification (GTDB taxonomy): domain Bacteria; phylum Actinomycetota; class Thermoleophilia; order Solirubrobacterales; family 70-9; genus VAYN01. The sequence goes on along the minus strand of JAFDWO010000006.1, from coordinate 3,850 downwards.
GGATAGAGGCTGCCGAAGCCTTTCAGGCGCTTGATCAAGGCGATGTTCGGGCACCACACCCAGTTCGCGTTGGTGGCGCCCACTTCGGTGAAGATGTCGTGGACGTGCCTCCAGGCCTCGACGAATTCTCCGGGCTTGTTGCCGTTCACGCCCTCGTTCCAGGGGAACCAGAAGCCGTTCATCTCCCAGTCGAAGCGCAGGAAGTACGGATGTCCCCATTCGCGCGAGGCTTCCGCCCAGGCGCGGATGTACTTGTCGAAGGCGCCGTGGATGATCCTCGAGAGGCGGAAGTGGGGCTGGCGCGCGACTTCCTGGTCGGTGGAGGCAGAGCTCCAGCTGAGGAACGGGACGGCGCCGTAATCGCGGATCGATTGGAGCGGAACCGCCGGGAAGCCGTTCAGTTCGCAGTTCGCCGAGATGCCGCAGCTCGAGAACGGCTCGTAGAACGCGACCAGCGAGAGCCCCTTCTTCGTCCGTCGCTGCAGGGCGCTGACCGCCCCCATGTCCCAGGGCGCCTGCTCGCCGGTGAACTGGCGGCCGATCTGGGCACCCCAGAAGAGCGGCTTGGCGCTCGCCGCGGCGTCGGCGGACGCCGACCTGGGCCCGAGCAGGACCCCGGCGCCGATCACCAGCGCCCCCACGAGGACGCTCAGAGCCACGGTGAAGCCTCGTTTTCGGCGTGCCGGCCGCATCAGATCTGCATTCTGCTCACAGAACACGCGTGCGACGGGATCAGCGCGGAGGCGGGATCGGACTTGCGTCCAGCTGCGAGAACTGGTTGGTGACGAATGGGGAGGCACGCAGCCCGAGGCGGAAGGCGCGGGTCGGTCCGCGTCCCGTTTCCACCGGCCAGCGCAGGTCGCGGTCGAAGCGCTCGAACCAGACGAGGCCGCGAACCGCGGGGTAGTTGGTGGAGATCGACTTGAACATCTGGCGGATCCAGCCTGCCTTGCGCCGGGCCGGGTCGTTGGAGGCAAGCTCGCCGAGCACGACCGGCTTGCCGGGAGCGAGGCGGCGGGTCAGGAACTGATACGTAGGCCGCACCAGCGTGTCGAAGCTGCGCCAAGGACGCGGGTTGGCCGCGTTCCTGCCGAAGTTGTAGGCATCGAGGCAGGTCCAGTCGACGTATCTCTTGCCAGGGTAGAAGCGGGCGATGTTCCGCTCCTTGCCTTCCGGTTCGACGTACGGACACCAGACCCAGGTCGCGTTGGTGGCGCCTGCCGACCGGAAGATGTCGTGGACGTGGCGCCAGGCCTGCACGAACTCACGCGGACGGTTGCCGTTGACGCCCGTCGCCCAAGGGAACCAGCTGCCGTTCATCTCCCAGTCGAAGCGGAGGAAGAACGGGTGGCCCCAGGCCGCTGCTTCGGTGGCGAACGCCTTGATGTAGCGGTCGTAGCGGTGCTGGAGGATGTCGGAGAGCTGGAATTCCGGATCTTCGACCGTCGCGGGTGTCGCGGCGGAGTTCCAGCTGAAGAACGGGATCGCCCCGTATTCGCGGACTTTCTGCATCGCTTCCACCGGGAAGCTCATGAAGCGGCAGGTCGCGGGTTCGGCAGATTCTTCGCATTCGGCGAAGGGGGAGGAGAACTCGAGCAGCGAGAGGCCCTTGCCGACCTTCCGTTCGAAGCGCGTCACCGCGCTCATGTCCCAGGGCGGTTCTTCGCCGCTTGACTGGTCGCCGAACCAGGCCCCCCAGTACATCGGCTGGTGTGAGGGGACGGTGCCGCCGGCCGTGCCAAGGAAGAGAGACAACATGCAGGCAAGGACGGCGACGATCGGGGTCGTATCGCGTATGAATCTCCGCATCGGCGCTGGGCGCCGGAGAGTAACGAAGCGGTCAGGCGGGCCTCGGCCCGGGTTGGCCTAGCCAGGAACGGGGATGGTGCCCGGACCGAGCTGGCTGAATTCGTTCGACAGGTAGGACGGAGATGCGATTCCGCTTGCGAAGGCGCTTTGGGCCGCGGGCGAGGATTCGATCGGCCAGTCTCCTTCTTCCGGCTTGTCGAACCACATCACGGCGCGGATGCCCTGGTACCGCGTCGGCAGCGCGCGCAGCATTTCGGCGATCCAGGCGGACTTCGAGCCGCCGTTCTCGGCCGAGCCGACCTCGCCGATCACCATCGGCTTCCCCGGCGCGACGTCTTCGACGATGTGGCGGTAGGTCGAGCCGAACGTTTCGTCGAAGCTCATCCAGCGGTTGCCACCCCAGTTGTAGCCGTCGAGGCAGGTCCAGTCGACGTATTGGTTGCCGGGGTAGAACTCGGCGACATCGGTGAATTCGTGCTTGGGGTCGACGTTCGGGCACCAGGTCCAGGTTGCGTTGGTCGCGCCCACTTCGGCGAAGATGTCGTGGACGTGACGCCACGCCGTCACGTATTCGCCGGGGTTATTGCCGTTGACCCCCGTGGCCCAGGGGAACCAGTTGCCGTTCATCTCCCAGTTGAAGCGGAGGAAGAAGGGATGGCCCCAGGCCTTCGCTTCTTCGGCGAACTGGCGGATGTAGGGGTCGTAGCGGCCGGAGATCACGTCGGAGAGCTGATAATCGGGCTCGTTCAGGCTCGACGGAGTCGACTGCGAGCTCCAGCTGAAGAACGGGATCGAGCCGTGGGAGCGGATCGTCTGCATCGGGGTGGTGGGGAAGGTGTACGGGGTGCAGGTGCTGCCGGCGCAGTTGGCGAAGGGCGAGGCGAAGTGGATCAGCGAGACGGGCTTGCCGGTCTGGCTTTCGAAGCGGGCGGCGGCATTCATGTCCCAGGGCGCTTCGGTGCCGGTCAACTGGCTGCCGATCCAGGCGCCCCAGTAGAGGGAGGTTGGTGCGGAGGTCGCTTCCGGCGTGGACGCGGGACGGGCGGACGAGGCGCCGAGGCAGGCGGACGATGCGTGGGCGAGTCGGGCTCGGCGACGCTTGGTCCAGCGGTTGCCCGTGCCCGTCCGCCGCAAAAGCTGGGAGCAGCTCACGCCTTCGGCCCGCTTTTCCGCTCCGCCGGGGTGTCCGCCGTGGGCCGCGCCGCCCAGAGAGCGCTGGTTGGCGATCGCGAACCGCCCACCCGAATTGGCCGCGTCGGCCCCGCCCGGACGCGCCGAAAGGACGATCAGGAGGGCCAGTAGCAAGCCACCGAAGAGCACCGCGAAGAGGCGCGAATCTGGCTTTGCAAGTGATTTTGCGGGCCGCTTGAAGGACACGCGATGCCATCGGCCCGGCAGCCTCCGGCCTCACGCATTTGCCCCCAATCTGGACGTTTGTACTAGGACCGCGGACTATCCGTCGAGGCTCGCGGGTGGTTGGCGCCTGCGGAGGGATGGGGCCCTTCAAGCTGACGCCCGTGGGAAAGGCCCCCGACCCCCCCAGGCTGCCGCCCGGGGGCAAGGGCCCCGGCCCCCTCGAGCTGTCGCCCATAGGCGAAAAGGATGCGGCCGTCTCGTCCACGCCCCTGGCAGGCTGTGGCCGTGGCCGAGACGGCCGGGGGTGCGGGGAGCGGGGCGGGGGAAGCACGGAAGGCCCCTCGCGGGAGGATGCGGGCGAGCGAGGCGGATCCCTCGCGTGAGGGACACGGCGCTCCCACGGATCCCCCGATCCCGGCCCCGGGGGCCGGAGGGTGCGACCGATCCGTCACGGGACCGTCACCGAAGGGAGACCTCGTCACGGAGATGCCGGGAACGTCACCCTTCCTCCCGCCCTTCGCCGTCACTCAAGGATCTCCGTGTTTGGTTTCGGTTGCACGGCAACCAAAACTCGACGCGCGTCCCACGGACCCCCCGATCCCGGCCTCCGGGGGCCGGAAGGTGTGATGGGACCGTCACGGAGGAGGGATCTGGTCACGGAGACGTCGGGAAGGTCGCGAGTGTG
>JAFDWO010000069.1 GCA_018268415.1 Actinomycetota bacterium | reverse complement strand
CCACGGAGACGTCGGGGGGCCCACGCCTGCTCCAGGGTCCCTCCACCGCCCGGGGTCCCTCCGCCGCCCGGGGATCCCCGCGGATGATCTCGGGTGCCGGGCACCCGAGATCCGCCATGCGTACCTCATCCTCGGGGATACCCGTCACGGAGGTCCGACCCTCCTCCCGTCCCTGTGTCTCCTCCCGTCCCTGTGTCTCCTCCCGTCCCTGTGCCGTCTTTTTCACGACCCCCTCCCGTCCCCGTGCCCTCCTCCCCACGAATCCCTCCCGACCCCGTGTCGCCTCTCCCACGACCTCCTCCCGTCCCTGTGCCCTCTTCCCCACGAATCCCTCCCGTCCGGGCGCCTCATGGCGGTCATAGCCTGCCGGGAGCGCCATGAGGCGCCCGGGAGGCAGCCCGGACGGGAGGTTGGGGTCGGGGTCGCGGCGCCACGCGCCGCCGCGCGGCATCTCGGACGGGTGCGGGGGCGTGGGTCGCGCCCCCCTGCGCCCCCGCACCGCACCTCGGCCGGCCGCCCGTCTAAGTCCGCATCGCCGGGAAGAGCAGCACTTCGCGCAGACTCTGGGCCCCGGTGAACATCATCACCAGGCGATCGATGCCGAGGCCGACGCCGCCGGTCGGCGGCATCCCCTGTTCGAGGGCCTCGACAAAGGCCTCGTCGTAGGGCTGGGCCTCGTCGTCACCGCGGGCGATCTCGGCGGCCTGCTGCTCGAAGCGGCGGCGCTGCTCGTCGGGATCGTTCAGCTCGGTGAACGAGTTGGCGATCTCGACCCCGCCGACGTAGGCCTCCCAACGCTCGACCAGACCCGGCTCGGTGCGGTGGGCCTTGGCGAAGGGTGAGAGCTCGACCGGATAATCAAGGATGAAGGTCGGCTGGATCAGCCCCGGCTCGACATCACGGGAGAGCAGGCCGTCGACCAGCTTGCCCCAGCCCTCGTTCGGGTCCGGCTCGGTGCCCATCGCCCGCGCCAGGGCCTCCCGCGTCGGGTGCTCGGCGATGTCGATCCCGGAGCGCTCGAGGATCGCCTGGCGCATGGTGATCCGGCGCCAGGGCGGCGCGAAGTCGATGATCGTGCCGTCGCGCTCGACCTGGGTGGTCCCCAGGGTGCGCTCGGCGACGTGGGCGATCATCCGCTCCATGTTGTGCGCGGTCGTCTCGTAATCGGCGTAGGCCTCGTACCACTCGAGCATCGTGAACTCGGGGTTGTGCTTGTGCGAGACGCCCTCGTTGCGGAAGTCCTTACCCAGCTCGTAGACCCGGTCGAGGCCGCCGACGATCAGCCGCTTGAGGTACAGCTCGGTGGCGATCCGCAGGTAGAGATCGCGATCGAGAGCGTTGTGGTGGGTGGTGAAAGGGCGCGCCAGGGCACCGCCGTAGAGCGGCTGCAGTACCGGCGTCTCGACCTCGACGAAGCCGTGATCGTCGAGAAAACGGCGCAGCTCGGTGATCGTCCGGGCACGGATCTGGAACATCCGGCGACTCTCCTCGTTGGCGATCAGGTCGAGCTCGCGCCGCCGGAAGCGGGTCTCGGTGTCCTGCAGGCCGTGGACCTTGTCGGGCGGCGGGCGCAGGCTCTTCGCGAGGAGGCGCCAGTGGTCGATCGCCAGCGACAGCTCTCCCCCGCGCCGGGTCGCCATCGCCGTGCCCTCGACGCCGACGATGTCACCGAGGTCGAGGTCGACCAGGAGCGCGTAGGCCTCGGCGCCGAGCAGGTCCTCGCGCGCGTGCAGCTGGATCTGGCCGCTGCCGTCACGGATGTCGATGAAGCACGCCTTACCGTGCCCCCGGCGCGCGACGATGCGCCCGGCGACCCGATGGCGCGACTCGGTCTCGACGCCCGGCTCCAGCCCCTCATGCTCGGCGCGCACGGCCGCGATCTCCTCACGGCCGGAGAATTCGTGCGGGAACGGCTCGATCCCGGCGTCCCGGATCCGCCCGAGCTTCTCGCGGCGGTCCTTCAGGACGTCAGAGAGTTTGGGCTCCTCACTCACCCAGCTGTTCCTTTTCCCCAGCTATCCGGCAAAAGGAACAGCTGGCCGTGGAGCTGCCCGTCAGGGCTGCTCGATCTTGGTGATTTTGAGCTTTTTCTTCGCACCGCGCGGCGGGTCGACGGTGACGACGTCGTTCCGCTTCCTGCCGAGCAGCGCCTTGCCGATCGGGGACTCGTTGGAGAGCTTGTGCTCGAGCGGGTTGGCCTCGGTCGAGCCGACGATCTGGAATTTCTGCGAGTCGCCGGTTTTCTGGTCCTTGACGTGGACGATCGAGCCGAAACCGACCTCGTCGGTGCCGATCGATTTCTCGTCGATGACCGTGGTGCGCCGGAGTCGCTCCTCGAGCTGGGCGATCCGGGTCTCGAGCAGCGCCTGTTCGTTCTTCGCGTCGTCGTATTCGGCGTTCTCGGAGATGTCGCCGAATTCGCGCGCCTCCTTGATGCGCGCCGCAACCTCACGACGTTTGGTCGTCGAGAGGAACTCGATTTCCTCTTTCAGCTTCTCGAGCCCCTCGGGGGTGATGACAGCCTGACGACTCACTTGCACAAACCTCGCTTTGCGTGGAAGAGGTCCCTCTCGATAGGGACCTCAAGACCGAACCGAAATCAAAAAAAAGCCCCGGAAACGGCACTCCTTCCAATGCCGTGCCAGCTTCAGGGAGCGCGGGAGTATAGCGGGCCGCCTGCGGCGGCAATTCGGCCTTGCCAACCGACCGGAATGGGCGTCCGCGCGGCCTCGATCAGCTCCCTCGCGCGGGGCAGGTCGGCGGTGCGCTGCAGTTCGTCGCGAACGCGCTTCGAGGCGCCGATACCTTCGAAGTACCATGGGTAGAACTTGCGCAGGTATCTCTGAGCGCGCGCCGTCCCCAGGTGCTCCTCGGCCCGATCGACCACCCAGAGGAGCTCGTCGACGACCTCGGCCCGGCTCGGCGGCTCGACCCGACTGCCCGTGAGTTCCTCGAAGACCCACGGATTGCCGAGGCTGCCGCGGGCGATCATCACCGCGGCGGCGCCCGACTCCTCGTAGGCACGGTGGGCCGCGGCGGCGCCGAAGAGGCCGCCGGAGACGATCACCGGAACGTCGAGGCGATCCACCAGTTCGCGGGTCAGCGCGTAATCGGGCTTCCCCTTGTGCCCCTTGGTCGCGACGCGCGGGTGGAAGCCGATCGCGCTCACCCCCGCCTCCTCGACGAGGCGTATCGCCAGGTCGAAGCCGGACCGGTCCCGCGCCGCGATCCCCGAGCGCAGCTTCACCGTCACCGGCAGGCCACTGCCCTCGCGGGCCGCGACGGCAAGCGCCACGGCCAGGTCCTGGTCCTGCAGCAGCTGTGCCCCCGCCCCGGTCTTGCGCACCTTCGGCACCGGGCAGCCCATGTTGATGTCGATCAGGTCGGCGCCCGCGGCGGCGGCGATCGCGGCGCCGGAGCGCATCACCTCGGCATCGTGGCCGAAGAGCTGGATCGACACCGGGTGCTCCTCCGGGTGGAGGACGAGGAGCTCGCGCAGGGTGCGCTCGTTCTTGTAGTGGAGGGCGAAGCTGGAGACCATCTCGGAGACCGCCAGTCCGGCCCCGTGGCGTTTCGCCTGCAGGCGCACGAACCAGTTGCCGATCCCCGCCAACGGCGCCAGGAGCACCCGGTTGGCGATCCGCACACCGCCGATCTCGAAGGGGTCGGTCAGCTCAGGACGCGTTGCGTTCATGGATCAACCGCAGGCCCTTCAAGGTGAGCAGGTCGTCGACCTCGTCGATCGTCTCCGCGAAGGGGACGATCGCCGGCGCCAAGCCGCCGGTCGCGATCAGCTTCGGGTTCGGCAGTTCGTCTTCGAACCGCCGCACGATCGCGTCGATCATCCCGGCGAAGCCGAAGATGAAGCCGGAGTTGATCGCGGCGCGCGTGGAGTGGCCGATCGCCGTCTCCGGCTCGCCGAGGTCGATCCGGGTGATGCGGGCGGCGCGGTCGATCAGCGCGGTCAGCGCGATCTCCAGCCCGGGGCCGATCGCGCCACCGAGATAGGCGCCGTCGGCGGAGACCGCGTCGATGTTGATCCCGGTGCCGAAGTCGACGACCACGCAGGCATCGCCGAAGCGCTCGTAGGCGGCGATCGCGTTGACCAGCCGGTCGGCGCCGACCTCCAGCGGGTTGTCGATGCGGATCGGCATGCCGCTCTTGACGCCAGGCCCGATCGTCAGGCACGAGGCCTCCAGGTAGCGCGCGGTCATCCGCTCGAACTGGCTGCCAAGCGGCGGCACCACCGAGGAGACGACGACCGCGTCGATGTCGCCGAAGTTCATCTCGCTGAGGTTGAAGAAGCCGGCGATCCGCTCGCCCAGCTCGTCGCCGGTCGCGCCGGAGCGGGTCTGGAAGCGCCAGTGCTCGACCAGCTCCTCACCTTCGAACGCGCCCAGGTGCGTTTGGGTATTCCCGATGTCTACGGCAAGCAACATGCGCATAAGATCGTTTCATGGCGGCGCGACTCTTCGTCATCCCGGGATCCCACCCCGCAACGGCGGCTGCGCTGATGCTCGATTTCAAGGGCATCCCGTTCGATCGCACCGACCTGATCCCGGTGGTCTCCAAGGCCGTGCTGCGGGCGGCCGGCTTCCCCCGCGCCACCGTGCCGGCCCTGAAGATCGAGGGCGCGCGGATCCAGGGCTCGCGGGAGATTTCCCGCGCCCTCGACCGGATCAAACCCAAGCCACCCCTCTTCCCCGCCGACCCGGACCGGCGTGCCGCGGTCGAGGAGGCGGAGCGCTTCGGCGACGAGGAGCTGCAGCACCCGATCCGCCAGCTGCTCTGGTGGTGCTTCAAGCGCGACAAGGACAACATGCGCGCCTACTCGGAGGGCGCCCACCTCGGCATCCCGGTCGGCCTCGCGGTCAAGACCGGCGGCCCCCTCGTCGCCCTCTCGGCCCGCTTCAACGAAGCCACCGACGCCAACGCCCGCGCCGCCCTCGCTGCCTTCCCCGACCTGCTCGACCGCGTCGACGCCTACATCGCCGACGGCACGATCGGCGGCGCCGAGCCGAACGCGGCCGACTTCCAGATCGCCACCTCGATCGGACTCGCGCTCACCCTCGACGACCTGAAGCCGCTGATCGAACCCCGCCCGGCGGCCGACCTCGCCCACCGCATCGTCCCCAACTACCCCGGCCACACCCCACCGATCCTCCCTCCGGGGTGGCTGCCGGAGCCCGCGACGAGCTGATCGATCGATAAGGGACGGAGCCCCTGAAGCTGCCGCCCGGGAAGGCCCCGGGCCCCCTCGAGCTGCCGCCCGCAGGGGAAAGGGCCCCGGCCCCCTCGAGCTGTCGCCCACGGCGGAAAGGGATGCGGCCGTCTCGTCCACGGCCCGGGCAGGCTGTGGCCGTGGCCGAGACGGCCGGGGGAGCGGGGAGCGGGGAGCGGGGTGCGGGGAGCGGGGTGCGGGGAGCGGGGAGCGGGGAGCGGGGAGCGGGCGGAGGGAAGCACGGAAGGCCCCCGCGGGAGGATGCGGGCGAGTGCGAGGCAGATCCCTCACGGGTCTCCCACGGATCCCCCGATCCCGGCCTCCGGGGGCCGGAAGGTGTGATGGGACCGTCACGGAGGAGGGATCTGGTCACGGAGACGTCGGGAAGGTCGCGAGTGTGACGGATCCCTCACCGATCCGAGACCTTGTCACGAAGACGTAGGGAACCCCACCCTTCCTCCCGTGTTGTCCAACGCTCACGAACGCGTTCCGTACTTTGACCATGCCATGGCATGGTCAAAGTACGGAACGCGTTCCCGGGCCTTCCTTCCGGGCCCGGGAACGGACCGAAGGTTGCGGAAAGGGTGACGTTACCGGCGTCTTCGTGACCGATCGGGGCGAGGTGTGGCCCCTCCCGCACGGACCCGTCACGTAAGTCAGACCTTCCCCGTCCCTGCGTCTCCCCCTGTCCCTGCGTCGCCTTTTTCACGACCCCCTCCCGTCCCTGTGTCGTCTTCCCCACGACCCCCTCCCGTCCCGGGCGCCTCATGGCGCTCACAGCCTGGCAGGAGCGCCATGAGGCGCCCGGGACCATCTCGGACGGGTGGGGTGGTCGGGGTCGGGCGGCAACTCGGACGGACAGGGTGGCCGGGGTCGCGCGGCCACGCGCCCCGCGGCGCAACTCGGACGGGCGCACGGGCCGGGGTCGGGCCGCTTCTCGGACGGCCGCGCGGGGCCGGGACCCGCCGCCACGCGCACCCGCGCCGCATCTCGGACGGGCCGGGCCCGCGCCCTAGGCGAGGGGGCCGCGGCGCTCGGCGCGCTGCTCGTCGTCCGGGAGGGCGGCGAGGGCGTCGGCCAGGACGGTGCCATCGGGGAGGGTCAGGCTCGGGTCGAGCTCCAGCAGCGGGGCGAGGACGAAGCGGCGGTTGCGGACCTGGGGGTGCGGCAGGGTGAGGCGGTCGGTCACCAGCTCGAGCTCGCCGAGGAGGAGCAGGTCGACGTCCAGCGGGCGGGGACTGTGGCGGGGAAGGTCGAACTGGCGCCCGCGCTCGGCCTCGACGGCCTTACAGGCGTCGAGCAGCCCTGCGGGCTCGAGAGGTGTGCGGATACGCACGGCGGCGTTGAGGAAGTCGGGCTGGTCGAGGATCTCGCCGACCGGCTCGGTCACGTAGGTCGAGGAGACGGCGAGGACCTGGACTCCCTCGGTCGGCAGCAGCTGGAGCGCGGCGCGGAGGTGGCCTTCCGAGTCGCCGACGTTGGAGCCCAAGCCCAGGTAGCCGACCCGCTCGGGCACGGGAACTCAGTCCTCCGCGGGTTCGTCGTCGTCGACCGCCCGCTCCTGGGTGATCTCGACGGCGATCTCCTGGATCGCCAGCGGCAGCGGCGGCTCCGGCTTGGCGGCGCGGACGCGAACCGACTCGCAGCCGTAGCGCTCGATCAGCCGCTCGCCGACGACGTGGGCGAGGCGCTCCAGCGTCCGGTAGCTGCGCTCGGTGGCGACAAAGGTGACGATGTCGCACACCTCGGCGTAGTTGACGGTGTCCTCGAGACGGTCGGTGAACATCGCATCACAGTCGGGGACATCGAAGGAGATGTCGAACTCGAGCCGCTGGCCGACCTCCTGCTCGGCATCGCTCACCCCATGGTGGGTGTAGATCGAGAGGCCGTGCAACTCGATTTCGGCGCTCGACTCGACGCCGCCGTTACCGGCGTCGGGATTCATCGACGGCTCAGGTTCGGACACACCGCGAAACCTATCCGAGCCGCGGTGCCGCCGCCGCCGGATCGGCGAACGACGCGGCCGGCTGACCCGGCACCTCAGGAGTCGAGGATCGCCGCGGACATGGTCAGCGCCTGCGACATCTCCCGGACATCGTGGATCCGGAGGACGGACGCGCCGGCGCCGACGGCGAGGATCGAGGTGGCGATCGTGCCGCCGAGGCGGTGGTCGGTCGCGGAGCCGTCGGTGCGGCCGATGAAGCTCTTGCGCGAGGTGCCGACCAGGATCGGGCGACCCAGGGTCGCCAGCTCGCCGAGCCCGCGTAGGAGTTCGAAGTTGTGCCGGTCGGTCTTGCCGAAGCCGATGCCCGGATCGAGCCAGATCCGCGATTCGTCGATCCCCGCCGCCACCGCCGCTTCCAGCCGCGCGGCGAGGAAATCGCGCACCTCGGCGACCACGTCGCCATATTCGGGGTTGACCTGCATCGTCCGCGGGTCGCCGGCCATGTGCATGAGGACCACACCGGCGCGGCGGTCGGCGACCAGCGCCGCCATCTCGGGATCGCCGCGCAGAGCGGTGACGTCGTTGACGATCGAGGCGCCGGCGTCGAGGGCGGCCGCGGCGACCGTCGCCTTCGAGGTGTCCACCGAGATCGCCTCCGTGATCCCCGCCAGCCCGGCGACCACAGGCTCCACCCGGCGCAGCTCCTCGGCGACGCCGACCGGCGCCGCCCCCGGGCGCGACGACTCGCCGCCGACGTCGAGGATCGCGGCCCCGTCGCCCGCCAGCTCCCGCCCGTGCGCGATCGCCGCCGCCGGGTCGAGGTACATCCCCCCGTCGGAGAACGAGTCCGGCGTCACGTTGACGACCCCCATCAGTTTCACGTCCATAGCCAGAGTTCTAGCGGGTGACTGACCAAGCAGGTCAAGGACGCAGGAAGCGAGGTGAGGGGAGCGCACTCCCGTGCGTGACCCGACGACGAGCGCCCGAGGACGCCGACATGCGCCGGTCAGACGCCCGCTAGGAGGCGTCGCCGCCGGCGAAGCCGGGACGGGGGCGGGGCATCGGGCGAGTCTCGCGGGCGGCGGGCTCGGCGGCCGGAGCCGGCTCGGCGGGCGGGGTCGACTCCTCGTCGTCGTGGAAGACCTCGTCCTCGGGCTTGCCGTCGAGGAGCGCGACGAACTCATCGGCCTCGATCGTCTCCCGCTCGAGCAGCAGCTTGGAGATCCGCTCGAGCTGCTCGTAGTTGTCGCCCAGCAGGCCCTTCGCGGTCTGGTGGGCACTCTCCACGATGCGGCGGATCTCGTCGTCGATCTCACGTGCGATCTCGTCGGAATAGTCGGGCTCGGAGGAGAACTCGCGGCCGAGGAAGGGCTGCCCGCGATCGTGGCCGAAGACGCGCGGGCCGAGGCGCTCGCTCATGCCGAAGCGCATCACCATCTGCTTCGCCGACTCGGTCACCTTTTCCAGGTCGTTCGATGCCCCGGTCGTGATTTCGCCGAAGACGATCTCCTCCGCGGCGCGGCCGCCGAGGGTCATCGCCATCGTGTCGGTCAGCTCGGAGCGGGTGGTGAGGAACTTGTCCTCGGTAGGCAGGCTGATCGTGTAGCCGAGCGCCTGACCGCGGCTGATGATCGAGATCTTGTGGACCGGATCGGTGTGCTCGAGCAGCTGCCCGACGATCGCGTGACCGACCTCGTGATAGGCAGTGACGAGGCGCTCCTTCTCCGACATGACCCGGGTTTTCTTCTCCGGCCCGGCGATCACCCGCATGATCCCCTCCTCGAGCTCTTTCATCGAGATCTCGCGGTTGCCCGAGCGGGCGGTCAGCAGGGCCGACTCGTTGATCAGGTTCGCCAGGTCGGCACCGGTGAAGCCGGGCGTCTGGCCGGCCAGCGTGTCGAGGTCGATGTGACGGGCCAGCGGCTTGCCGCGGGTGTGGACTTCAAGGATGTGTTTGCGGCCTTTGCGGTCGGGCCGGTCGACGACCACCTGGCGGTCGAAGCGGCCGGGTCGCAGCAGCGCCGGGTCGAGGATGTCGGGACGGTTGGTGGCGGCGATCAAGATGATGTTGTCCTTCATCTCGAAGCCGTCCATCTCGACCAGCAGCTGGTTCAGCGTCTGCTCGCGCTCGTCGTGACCGCCGCCCATGCCGGCGCCGCGGTGGCGGCCGACGGCGTCGATCTCGTCCATGAAGATGATGCAGGGCGAGTTCTGCTTCGCCTGCTCGAAAAGATCACGGACGCGACTGGCGCCGACGCCGACGAACATCTCGACGAAGTCCGAGCCGGAGATCGAGAAGAACGGGACGCCCGCCTCACCGGCGACGGCGCGGGCGAGCAGCGTCTTACCGGTACCGGGAGGGCCGTAGAGCAGCACTCCCTTCGGGATCCGCGCGCCGAGCGCCTGGAACTTCTTCGGGTTCTCGAGGAATTCTTTGATCTCCTCGAGCTCCTGGACCGCCTCGTCGACCCCCGCCACATCACGGAAGGTGATCTTCGGCGCATCCACCGACATCCGTTTGGCTTTCGATTTGCCGAAGTTCATGACCCGGCTGCCGCCGCCCTGCATCTGGTTCATCAGGAAGATCCAGAAGCCGAAGAAGAGGACGAACGGGAGGATGTAGGTGAGCAGCGAGAGGATGCTCGAGCCGCCGGTGCCGTGGACGGTCGTGTCGACGTTGTTCTTGTCGAGCAGTTCGAGCAGCGACTGCTCCGTGTTCGCCGGATAGCCGGTGGAGAAGCTTTCGCCGTTTTTCTCCTTGACGTCGAGCGTCAGTTCCTTGTTGTTGACCGTGACGGATTCGATCTTGCCTTTGGCGATCAGACCGCTGGTCGGGTTGATCAGCTGCGTGTAGGAGGGCGCTTCCGTGCCCGGATCACTGGTGATCACGCGCTGGGCGATGAACGCCAGGATGACCACCAGGAGGATCGGAAATGCCGCGCTTTTGAAGAACCGTCTCAAGAGAAGAAATCAGCGTACCAGGGCGATTTGGTCGCTCAGTGAACCAACGCGGCAACGTAATCCAGGTTGCGGTACCGCTGCGCGTGGTCGAGGCCGTATCCGATCGCGAACTCGTCCGGGATCTCGAAGCCCACGTACTTGGCCGGAAGGTCCACCCGAAGCCGCTCCGGCTTGGTCAGAAGCGAGCAGACCTCGAGCGAGGCGGGGTCGCGCGCGCCGAGGTTTCGCATCAGGTACTGGAGCGTCAGGCCGGAGTCGATGATGTCCTCGACGATCAGCACGTCACGCCCCTGGATCGAGGCATCGAGGTCCTTGAGGATGCGGACGACGCCGGAGCTGTCGGTCTGCGAGCCATAGCTGGAGACCGCCATGAAGTCGATCTCGCAGGGGATGTCGATGTGGCGCATCAGGTCGGCGAGGAACAGGACGGCGCCCTTCAGCACCCCGACCATGACCAGGTCCCGACCCTCGTAATCCCGGGTGATCGCGGCGCCGAGCTCCGCGATCCGCACCTGGAGCTCCTCGCTCGAGACGAGGGTCGCGCCGATCGCCGGGTCGTTCACCGGCCGCAGTCTAGGCGGCGCGGCCCGGTGGGCGCCGGGAGGCTCAGCCGTCGCGCTCGGCCCGCAGGACGCCGGCCTCGAGCACGGCGCGAACGCCATCGCCGAGGTCGAGCCGCGAGCCGCCGCGCGTGAGGCCCGCCACCTGGTCGGCGAAGCGGGCGGCGCCGGGGACGGGCCTGCCCGCGGCGGCGTCGGCGAGCCGCTGCAGGACGAGGCGCCGGAGGGCCGGCGGCAGCTCGGCGAACCTGGCGTGGGTGAGGCGACCGCGCGGCGCCCCGCCGGAGCCGTCGAGCTCGGCGGCGACGAGGCCGTCGAGCACCGCGGCCTCGTCGCGCAGCAGCGACGCGGTGCGCAGCACGTTGGCGACGGCGGCCGGATGGATCGCCTCGAGCTCCGGCACAAGGCCGTGACGCACCCGGTTGCGTGCGTAGCCCTCCTCCTCGTTGGTCGCGTCGTCACGCCAGGCGAGCCCGCGCTCCTCGTCGTAGGCGGTGACCTCGGCCCGGGTGGTGCCGAGCAGCGGCCGGGAGAGCCTGCCGTCGCGCTCCTTCATCCCCAGCAGCGCCCGCCGGCTCGGCGAGGAGGCGAGCCGGTAGAGAATCGTCTCGACCTGGTCGTCGGCGGTGTGGCCGGTGACGATCGTCGCGTCGCGGGCCTCGGCGAGGCGGACGGCGGCGGCATAACGGACGTCGCGCGCCCAGGCCTGCAGGTTGCCGGGCCCCTCCGGCCGGACCGGCCGTTCGAGCACCAGCTCGACCTCCAGCCGCTCACATAAGGAGGCGCAAAAGTCGGCGTCGTCGTGGGACTCCGGGCGCAGGCCGTAATCCACGTGGAGAGCAAGGACCGCGGCGGGACCGCGGGCGCGCACCGCGAGGTCGAGCATGCCGACCGAATCGCGCCCACCGGAGAGCAGCGCGACCAGCGGCCGCGGCGGCGCGATCAGGCCACCCGCCTCGACCCGGGCGAGCAGGTCGGGCGCGAGCGCCTCTCCCGCCATCACGCCTAGCCCTCTGCCGACCGGACGGCGAATAACTCGGTCGGGACCGGGAAGCCTTTGAGCGAGACCTCGCCGATCGGCTCCAGCCGCAGCCCCGGCCGACCGCCGAGGGTCGCCGCCACGCGGTCGGTGACCAACACCTCCCCCGCCAGGGCCCGGTTGACGATCCGGTGGGCGAGGTTGACGCTGTTGCCGAAGTAATCGCCGTCGCGGTAGACCGCATCGCCGCTATGGATCCCGACCCGCGGCTGCGGACGGCGGTCGAAGCGCCCGAGGAAGGCGACCGCCCACTCGGTCAGCGCGGCCGGGTCCGGGGAGACCACCATCACCTCGTCGCCGATCGTCTTCACGATCGTCGCCTCACGCGGCAACGTCGCCTCGACCGTCTCGACGAAGTTCTCGACCACGTCGAGCGCCTCGATGTCCCCCTCCTCCTCGGTGAAGCGGGTGAAGCCGGTGAGGTCGATGAAGCAGAGCGTCACCCCGACGTGGCCTAGCTCCATTTCCGCGGTCGACTGCTCGCCACCGGTCTCCATGTGGCCGACCACGTCCTGCTCGATGTAATAGCCGAGATAACGGTTGTGGAGGTACTCGGTGAGGGGCGCGGCCAGCGGCATGACCCGCGCGGCGAGGTCGCCCATCGCCTCGGCCATCCGCAGCTCGGGCACGCCGTCGCGGATCAGGGGCTCGTGCACGTAGAGGTGGAAGAGGCGGATCTCGGCCTCGGCGATCCGGCGCAGGCTCTGCACGTAGACGCGGATCAACTGCAGGAAGGCGACCAGCGGGAGGCCTGCCGCAAGCACCTCGGCGCAGAGGCGGAGCGCGGCGGCGTCGGCGACGCTGAGGTTGCGCTCCTGGCCGGCCGGCGTCCCCATCATGGTCAGGATCCGTTCGATCAGCTCGACCTCGAGCCCGGTCTCGACGGCGACCGTCTCGATCGAGAGCTCGACCTCCTCGTCCTCGACGAAGAGCTCCTCGGCGAAGCCGAAGGCAAGCCGCCCCTCCTGCCCGGCCTCCCTCAGGTCCTCGAGCGAGTAGCCGCGATCACGCATCCGGGCCACGACCCGGGCCTGTGCCGCGGCGGCCGCCGTCCAGCGCCCGCCGCGCAACGGGACGACCCGCTCCTCGGCCCAGCGTTTGAGGGTCGACGCCTGAACCCCCGAGCGGCGCGCCGCCTCGGTGAGGGAGATGTGCTCGTCCACGGGAGCGAGGCTAGCCGCCCCCGTGGACAGCGGGGGCCTCAGGCAGACGCCTCCGCCCCGTCGTGGAGCTGGAGCACCTCCCGACCGGACTCGCCGGTGCGGATCCGGATCGCCTCCTCGACCGGGACGACGAAGATCTTGCCGTCGCCGACCTCGCCGGTGCGGGCGTGGCGGAGGATCGCGTCGATGACCACCTGGCAGTCCTCGTCGTCGACGACGACCTCGAGCTTCAGCTTCGGCCGCACGTTGACGGTGAGGGTCGACCCACGGTAGTGCTCGACGATGCCCTTTTGGCGGCCGGAGCCCTTGGCCTCGAGGATCGACAGGGACGGGAACCCCTTGTCGAGCAACTCGGCCCGGATCGGCTCGAACGCCTCGTGGCGGATGAACGCCTCGATCTTTTTCATCATCGCCTCCGTTATCCCGCTTCGGGCGTGAGTCGGGCCGCGGCCGCCGCCGGGGCGACCGGCCGCGCGACGGCTTCCGGCAGGCCGGTCGAGTACTCCGGCTGCGGGATGAACGCCTCCGGATACCCGTACATGCCGTGCGAGCTGATGTCGAGGCCGGCGTCCTCCTCGGCGGCCGGGACGCGCAGGCCGATCGTCTTCTTGATGCCGAAGAAGGTGGCGATCGAGATGACGAAGACGACGGCGAACGTGAACAGCACCGCCAGGCCCTGGACGCCGAGCTGGCCGAAGGCCGAGCTGAGCGACGCGTCACCGAAGACGCCGTACCAGACGCCCGACCCGGCACCTTCGGAGATCAGCCGCGGCGAGGCGAAGATGCCGACCGCGAGCGTGCCCCAGATGCCGGCCAGCCCGTGGGCCGACAGCGCGCCCACCGGATCGTCGACGTACTTGTCGATCGCCAGCACCGCGAAGACGACGAGGACGCCGGCGACGAGGCCGATGATCGGCGCCGCCCAGTACTCGACGAATCCGGCCGGGGCGGTGATCCCGACGAGGCCGGCGATCGCGCCGTTCCCGGCCATGCCGACGTCGACCGCGCGGCCTTTGAGGTAGACGGCGAGCGAGGCGCCGATCACGCCGGCGGCCGCGGCGAGCTGGGTGTTCAGCATCACCTCGCCGAAGAACGAGGCCGTCGTTTCGAACGTCGACCCGCCGTTGAAGCCGAACCAGCCGATCCAGAGGATGATCACGCCGAGGCCGACGAGCGGCATCGAGTGACCGGGGATCGCCCGCGGGCGCCCCTCGGCGTCGTACTTGCCGCGGCGCGGGCCGAGTAGGAGCAGCGCCGCGAGCGCCCCCACCGCACCGGTCAGGTGGACCACGGAGGAGCCCGCGAAGTCCATCACCGGCTTGCCGCCGATATCGCTGAGCAGGCCGCCGCCCCAGACCGCGTGGGCGACGAGCGGGTAGATCACCGCGCCGAACACGATCGCGTAGATCACGTAGGCCCCGAACTTGATGCGCTCCAGGGTGGTCCCCCAGACGATCGCCAGCGAGACCGCGCAGAAGGCGAGGCCGTAGAGCATCAGCATCGCCGTTTCGCCGGTCACCAGTTCACCGGCGACGGTTTGGTTGAAGTGGAAGAAGAAGCCGCTGTCGCCAAAGATCTTGTTGCCGCCGCCTTCGGCGATGCCGTAGCCGACGGCCCACCAGGCGATCGTGCAGATGGCGAAGTTGACGAGGATCTTGGCGACCCCGGTACCGGCGTTCTTCTGTCGCGAGAAACCGATCTCGAGGAACATGAAGCCGGCCTGCATCAAGAACACGAGGATGCAGGCGACGGCGACCCAGACCATGTTCAGTTCCGAGGCCATGGATCTCCTTTCTGCCACGGGCGAGCGAACCGCGCCGCGGTTGGACGATTGACACTTTCTGGAGACGAGGCGGAGGACGAGTTCCGCCTGCCCTCCACGCTAGGTACGGGTCGCGCGGCCGTGTTTAGCCGGCCGGCGAAAATCCGCGGCGGCCGCTTCGCCCATTCGGTGGTTAGGGTCGCGGGCCGTGCCCCGACGACTGCGGCCGACGGCAGACATATATGAGGACGCGATCCTGGTCGGCGACCCCGGGCGCGCGATGGCGCTCGCCCAAGTGCTGATCGAGGGGCCGAAGATGAGCAACCACGCCCGTGGGCTGTGGGGCTACTCGGGGCCGACCGCGGGCGGGCGGGGGCTGAACGTGCAGGCGACCGGGATGGGCGGACCGAGCGCGGCACTGGTGCTGAGCGACCTGGCCGAGTTGGGGGTGCGGCGCGCGGTCCGGGTCGGGACCGGCGCGGCGCTCGCGCCCGAGCTCCACCGCGGAGACCTCGTGTGGGTGAGCGAGGCGCGCGCCTGGTCGCTCGGCGAACGCCGTGCCGGGGCGCCTGTCCTCCCCGACCCGGCGCTGGGCGAGCGACTGCGGGCGGAGCTCGGCGACCAGGCTCGCGCCGGTCGGGTCGCCAGCCTCGACGTCCTCCACCCCGCTCCCGGCCAACCGGCCCCGGAAGGGGACGTGGCCGACATGCAAACCGCCGCCCTCCTCGCCGCCGGCCGTGACCTTGGCGTCGCCCTCGCCGCCGTGCTGATCGTCACCGAGGTCGACGACGATGCGGGGCCACTCGACGACGAGACGGTCGCCGAGCGCGCAGTTTTGGCTTCGCAAGCCGGTTTGAGAGCACTAGTCTAACCCTTGACCTGAGGGTTAGGAAGCATCAGCCTTCTCCGCCGCTTCTGGTGCTTTTGCAGCGATTTTGCGCCGAAGGCCACCGATCTCGCGGGTGAGGTCGTCCAGCTGCTCCTCGACGTCCTCGAGGCGCTGGGAGAACGAGCGGAGCCGGCGCTCCAGGCGCTCGACATCCCCGGCCGAAGGCAGATTGAGGGCGCTCATCGCCGCCTGCTGGGCCTCCAGGGCCTTCTCCCGGGCGCCGAAAGCCGCCTGTAGCGCGCTGTGGAGGGTAGGGCTGTCGATCAGAGCCTGAGCGATCTCGCCGATCGCCTGCTCGGAACGGGCGCGCAAGCTCTCCCCGTCGCCGCCCATCCCATCGCCATCTGCGTACTCATCCGTAGTCACGCTAAATCCAATCTTCTTGGGCCGTTGACGCCAGGTTAACGACCACATCCGAAACACATGGAAATCTCCGCTCGCGGCATGAAGTGGACGATCGTTAAGGCCATATTGGGGGCGCGGGGATCCGTTGCCCACGACCGGAGTCGTCTGTAGCGTGACGACGACCTGCCGGGAGGGGACCCTGGTCGTGAGAGCGACAGTCCGTGGCAGCGCGATATGAGGCGCATGAAGAGCAAGCTCGCACTGATCTTGGCGCTCGCCGCCTTCCTCGGCCTGGCCGCGGTGGCCAGCGCCGCCGCCGCACCGCTCACCACCGTGACCGAAGCGCTCATGCCGAGCCTCGGTGGTGCCAAGAGCGCGGGCAGCTCGCCTTCCGGGTCGACCAGCTCGACCACGACGACCACGACGCCGTCGACGACCACGACGACGCCCGCGACCACGACGCCCGCCATCAAGACGCCCCCCGGGGCCACGCAGTGCTCGGACGGCATCGACAACGATGGCGACGGGCTCGTGGACATGGAAGACCCCGACTGCTCCTCGCCGAGCGACACCAACGAGGCGCCGGAAGGCACCTCTTCCTCGCCCTCGACCGGCGGGAACGGCCAAGGCTCAACCTCTACTTCAGGGTCAGGAACTGAAGAAGGCGGCTCCGAAAAGGGCAAGAAGCACCACAAGGAATTCAGCCGCGGCGAATCGCTCGAAGAAGAACCGCGGCCGGACGTCCGCGGCGGCGTCACCCATAACGAAAGCCTCGGCGACGCGAGCGGCGGCACCAAGAACGACGGCGGCGTCAAGGCCCCCGACGCGACCGGGGGCGGCGACCAACCCCTCGGTGAAGGCGGCGACGGCGGCGCCCAGTTCGAACCGGGGGGCGCGCCCACCCTGGCCAACCCGACGACGACGATCGCGCCGTTCGGACCAGCCCCGATCGGCGTTCCCAACTTCGTCATCAACTCCTTCGAGATTCCGCCCTTCCTGCTGCCGATCTACCAGGCCTGCGGCACCGAATACGGGATCCCCTGGGAGGTCCTGGCCGCGATCAACAAAATCGAGACCGGCTTCGGCACCAACCTCAACGTCTCCAGCGCCGGCGCCGTCGGCTGGATGCAGTTCCTCCCGTCGAGCTGGGAAGCGTACGGGCTCGACGCCAACGGGGACGGTCGTAAGGACCCCTACAACCCGGTCGACGCGATCTGCGCCGCCGCCCACTACCTCAAGGTGGCGGGCGGCCAGAAGGACCTCTACGGCGCGATCCTCGCGTACAACCACGCCGACTGGTACGCGCAGGAGGTACTCACCTACGCCCGCGCCTACGGTCGCATCCCCTCGACCCTGGTCGGCTCGCTGACCGGCCTCACGGAGGGTGCCCACTTCCCGGTCGCCGCCAACGCCCGCTACTCGGACGAAATCGCCGCCCGCGCCTCGCTCGAAGGGTCCGCCGCCGACGCGAAGATCTCGAGCAACGCGGCCGCAGTCATCTCCTCTTCGCCGACCCCGCGCGGGATCAACATCTTCGCCAAGCAGGGCGCCCCCGTCGTCGCCGTCAACGACGGGGTGATCCGCAAGATGGGTCACTCCGCCAAGCTCGGCAACTTCATCGTCCTCGAAGACAGCTTCGGCAACCGCTACACCTACGCCGGCCTCGACAAGCTGGTGCGTAACGGCCGCACCATCGTCACCACGAGCGGCAAGGAAAAGAAGGTGCCGGTCGAAGAAAGCCCGGAACCGCGGCCGCGGCTGCGCGCCCTGCCGGATCGCTCCGGGAAGCAGGTCGGCAAGGAACAGAAGGTCGCGGTGAAGGCCGAAAAGATGCTCGAAAAGGCCGGGGGCAAGGGCGCGATCCGCACCGGCTCGAGGGTGATCGCGGGCACCGTCCTCTCCCACGTCCCCGCCGGCGAAGGCGGCGCCGACCCGCACATCAACTTCTCGATTCGCCCGGCCGGCAAGGGCGCGCCGCGAATCGACCCGAAGCCGATCCTCGATGGCTGGAAGCTGCTGGAAGCGACGGCGATCTACCGCGCCAAGGGCAAGAACCCGTTCAACGCCAAGCTGAGCGGTGCCGGCGTCCTGCTGCTCTCCAAGGAAGCGCTGCAGCAGCGCGTCCTGGGCGACAAAGGCCTCGATATCTACCCGTGCGGCCGCGAAGACATCGAAGCGGGCAAGATCGACCGCCGCGTCCTCGCGGTGCTCGAGTACCTGCGCTCGAAAGGGTTCACGCTGCGGATCAGCGCCCTCGAGTGCGGCCACAGCTACCTGACCGCGAGCGGCAACGTCTCCGAGCACTCGACCGGTGATGCGGTCGACATCGCTGAAATCGACGGGGTCAACGTGACCGGCCACCAGGGCCCGGGGACGCTGGTCCACGAACTGATCGAAGACGTCCTCCAGTTGCAGGGGCCGATGCAGCCCCACCAGGTGATCTCGCTCGAAGACTTCCCCGGCGAAATCAGCTTCGCCGAAGCGTCTCACTTCGACCACGTCCACATCGGCTATCGCCCGATCGACGCGGCCAACCCGCTGGAAGCGGGCTACGACGCGCTGCTCAAGCCGAACCAGTGGCAGCACCTGATCAACCGGCTCGGGCAGATCGAAAACCCGAAGGTGCCGATCGAGCCGTCGAAGTACTCGCTGCCCGACCACCCGAAGAAGAACTCCGCCGAAGCGATCCTCGGCGGACACCCGCGCGGCGAAGACTGAGCGCCGAGTGATCGACCACCGCTGGGTGTTGATTCGGCGTGGTTCCCGACCCGGGTGGCCGTCCGAGTCGCGCCCCGGAGCCCCCCCGGGACCGCTCCGCTGTTCCTTATGGTCCCCTGGGGACCATAAGGAACAGCGGAAGGGACGGGCCGCCGAGAAGGGAGGGGCCCGACCCCGGCCCGTCCGAGATGGTCCCGGGCGCCTCATGGCGCTCCTGGCAGGCTGTGAGCGCCATGAGGCGCCCGGGACGTGAGGGGTGCGTGGGGAAGACGGCACAGGGACGTGAGGAAGGTCGGACTCCCGTGAAGGTCTTGTGTGGGAGAGGCCGGGATCCGCAGGGTCGGGGGCGGGCCGGGGACGAGGGCCGGGAACGCCCTGCGTGGATCACCCGTGCCATGGGCCGGGTGATCCACGCAGGGCGTCGGTGACTGTTGGACAACACGGGAGGAGGTGTGGAGTTCCCACGGCCTTCCTCACGAGGTCGGACCTCGGTGACGGAGTCGTGGCACTCCCGTGAGCCTCCGTGGTACTCCCGTGACGGACCTGTGGCGCTCTCCCGAGCCTCCCGCGGGCCT
>JAFDWO010000068.1 GCA_018268415.1 Actinomycetota bacterium | reverse complement strand
GGCCCGGATCTGTGACTCTCTGTCACACCTCGGGCTCCGGGCTCCGGGCCCCGAGAACGCCGGGCCCCGAGCCCCGAGACGCCGGGATCGGGGGTCCGTGGGACGCGCGTCGAGTTTTGGTTGCTGAGCAACCGAAACCAAACACGGAGATCCTTGAGCAATGGAAGGGTCGGGAGGAAGGGTGACGTTCCCGGCATCTTCGTGACGGGGTCCCCCTTCGGTGACGGTCCCGTCACGGAACGGTCGCACCCTCCGGCCCCCGGGGCCGGGATCGGGGGATCCGTGGGAGCGCCGTGTCCCTCGCGTGAGGGATCCGCCTCACTCGCCCGCACCCTCCCGCGGGGGCCTTCCGTGCTTCCCTCGCCCGCTCCCCGCACCCCCGGCCGTCTCGGCCACGGCCACAGCCTGCCAGGGCCGTGGACGAGACGGCCGCATCCCTTGCCGCCACGGGCGGCAGCTCGAGGGGGCCGGGGCCCTTTCCCCTGCGGGCGGCAGCTTCAAAGGGGTCGCGTCCCTTGCCCCCACGTGCGGCAGCTTCAAAGGGGCCGCGTCCCTTGCCCTCACGGGCGACAGCTTGCCCGAGGCCGCATCCCCTTCCCCAATGGGCGACAGCTTTAAGCGGCCCCATCCCTTCCTCGGGCGACAGCCTCTCCAGGCGCCATCCCAGGCAGGCCCGAGAGGGCCGCATCCTCCTCGCGGCCGGTTAGCCCGCGGTCACGCCACCGCCGGCCGCGGCGGGTGGTGCTGCTTCTTCCGCCGGCGGCGCGGCTTCTTCGACCGGCGGAGCCGCTTCTTCGACCGGTTCTTCGACTTCTTCGACCGGGCCTTCGGTTTCGTGCCCGCCCGTCGCGCCTTCTTCGACGCCTTCTTCGACCGGCGCTTCTTCTTCGTATTCGTAGGATTCTTCGGGCGCGGAGTATTCGGGTTCTTCGTATTCGCCCGCTTCGATTTCTTCTTCGGCTTCGGAGCCCGACTTGCCTTCGTTTTCCTCTTCTTCCTTGGCCCGTTCCTTCGCCTTCCTTTCGGCCAGGTGCTGTTTCTTGATTTCTTCCCAGGCGGTGATGACGCGGGCCCAGATCATCGCCGGGTAGGTGCCGCCCATCACCGGGCCGCCGTTGTAGAGCGTGAGCATCGGCGTGGTCGTGTCCGGATAGCCGACCCAGACGCAGGCGGTGACTTCCGAGGCCACGCCGCCGCAGAACCAGGCGTCGCCCTCTTCCTCGGTCGTGCCGGTCTTGCCCCACTCTTCCGGGCCGCCGGTCTGCGCGGCCGTGCCGGTGCCTTCGGCGATCACGGTTTCCATGATCCCCTTCTGCTCTTTCACGATTTCCTGGTTGAAGACCTGGTGGTGGATCGGCTTGTTTTCGCCGCCCTTGATCGGCTTGCCGCCCTTCGTGACTTCGGTGAAGGTGAGCGGGCTGTCACCGGGGCGGGGCGCCAGGGTGCCGGAGATGCGATCACCGTTGTTGCCGATCGTCGAGTAGGCGTATGCCCACATGAGCGGCGAGACCCCTTCCTGCAACCCGCCGAGCGCCATCGCCGGGTTGGTCGAGATCGGGTCGGTGTAGCCCGCCTTGTGGATCGTTTTGGCGATCGAGCGGGTGCGGTCTTCGATCGTCTTCCCCTTCAGACCTTCCAGCGCCAGGGCGGCATAGATCGAGTTGTCGGAGTAGGTCAGTCCGCAGGCGATCGAGCAGGACCCCAGATAGCCTTCTTCGTCGTTGTGGACGACGAACGTTTCGCCGCCCTTCTTGCCGAAGTGGAAGGTCCGTTGTTCGGAGGGGAATTCCGTTTCCGGTGAGATCCCCTCTTCGAGCGCCGTGAGCAGCGTGAAGGGCTTGATCGAGGAGCCGGGCTGGCGGCGTCCCTGGGTCGCCAGGTTGAATGGCGCCTTTTCGAAGTTCGGCCCGCCGACCATCGCCTTGATGCCGCCGGTGTGGTTGTCGATCACGACCACCGAGGCGGTGGCGGGGGAGTAGCCGAGGTAGGAGTTGACGGCTTCTTCCGCCGCTTCCTGGAGCTGCAGGTCGAGCGTCGCGTGGACTTCGAGGCCGCCGAAGTAGGCCTTCTCGGCGCCATAGCGTTCGACCAGCTGCTGGCGCAGGAAGGCGGTGAAGTAGGGGGCCTTCGACTGTAGGGTCGGCGGCTTGATGTCGGACGGGGCGGGGAGGGCCTTGTGGATGCCTTCCTGGTACTGCTGGTGCGTTATGTAGCCCTGCTGGAACATCTTTTCCAGCACCAGGTTGCGGCGGGACAGGGCGGCTTCCGGGTTGACCTTGGGATCGAAGGCCGAGGGCGAGGCGATGATCCCGGCGACCATCGCCGCCTCCCAGGGCTCGAGCAGCGCGGCGCACGGTTCGGCTTCGCCGCCGCAGCCGGGGTGGGCGGCGCCGAAGTAGGTCTGCGCGGCCGACTCGATCCCGTAAGCCCCCTCGCCGAAGTAGATCGTGTTCAGGTACTCGGTGAGGATTTTCTCCTTCGACCAGTGCTTCTCGAGTTTGTAGGCGAGCGCCGCCTCGCGGAACTTCTCCAGGATCGTGCGGCTGCCTTCGGCTTCGAGCGCGTTCTTGACGAACTGCTCGGTGATCGTCGAGGCGCCCTGCTGGGCCGAGCCGCTGAGCACGTCGGAGACGAGCGCCCGGGCGATGCCGCGGAAGTCGACGCCGTCGTGTTCGTAGAAGCGGGCGTCCTCGATCGCGACCACCGCGTTCTTGATGTTGGGGCTGATCTGCGCGGGGCTGAGGAGGATTTTGTTCTGGTCGGAGGAGAGCGTGCCGATCACCCGGCCGCTGGAATCGACGACCTCGCTGTTCTTCTGCGCCTTGTACTGGGCGAAGTTGTAGATCGCCGGGAGGTCCTGGGAGACCGCCGCCATCATCCCGAAGACCATCGAGATCACGGCGAGAATGCCGAGCCCGAGCAGCACGAAGAGGAACCGCAGCTTTTTGAGGCGCGGCTTGGTCCGCTTCGGTGGGCCGGGGGCAGCGGGGGAGAGGGGGACTGCCGGGGGCGCCGGCGGAATGTCTCCGCCGTCGCTGTTGCGTCGGCGCTTGAGTAGGGAGACGGCCATCGGAAAAGGAACACGGCCAGGCTCAAAAAAATGCGCCCGACCGGGCACCTGGACCCGTCGAGCGAGGCGCGGAGTCTAGCATTGCCACCGTGCCGGATCTGACGCGCAATGCCGTCGACGTGCTGCCCGAAGGGCGGCTCGCCGAGCAGTTGAAGCTTGATCGGCCACTCCGCGTGAAGCTCGGGATCGACCCCACCACCGCCGACATCCACCTCGGCCACACCGTGGTGCTGGGGAAGTTGGCCGAATTCCAGGCGGCCGGCCACACGGTGGTCCTGATCGTCGGCGACTTCACCGCCCGGGTCGGCGATCCGAGCGGGCGCTCGGCCTCGCGGCCGGTGCCGACGCCGGAGGAGATCGAGGCAAATGCCACGACCTACCAGGAGCAGGCCTACAAGAT
The DNA here is from genome assembly GCA_018268415.1 of Actinomycetota bacterium. Classification (GTDB taxonomy): domain Bacteria; phylum Actinomycetota; class Thermoleophilia; order Solirubrobacterales; family 70-9; genus VAYN01. The sequence continues at coordinate 2,720 of JAFDWO010000068.1, read as the reverse complement.
CCTCGATCCGGCGAGGACCGAGGTGCGGCGCAACGGCGAGTGGCTCGACATGAACCTCGCCGACCTGCTGCGCCTGATGGGGACGACGACGGTGGCGCGGCTGCTCGAGCGCGACGACTTCCAGAAGCGGATGGCGGAGAACGCGCCGATCGCCGGTCACGAGCTCCTCTATCCCCTGCTGCAGGGCTACGACTCGGTGGCGGTCGACGCCGACGTCGAGCTCGGCGGCACCGACCAGAAGTTCAACCTGCTCTTCGGCCGCGATGTCCAGAGCGCCTACGGCAGGCCGCAGCAGTCGGTGATGACCCTGCCGATCCTGGTCGGCCTCGACGGCGTGCAGAAGATGAGCAAGAGCCTTGGCAATTACGTCGGGGTGACGGACCCTCCCGCCGAGATGTTCGGCAAGCTGATGTCGATCCCCGACGCGGCGATGGACGAGTACTTCCGCCTCCTGTTGCCACAGCTCGAGAAGCCGGAGGCGGAGCCGGTCCGGCTGAAGCGCCTCCTGGCGACCCGGATCGTCGAGCGCTTCCACGGGCCCGATGCCGGCCGCGAGGCGGAAGCTGCCTTCGACAAGGTCTTCGTCCAGCATGCCGTCCCCGACGACATCCCGGAGATCGACCTCGCCGGATTCCTCACCGCCGACGACGACGGCGACGTCCACCTGCCGCGGCTGATCGCAGGCTCGTTCGGCATCAGCACCAGTGAGGGCCGCCGGCTGCTGGCGGGTGGCGGGGTCAAACTTGACGGCGAGGCGCTCGATGCGCATAATCTCGACGTCCCCGCCGAGGCGCTTGCCGGGCGGGTTTTGCAGGTCGGAAAGCGACGTTTCGCAAAACTTTCCAACTTGGACTAGACAAGCGCCTGGCGGAGCGCTATATTCCGTCGCCCTCTGGGGCTCCCGTGTGGAGCCCCGGCGTCTGAGAGAGGCGAGTCCCGTCTCGGAGGCGCAGCGGTCTTTGAAAACTGAGCAGCGTGCATCTCCGCGGGTCATCCAATCGACCTGCGGAATGTTCAGCCCGACCCATCCGGTGCGCCAGCGCGCCGGATGGTCTTGATTTACCTCGTCATGACGGCCGCCGTACTTGTGTACTCGGCGGCCAAGAAGTCATTGACAGGCTCTCTGTAGAAGTAAATTTCACGGAGAGTTTGATCCTGGCTCAGGACGAACGCTGGCGGCGTGCTTAACACATGCAAGTGGTGCGACGAACCAGGCTTCGGCCTGGGGCAAAGCCGCGAACGGGTGAGTAACACGTGAGTAATCTGCCCCGATGACCGGGACAACCCGAGGAAACTCGGGCTAATACCGGATGATGAGCCTTGGCTTAAGCCTTGTCTCTAAAGGAAGCTTCGGCCTCCGCATCGGGAGGAGCTCGCGGCCCATTAGCTTGTTGGTGGGGTAACGGCCTACCAAGGCGACGATGGGTAGCTGGTCTGAGAGGACGATCAGCCACACTGGGACTGAGACACGGCCCAGACTCCTACGGGAGGCAGCAGTGGGGAATCTTGCGCAATGCGCGAAAGCGTGACGCAGCAACGCCGCGTGGGGGAAGACGGCCTTCGGGTTGTAAACCCCTTTCAGGAGGGACGAAGGTTCGCCGGTGAATAGCCGTGCGGATTGACGGTACCTCCACAAGAAGCTCCGGCTAACTACGTGCCAGCAGCCGCGGTAATACGTAGGGAGCAAGCGTTGTCCGGAATCATTGGGCGTAAAGCGCGCGTAGGTGGCCATTTAAGTCCGCTGTGAAAGTCAAAGGCTCAACCTTTGAAAGCCGGTGGATACTGGGTGGCTAGAGTACGGAAGAGGCGAGTGGAATTCCTGGTGTAGCGGTGGAATGCGCAGATATCAGGAGGAACACCAATAGCGAAGGCAGCTCGCTGGGACGTTACTGACACTGAGGCGCGAAAGCGTGGGGAGCGAACAGGATTAGATACCCTGGTAGTCCACGCCGTAAACGATGGGTACTAGGTGTGGGAGGTGTCGACTCCTCCCGTGCCGTCGCTAACGCACTAAGTACCCCGCCTGGGGAGTACGGCCGCAAGGCTAAAACTCAAAGGAATTGACGGGGGCCCGCACAAGCAGCGGAGCATGTGGTTTAATTCGACGCAACGCGAAGAACCTTACCTGGGCTTGACATGTCAGTGACCGCCGTGGAAACACGGTTTTCCTTCGGGACACTGTCACAGGTGGTGCATGGCTGTCGTCAGCTCGTGTCGTGAGATGTTGGGTTAAGTCCCGCAACGAGCGCAACCCCCGTCCTATGTTGCCAGCATTTAGTTGGGGACTCATAGGAGACTGCCGGTGACAAACCGGAGGAAGGTGGGGATGACGTCAAGTCATCATGCCCCTTATGTCCAGGGCTACACACGTGCTACATTGGCGCATACAAAGGGCAGCAATACCGCGAGGTGGAGCAAATCCCATAAAGTGCGCCTCGGTTCGGATTGGAGGCTGAAACTCGCCTCCATGAAGGTGGAGTTGCTAGTAATCGCGGATCAGCAATGCCGCGGTGAATACGTTCCCGGGCCTTGTACACACCGCCCGTCACACCACGAAAGCGAGCAACACCCGAAGCCGGTGGCCTAACCGCAAGGAGGGAGCCGTCGAAGGTGGGGCCCGTGATTGGGGTGAAGTCGTAACAAGGTAGCCGTAGCGGAAGCTGCGGCTGGATCACCTCCTTTCTAGGGAGATTTCTCTAGAACGTCGACCGGGCTGGTCG
>JAFDWO010000067.1 GCA_018268415.1 Actinomycetota bacterium | reverse complement strand
CCCTCCTTCCGGGCCCGGGAACGGACCGAAGGTTGCGGAAAGGGTGACGTTCCCGGCATCTTCGTCACCGATCGGGGCGGGGTGTGGCCTCTCCCGCACGGACCCGTCACGGAAGTCCGACCTCGTGACGTCCCTCCGCCTCCCCCATCCCTGTCCCGCCTCTTTCACGACCCCCTCCCGTCCCTGTGTCGTCTTTTTCACGACCCCCTACCGTCCCTGTCCCGCCTTTTTCACGACCCCCTCCCGTCCCGGGCGCCTCATGGCGCTCACAGCCTGCCAGGAGCGCCATGAGGCGCCCGGGACCATCTCGGACGGGTGCGGGGGCCGGGGTCGGGCGGCAACTCGGACGGGTGGGGTGGCCGGGGTCGCGGCGCGACACGGACGGGTGCGGGGGGTCGGGGCCGCGCGGCAACTCGGACGGGTGCGGGGGTCGGAACCATGCCCGCCCCTCATCCCTATTCGCTGAACCCGACGTCCGCGTAGGACGGAAGGCCGAGCGGGCTGAGCTTGAAGCCGGCGACGTTGTCACGCGTCACCCACACCCACGGCTGGTAGGTGAGGGGGATCATTTCGTCCTCTTCGGCCACGTGCTCCTGCACTTCGCCGTAGAGCTGCTTCAGCTTCGCCTTGTTCGCCTCGACCCCCGCCCGGTCCAGAAGGGTCGACATCCGCGAGGTGTCGGCACCGCTGAAGAACCCTTCGGTGAGGACGTAGAAGGCGGCGAGCTCGGATGGTTCGGCGATGTCGGTGGAGACCAATTCGATCGCCGCTTCGTAGTGGCCGGTGGTCACGGTTTCCGACTTCGACGAGGGATCCACCTGTTTGATCGTCACCTTGAAGCCGACCTTTTCGAGGTCTTCCTGGACGATCTGTGAGGCGAGCGATTCGTATTCTTCGCCGCTGCTGATGATCAGGGTGAAGGTCGGGTTCAGACCCTTTTCCTTCACCACTTCGGCCAACAGCGCGCTCGCCTTCGCCTGATCGGGGGTCGGCGGCTTGATCCCCGCGTCCCAGTAGTTCACCGCGGGCATCAGCCACGAGCCGGCGAGCTGCCCCTGGCCGCGGAGGGTGGCCTCGTTGATCGATTCCCGGTCGAGGGCGAGGCTGACGGCTTCGCGCACGCGCCGGTCCTTGAACACCGGCGTCTTCACGTTCAAGAGGATGTAGTGGAGCACCGCCAGCGAGGATTTTTCGACCCGCAGCCCCGGCGTGGTTTCCAGCGAGGCGAGCTGGGCCCACGGCGGCGTGGCGATCACGTCGACCTGTTCGCCGCGCAACTGCAACACCCGGGACTGGTCCGACGGCGGCGCGGTGATCACCACTTTTTCCAGCAACGGACGGTTCGGTTTCCAGTAGTGCGGATTGCGGGTCAGGTTCACCGCCTGGCCGTGTTCCCAGCCGGCGAACTCGAACGGGCCGGTGCCGACCGGATGCTGGCCGAAGGCTTTCGGCGAGGCGCCGCCGAAGTTCTTTTCCACGATCACCGCGAAGGGGAGCGTCAAGGCTGCCGGCAGGCCGGGGAACGGCTTGCTCGAGGTGACCTGGACGGTCGTCGGGGAGGTGGCCTTGATCGCGGTGATCGGTTCGACGATCGCGCCCCAGGTTTCACTGTTGGTGAGCTCTTCGAGGCTGAAGACGACGTCTTCGGCGCTCATCGGCTTGCCGGTGGAGAACTTCACGCCCTTGCGCAGGTCGAGGGTCCAGGTCTTGTAGTCGTTGGAAGGCTTGGCGCCGGTGACGAGCCACGGTTCCGGTTCGCCGTCGGGGGCGATCTTGTACAGCGGCTCGAGGACCTGGATGAAGACCTGCTCGGAGGCGTTGTCCACCGCTTCGAACGGGTTCAGCGTGAGCGCTTCGGAGAACTGGGCGACGCGCAGCGTCCCTCCCGGTTTCGCCTTCGCTTCGCTGCCCCCGGAGCCGGTCGCGCCACCCCCGCCGCAACCCGCCACCACCAGCGCCGACATCACCGCGGAAATCACCAGGACCGTCCGCAGGGCGGACCTTCTGGAAGCCATCACCAGCATCTCCTTCTCATGTAGGTCTCTCTCTTTCACGCTTCTCAGGGAGCAGATCGATGCGTCACGAACCCGGATAAAGGGCCGTGTAGCGGGCGAAGGCCTCGTCGTAGACCGGCCCGACGGCGGGGTCGGGATCAGCCGCCGGGGCGCCGCCCGCCGTCGCCGCGGTGACCGTGTCGGCGGCGCCGCCGGCGGCCACGCGGGCCAGCAGGGCCGCCCCGAAGGCCGGCCCCTCGTCCACGGTCGCGCGGACGATCGGGCGGCCGAGGACGTCGGCGAGGATCCGGGTCCAGACGGCCGACCGCGCCCCGCCCCCGACCGCGCGCGCGGGACCGTCGGGGACCCCCAGCCCCGCCATGATCGCCAACCCGTCGCGCAACGAGAAGGCGACCCCCTCGAGCACCGCGCGGGTCATCTCGGCGCGGCCGTGACGCGCCGTGAGGCCCACGAACGCGCCGCTGACCTCGTGGTCCATGTGCGGCGTGCGGTCCCCGGTCAGGTAGGGGAGGAACGTCGTCCCCTCCGCCCCGGGCGCCACCGCGGCCGCCTCCTCCACCAACCGCCCCACGGTCTCGCCGACGACCTCGCTCCACCAGCTCAGCGAGCCACCGGCGGCGAGCGTCACGGCCATCAGGTGATAGCGGTCGGGGAGCGCGTGGGCGAACGCGTGGACCCGCCCGGTCGGGTCGGGGAGGAAGCCGGCGGTGGGCGCGAAGGAGACGCCGCTGGTGCCGAGCGAGACGAGCAGGGTCGCCGGATCGATGACGCCGGCGCCGACCGCCGCGGCGGCGTTGTCCCCGCCCCCGGCCGCCACCGGCAGCCCGGCGGGCAGGCCGAGCTCGGCGGCCACCTCGGCGCGCAGCGCCCCGGTCGGCTCGGGCCCCTCGTACACGCGCGGCAGCCAGTCGGGGTCGATCGCGAGGGCGTCGAGGATCACGGCCGACCAGCGGCGGGCGCCGACGTCGAGCAGCAACGTTCCTGACGCGTCGGAAGCATCGGTGGCGCGCTCCCCGGTGAGCCGCAGGCGGACGTAGTCCTTCGGCAGCAACACCGTGCGCAGCCGCCCGTAGGCCTCGGGCTCCTCGTCACGCAGCCAGAGGATCTTCGGCGCCTGGAAGCCGGTCAGCGGCGGGTTGCCCGCGATCGCCATCAGCCGCTCGCCGCCGACCGCGGCGGCGATCTCGGCCGACTGCGCGGCGGTGCGCTGGTCGTTCCACAGCAGCGCCGGCCGGATCACCCGGTCGGCGGCGTCGAGGAAGACCGAGCCGTGCATCTGGCCGCTCAGCCCGAGCCCGCGGGCGGGCCCGTCGAGCTCGGCAGCGACCCGGCGCAGCACCGCGCGGCTCGCCGTCCACCAGTCCTCCGGGTCCTGCTCGGTCCACCCCGGCCGCGGAACCCGGAGAGCGAGCGGCACCGTCGCCGCGGCCAGGACCCGCTCGCCCGCGGCATCCACCGCTACCGCGCGCACTCCCGACGTGCCGATGTCGAGGCCAAGGAAATGCTCCACGAGGCGGACGTTACCGCCTAGATTGGGATTTTGCGTTGGTTTATGTTGGTTTTTCCCTTATTTCGCCTTAAAGCACGTTGAAAACAACGCTTGATATCTGCATCTAGCTGTGTTTAAGTCGCCGCCGATGACCGGGCCAATCCAGCTGAACCAGCGAAATCTCGCCGCGATCGGCGGCCTGGGGATCCCGGTTCCCGAGTACGAGCGCCCACTGCCAAGCCGCATCGCCCATGTTGGAATGGGTGGTTTCCACCGCGCCCACCTCGCGGCCTACGTCGATGAGCTGGCCGCGGCGGGGGCCGGCTGGGGCATCACCGGCCTCGGCGTGCTCGACCAGGACGCGCGGATCGACGCGGTCCTCGCCGCCCAGGACCGGCTCTACACGCTGATCGAACTGGGCGCGGGAGAGCCGCGCGCCCGGGTGATCGGCTCGGTCGCCGACTTCGTCTTCGCGCCGCCGGGGAACCCCGCCGGGGCCGCGGCGGCGATCGCCGACCCCCGCACCGCGATCGTCTCGCTGACGGTCACCGAGTCCGGCTACGGCGAACCCACCGACGGCGAGCCGACGACCTTCGACCGGCTCGCCGCGGCGCTGGCGCTGAGGCGCGCGACCGGCGGCGGTCCGATCACCGTCCTCAGCTGCGACAACCTCCCCGACAACGGCAAGGCCGCCGCCCGGGCGACGCGCGCCGCGGCGGCGCGCGCGGACGACTCGCTCGCCGCCTGGATCGAGGCGAACTGCACCTTCCCGGACTCGATGGTCGACCGGATCACGCCGGCGAGCTCCGACCGCGATCGCGCCTGGCTGCGCGACGCCGTCGGGGTCGAGGACGCCTGGCCGGTCGTCTGCGAGCCCTTCCGCCAGTGGGTGGTCGAGGACGACTTCGCCGCCGGTCGCCCGCCCTTCGAGGACGTCGGCGTCCTGCTCACCGATCGGGTCGCCGACTGGGAGCGCTACAAGCTCCGCTTCCTGAACGCGGGCCACTCCTGCATCGCCTACCTCGCAGCGCTCGCCGGGATCGCGCTCGTCCCGGAAGCGATGGCCACGGCGGAGCTCAGGGCGTTCCTGGTCGGGCTGCTCGGCGAGGAGGCGATCCCGACCGTCCCCGAGATCCCCGGCCACCCGCGGCAGGAGTACGTCGACACCGTGGTCGAGCGCTTCGCCAACCCCGGCATCGCCGACCAGATCGCCCGCCTCTGCATCGACGGCAGCGCCAAGTTCCCGACCTTCCTGATCCCGACGATCGAAGGGCAGCTGGAGCGCGGCGGCCCGGTGGAGCGGGCGGCAACCGCCCTGGCCGGCTGGGCGCGCTATCTCGGCACCGTCGAGCGGGACCGCCAGGCCTTCGACGCGTCGGGTGACGCGGCGCGCGACCACGCCGCCCGGGCGCTCGCCGAGCCGCTCGCGTTCCTCGAGTACGAGGCGGTGTTCCCGGCCGCCGTGCGCGGGTCGGAGCGCTTCCGCGCGGCGTTCGCCGCCGCCTACCGGCGCGTTGCCGAGGACGGGCCCCTCGCCGCGACTCCGCCCGGCCCGGCAAGATAGACGCGATGCGCAAGGACGGGCCGATGCTTCAGCATGAGCGCCAGGAAGCGATCGCGGTACTGGCGGTCCGCCACGGCGCGGTCGACGTGTCCGACCTCGCCGAGCGGTTCGAGGTCACCACCGAGACGATCCGCCGCGATCTCTCCGACCTACAGCGGCGCCAGCTCGTCCGCCGGGTGCACGGCGGCGCCGTGCCGATGCGGGACACCGGCTACGAGCCGATGATCGACGCGCGCGAAGCCGCGAACGCCGAGGAGAAGCTCCGCATCGCCACGCGGGCGGTCACCGAGGTGCCCGAACGCGGCTCGGTGATCATCGATTCCGGCTCCACCGGGCGCGTGCTCGCGCAGATGTTCCCGGTCGACCGCGACGTGCACGTCGTCACCAACTCGCTCCTCACCGCCGTCACGCTGGTCCGCCGCGGGCTGCGCGAGCTGACCGTCCTCGGCGGCGGCGTGCGCACGAACACCCTCGCGATGGTCGACGACACGACCGTCGCCGAGCTGGCCACGATGGCGATCGACGTGCTGTTCGTCAGCTGCGACGGGCTCTCCTTCCAGCACGGGCTGACCACCCCGAATCCGGCCGAGCGCGCGGTGAAGCGGGCGATGATCGAGCGCGCCGACCGGGTGGTCGCGCTCGTCGACCAGTCCAAGTTCGGCAACGTCGAGATGTTCTGCTTCGCCGCCTTCGAGGAGCTCGACGCCCTGATCACCGACACCCGGGTCGACCCCGGTGCGGTCGAGGCGCTGGAGGAACGGGGCCTCGTCGTGCACCGCGCCTGATCAGCCGGTCACCCCTCCACCCCGCGGCGGGGCGGGATCGATCCGCACCACGGCGGCGGCGCGCCGGGAGATCGTCTCGGGACCGCTCAGGGTGGCGACGTTGACGACCTTGCCACCCGCCCCGCGCAGCGCCTGGACGTGCAGGACGATCCGCTCGGTGCCGTGCGGGGCGACGTCGACCTTCCAGCAGTACCTGCCGTCCTCGAGCTTCGCGACCCGGGAGGAGCCGCGGTAGGCGACCCCGGCCGGCAGCTTGTCGCAGACCTGGGCGCCGCTGACCGCGGCGGCGGTCGGGTTACCGACGACGATCGAATAGCGGAACGCACCGCCCGCCGCGACGTGCGATACGGAGGCCCGCTTGACGAGCCTCAACGGGACCACGGCGCTCCCCTTCGCCCGCGCGTCGACGCCCTTGGCGCCGCCCGGGCGGACCGTGGCGCCGTTGACGACGCTACCCGCCGCCAGGGGCTTGGCGACCACCTTGACCGTCGCCTTGGCGCCCGGCCCCAGGGTCCCGATCTCACAGCGCAGGGGGAAGCCGGAGCCGCACTTGCCCTTGCTCGCCTTGGCCGAGACGAAGGCCATCGGCGACTGCGGCGTGTCGGTGACGACCACGTCGTGGGCGGCGGCCCCGCCGGTGTTGTGGACCTCGATCGTGTACTGCAGCGGCCGACCGACCACGGGCTTGGCCGAGGCGGCCCGCTTGACGATCGTCAGGTGCGGCTCAGCCTGCGGCTGCACCGTCGGCGGCGTGGTCGGCGGCTTCGGCGGGGACGGCGGCGTGCGCACCAGCACCACCTCACCCGCGCTGCCGGCGGGACTGATCACCGCCGCCGTGAAGGCGGCACCGTCGAGGCTCACTTCGTAGCCGTAGCAACCCTCCGCGGTCGGCGAGCTCGACGGCGTCGGGTAGGTGCCGTCGGCGGCGATCTCGATCGTGCCTTCGTCGACGACCTTCGCGTCTTTCCAGGCGACGCCGTCACAATTGCCGGCGCCGTTCGGGGAGACCGGGCCGAGCAGCTTCCACTCGATCGTGCCGTCGTAGGCGTTCGTCCCGGCGATCTCGATCGCGTCGGTAAAGGCGGTCCCGGGGGCGACCGTGGACGCCGAGGCTTCGGTGCGGAGGGTCGGCGTCACCGGCACCACCGTCGCCGTGATGCCGACCTTCGGCGGCTCGGCGGGGAGCAGCGCGGTGCCGTGGAACGAGGCGTCGGAGGCGGCGCTGTTCCAGGCGACCTGGTTGACGAAGCGGCGCGGTACGGTGACACCGAACTGGACCGAGAAGGCTTCGCCGGGCTGGTAGGTCGCCGCGGACCTGAAGCGCAGCGCCTTCACCGTGCCGAGGTCGGCGGGCGGGGTCGCGCTCCAGTCTTCGACGCAGCCGGGCGCTTCTTTGTAGACCTCGGACCGGCAGGGGTTGGTGGAGGTGGAGTATTCGGTGGTGACTTCTTCCGGGGTCGCGATCACGCCGGTGAACGGCGTGGCGAATTCGCTCTCCCGGCCGACTCCGGCCTGGCCTTTGTCGACGCCGGTGTCACCGACATAGGGAAGGATCTCGTAGATCACCGCGCCTTCCAGCTCCTTGCCCCCGGTGTTGCCCCAGGAGAGGGTGAAGATCGCGGGCCCGTCGGGGGTCGTGTTGCCGACGCCGAGGGCGCCTTTGGGAAGCGGATCGAGCGCGCCCTGCACCGACTTTTCGAGGGCGAAGTTCGGGCCGCCGATGCCGGGGGTCGCGAGCGTGGCTTCGGCCTGGCAGTAGTTCTCTTCGACCGTTCCGTCACCGTCCAGGTCGAGCAGGTCCGAGGACTGGAACTCGGCCGGACGCGAGCCCTTCGCGCTGCCGCAGGCCGTCGCGGTGTTGCGGCCCGCGCCGGCGGCGAAGAACTCCGCGGTGTTGGGATAGGTCCTGGTTTCGTTCGGCACCGAGACTTCGAAGAAGTTCGCCGGCGGACTGATCACGTAAAAGCCTTCTTCGACGCCGCCGGCGTTGAATTCTGCCGGGTCGAACTTGACCCGGATCAGTTCACGGCCGGAGCCTTCGAAGTCTTCGATCGTTTCCACCGTGCCGGTGACCGACCGGCTCGCGCCGAGGTTCTTCTGCACGCTGAAGGTGCCGGTCGGCTGGGGATTCGCCCAGCGCATGCCTTTCGGCAGCAGATCGGTCAGCACCAGGTTCCCCGGCGGGACGTAGGCGGGCGGGATCGTCACCCCGGCACCGAGGTTGAGCGGCGCGCGCAGTGAGCTTCCTCCGGGGCCCGCCTTGAGCGAGCCGAAGGACTTGCTGACGCCCAGTTGTAGCTGGTTGGGCTCGACGTAGAGGCTGGCGCTCTGACTGCCGGTGGTCGGTTCCCCGCCCCCACCGGTCGGGTAGGCCGTCGCGGTGGCGATGTCGTGCAGATCGCTGCCCGCCGGGACCGACGCGTCGGCATAGCCGAACACGTCCAAGTTCATCGTCCGGTCGGTGAGGTTCCCGTTCGGGGGCAGGAGGATCGCGGCGACTTCGCCGACGATCCCGGCGGGCACCTCGAAGTAGCCGCTCGTTTCCCCCGCCGGGCCGGGCGTCAGCGCGACTTCGGTGCCATCGGTCTTCACCGCGATCGGCACCCAGGATTCCCCGGTGGCGCCTTTGAGGCTCGCCGATTCGACCCGGACCACGGTCGGGTGGAAGGCTGGTTCGGCGCAGAGCGGGATCGGCGCGACCCCCACCGGGCCGCTCGCCTGCTTGGAGTCGTAACGGACCCCGGTCTGCGCTTCGAGGCAGGGGACCGGGTCGACGAGAGCCGTTTCGAAGGCCCGCGAGGCCGGATAGGTGACCGTCACCCGGTAGCGCCCGGCACTCGAGCCGGGGCTGAGCGACGGCGAGGATCCGGCCGGCAGCCAGTTGCCGGGGTAGGTGCCGAGGAAACCCGCGCCGGGGATGTTGAGCGGGCCCTGGGCGCTCTTGCCGACGAAGTTGCCGGGACTGGTCGGCGGCACGGTGATCGCGGTGAGCGGTCTTTCGGCGCTGGTTTCGACCGGCGACGCCGTTTCGCCGATCGGCTGGCCGGCGAGCGTGGCGGTGTTGGTGAGGACCGTGTCGTTGGGGGTCGCGGCCGGGATGGTGGCGACCACGGTGTACGTTTCCGCGCCCGCCGCCCCTTCGCCGCAACCGGGGGGCAGCGCGGCCGGGGTGCCGAAGCTCCAGGTGATCGGGCCGGAGCCGCCGACGGCCGGCGCGCTGCTCGGGGCCGGGGTCGCAGAGACGAATTCGAGGCCCGCCGGGAGCTGGTCCACCAGCGAGCCTTCGGTCATCCAGAGGCTGCCCGCCGGGTTGCCGGAGTTGCAGCGCGCGTTGATCTTGAAGATCACCTCGTTGCCGGAGACGTAGACGGCGCCGCCGTCGTTGGTGCTCTTGGAGATGGAGAGCTTGGTTTTCGCTTCCGCTTCGCCGGTCGCCGGGCGCGGCGCGACCACGGTCGCGAGTTCGGCGGTTTCGAACTCCGGCGTCAGCGACCAGGCGGTGCCGTCGGGGGTGATGTCGTTGGGTGGGATGACGCTGAGGTTGAGCGTCTGGGACTGGCCCGGTTTGATCGACCCTTCTTCGATCTTGATCACCAGTTCGAATTTCCCGGGCGAGGCTTCCACGACTTCCGTGGAGGCGATGTTCGCGCCGCCGCCGCCCGCGACTTTGTAGTCCCATTTGGGCCTGCTCATCGGCGGTGCGTCGCCGTCGGTGCTGGTCAATTCGAGCGGGATGCGGATCGTCGGTTCGGCGCCGCAGTCGGTTTTGCCGACGTTCGAGCAGGTGAAGTTGACGACGTATTCCGCCGCCGATCCCGATGGCACCGGGGGTTGATTGGTGGCCACGATGCCGATGCTTCCGGTCGCGGCGCCAAGCGCCCCCTGGGCGAAGAAGAGAGAGGCGAGCGCGACGAGACCCAGCAGGCCCAGCACCCGGAGCCGGCCGGACGGAGGCCGCCGGCGTGCGGGGTGAACGGGGCTTCTGAACTGAGTAGGCGTCCTCATATTCCTCATCTTCGGCTCAGAATTCTGCGGACCTGAATTCCGGACGGATGTTGCAGGCGCCCCGCCGGTCAGACCTGCGTCCCCGACCCGGGCGTGATCAGGCCCGACTCTGCCGCCTCGGTACCCATCGGGGCCGGGAGCCGGCTCGCGACCCGGTCGCGGAGGCGCCGGGTGACCGTCGGCGAGGACCCCGATCGGCCTCACGCGACGCCACCGGCGACCGCGATCGGCAGGCGGGCGGCGAAGGAGAGGTCGTGCCCCACCGCGTCGTCTAGCTCACGCGCGACCCGGCGCCGCTCCGCGGCGACGGCGTGGACGACCCGGATGCCTCAAACCGTCGTCGCCCGGCCCCACGCCAGCGGCTTGACCACGGCGGGCATCCCGCGCCAGCGGCCGCGCGCGATCGACTCGATCCGCATCCCGGCCTCGATCGTCCCCACCGTGTCGCGGTCGCACCGGCAACCGTCGGCGAACGCGGCCCAGGCGCGGACCGAGCGTCGCTGCAGGGCCCGTCGCCAGCCCGACTCGGCGCCCACGTGCTCGAGGAAGAGAAGGCGGCCGCCCGGGCGCAGGACCCGCGCCGCCTCGGCAACCGCCCGCCGCGGGTCGCCGACGGTGCAGAGGACGAAGGTGGAGACGACGGTGTCGAAGCTCGCGTCGGCAAAAGGGAGGCGCTCGGCGGACGCGCGCTCGAGCCGCGTCGGGACGCCGGTCGGCGCGCGGTCGAGGTCGATGCGCTCGCCGATCCTGTGACCCGGCTCGGCGAGGACGAGCTGGTTCAGGTCGCCCGGATAGTGCGGGAGGTTGAGGCCCGTACCCGCGCCGATCTCGAGTACCGCGCCGCGGGCTTCGGCCAGCAGCTCCCGCCGGAGCGCGGCTATGCCGAGCCTCTCGGCGACCCAGAGGACCGGGTCGTAGAGGGCCGCGCCAAGGCGGCTTTCGATCACGTCGACGGGCGGGCCGGTGGGAGCTTCGGTGGTCGGCATGGGCGAGATTTCATCGCGCGCCGCCGCCGACCGCTTCGCCCGTTCGGGCCAACCCGCCTGGCCGGATCGGGCCATTTCCGGTGCTTTACCCTTGCCGCGTGGACGAGCAGGCGATCCGCTTCACCGCCGACGGGGATCGCCGGATCGCCTGGACGCGCAGCGGCTCCGGCCCGCCGTTGGTGCTCTCCGGCTGGTGGATGGGCCACCTCGAACTGAACTGGCGGGAGCCCCACTTCCGCGCCTTCGTCGAGGCGCTGGGCCGCCACCGGACCGTGATCCGCTATGACCCGCCCGGCACCGGCCTCTCCGGCGAGGGCATCGTGCCGGCAGCGGACCTGGAGGACGAAGCGGCGGCCCTCGCGGCGGTGGTCGAGGCGGCGAGCGCCGGCCCGGTCGACCTCTTCGCCGGATCCTCCGGCGCCCCGATCGGCGTCGCCTACGCGGCCGCGCATCCCGAGCGGGTGGGGCAGTTCCTCCTCTACGGCGGCTATGCCTCCGGGGCGGCGATCGGTGACGCACCGACCCGCAAGGCGATCGTCGACCTGGTGCGCGAGCACTGGGGACTCGGCTCGCGGATCCTCGCCGACGTCTTCATGCCCAGCGCCACCGCGGCGGAGCGCGAGGAATTCGTCCGGTTCCAGCGCCAGGCGGCGAGCGCGGAGCGGGCGGCGCAGGCGCTGGAGGCGGTCTACCGATTCGACGTCACCGACCGCCTCGACCGGGTGGCCCCGGGGGCGACGGTCCTGCATCGCCGCGGGGACCGGGCGATCCCCTTCGCGCAGGGCCGCGAGCTCGCCGCCGGCCTCCCCGACGCGACCTTCGTCGCCTTCGAGGGCGACGATCACTATCCCTGGTTCGGCAACTCCGCCCAGCTCCTCGGCGCCGCCCTTGACGTCCTCGGGGTCGAAGGGCGGCCGGCTCCCCTTCCCCGCCGCGAGCCGGATCCGAAGCCGAACCCCCCGGCCGCCGATGACCTGACCAGGCGCGAGGCCGAGGTGCTGGGCCTGATCGCCAACGGGCTCTCCGACCGCGAGATCGCCGACCGCCTCGTCCTCAGCCCCCACACCGTCCACCGCCACGTCGCCAACGTCCGCACCAAGCTAGGCCTGCCGACCCGCGCCGCCGCCGTAGCGGCCGCCGCCAAACGCGGCCTGCTCTGACCCCGCCTCCTCAGCCCCGCGAGGGGGTCCCTGTCCTTTGTAACCCTCCGGGTTACAAAGGACAGGCGGTTGGTGGATCGCGATCGGTCGGACGACGGAGGCGGATCGTCCCTCGCGTCCCGATGTGAGGGACTCAGCCCAGCTGCCGGTCGAGCCAGTCGAAGATGCGCTCGGCGCGCAGCGTCGGGGCCTTCGGCTCGCAGTGGCCGTCGGCGCCCTCGGCGGCGGTGAACGGCAACAGCGTGGCGCGATCGCCGAGCATTGCGGCGAGCTCGGCCGATTGCCCCGGCCAGAACTGCTCGTGCTCGGGATCGGCGATCAGCACCGGACAGCCGATCTGGCCGACGGTCTCCTCGTCCAGGCGCATCGCCGCCGCCGCCTTGAACATCTCGTACGCCGAGTCGGTGCCGTAGGGGAAGGTGCGGAACTTGATCGTGAAGCGCAGCGATTTCGAGAAGTGCTCGGCCAGGTGGATCTGGGAGTCGAACTTGTCCTTCTCCCCCTCGGCAAGCTGCTTGCGCATCCCCTTGGAGAGGTGCGCGGTCATCGACCCGGAGACGTCGACGACGCCAGGGTCGGCGACGCCCGCCGCGATCCGGTTCTCGAAGGCAAGCGCCCGCGGTACCCAGTAGCCGCCCTGGCTGACGCCGAGGAGGGCGATCCGCCCGGGGTCGAATTCGTCGCGCGCCAGCGCCCAGTCGACGACCGGCGTCACCACCTTCTCCCAGTCGGCGCGGAAGTGGAGCCCCTGCTCGTAGAGGGCCTGGCCCTGGCCCGGACCGTCGAAGGTGAGGCAGTCGTAGCCACGCGCCACACCCGCCGCGCCGCCCTGCAGCCACATGTCGGTAACCGTCCCGTCGGAGCCGTTATTGAGGATCAGGAGCGGCGCCGGCTCGCCGCTCGGTCGCGCCCGGAACAGCCAGCCCTCGAGCTCGGTCCCCTCGAAGGGGATCCGCACCCGCTCCCAGGCCGGCACCGCGTGCTCGGCCGCGCTCTCGAAGCAGTCACGGTGACGGCGCCAGAGCCGCCGCAGGTCCTCCTCGCCGCCCTCCTTGGTGCCGAGCACGTAGAAGCCGGCCGCGAACCAATACGACGAAGCCCGCAGATAGCGGGCGAACGCGGTCTCGCGATTTCCCGCCGCCGCGGCAGCCGCGGCTTCGCCCTCGACCCGTTCGGCCGTCGCGGTCCATGCCTCGCACCAGCTCTCGAAGTCACCGTCCTTGACCGCGGCCACGGTGGCCAGCACGTCGCCCACCTCGCTCCCGCCGTAGGCCGCCGAGCCGAGCAGGATCTCGGTGCTGAACTCGAAGTCCTCGTTCTTGAAGAAGCGGGCGCGGTGGGACGACACGCGGCGATTATGGCAATCGGGGTCCGAGCGGCGGTCGCGGCCGGCGCGGCGCCGCCCTCACCTCCAGGCGGCGACTCAGATCGAGAGGCCGCCGTCGACGGAGATCGTCGTGCCGGTGACGGCGGCGCCGCCGGGCCCGCAGAGGAAGGCGATCATCGCGGCGATCTCGCCGGGGTCGAGCAGCCGCTCGATCGGCTGCTGGGCGGCGAAGTCGGCGGCCTGGCCGAGGGAGTAGAGGCGGGCGCTCTCGGCGAGGATCGGCGTGTCGGTCGAGCCGGGGGAAACGGCCGCGGCGGTGATGCCGGTGCCGCGCAGGTCGGCGCCGAGAGCACGGACGAAGCCGGAGACGCCGGCCTTGGCGGCACAGTAGGCGGCGAGGCCGGGCAGGCCGCGCAGGCTCGCCGCCGAGGCGGTCGCGACGAAGCGCCCGGCGCGCGGCGCCGGTCGGCGAAGCAGCGCCGGAATTCCGACCCGGGCGGCGACCATGACCCCACGCAGACAGACCTCGACCACCGCGTCCTCCTGCTCCTGGGAAAGCTCCCAGGCGGGGACGCCGCCCGCGATCACTCCGGCGTTGGCGACGATCGCCTCGACCGGCCCCCACTCCTCGGCGCGCTCGACGACGGCCGCCATCGCGCCCGCGTCGCCGGCGTCGGCGACCGCGGCGCGCACCAGCTCCTCGCCCGCCGCCTCGTTTGCGGCGGCGTTTGCGGCGTTTGCGGCGTTTGCGGCGTTTGCGGCGTTTGCGGCGTTTGCGGCGTTTGCGGCGTTTGCGGCGTTTGCGGCGGCGACGGTAGCGTCGAGGTCGGCCGCACTTGCCAGCGCGTAGGGCAGGCGGGGATCGTCGGCGCCGCGATCGACGGCCAGCACGCGCCAACCCTCGGCCGCAAGCGCGGCGACGGTGGCGGCACCGATCCCCCGCGCCCCGCCGGTAACGATCGCGACGCGGCTCATCCCGCCACCCGCAGCGCCTCCCAGGCGTGGAGTGTGGCGCAGAGATCCTCGACCGCGGCAGCAAGCAGGGCGCGTCCCTCCTCGGCCGAGGCCCCGGCCGGGTCCCCGAGCACCCCGTTCGGCGAGACGACCCGGACCCCACCGTCGCGCAGATCGTCGATCAACTCCGCAAGCGGCGCCGTGTTCCCGGCCGCCGCCCACTCCTCCCGCACCGCGGTCGTCCTAACCGGCGCCCCACCGTCCGCGGTCGTCCTAACCGGCGCCCCACCGTCCGCGGTCGTCCTAACCGGCGCTATAGGTGGGTTAGGACGACCGCGATCGGAGGGAGGTTGGCTGGGACGACCGCGCTCACGGGCGGTATCGAGGGCGAGCATCAGAGAGGTCTCGGTGCGGCCCGCGTGGGCGTCGCCACCGAAGCGGGGACTCCAGGCGCGGACATCGCGACCCTCCTCGCGCAGGAGCGTCACAGCGGCGGCGACCGGTGCCGCGTTGCCGCCGTGGGCATTGACGAAGAGCAGGCGGTCGAAGGTTTCCGCCGCCGAGCGACCGAGCTCGACCAGCACCAGCTCGGTCGCCGCCGCGCCGATCGAGAGCGTCCCGGCGAAGTCCTGGTGCTCACCGCTCGAGCCGTACGGCAGGACGGGGGCGACGATCGCACCCGGCACCGCCGCCGCGGCCGCCGCGGCGAGCGCGACGGCGATCGTGGCGTCGGTGCCGAGCGGCAGGTGGGGACCATGTTGCTCGGTCGCGCCAAGCGGCACCAGCAGCGTGCTCGCCGCCGCGGCAAGCGCCTCGACCTCGGGCCAGGTCGCGTCCGCAAGCCGCAACCGCACCCCGGTCGTCCTTTCCGGCGCCACTCCGTCCGCGGTCGTCCTTTCCGGCGCTATAGGTGGGTTAGGACGACCGCATCCGGCGGGGGGTTGGTTAGGACGACCGCGCTCGGAGGGGGCCGCGGTCATCGTCGGGTGAACCCCGGCGGCATCAGGACGTCCTCCGGGACGAGATCGTCGATCGACTCGCGCCCGAGGCCGTTGAGCGTCTCCTCGATCCCGGCGCGAAAGATCTCCAGCACGTTGGCGACGCCTGCCTCGCCGCCGGCCGCCAGACCCCAGAGGTAGGCGCGGCCGATCATCGCCGCGCGGGCGCCGAGCGCGAGTGCTTTGACCACGTCGGAGCCGCGGCGGAAGCCGCCGTCGATCACCACCTCGACCTCGTCGCCGACCGCCGCGACCACACCGGGCAGGTTGCGGATCGTCGCGGGCGTCCCGTCCAGGTTGTTGCCACCGTGGTTGGAGACCGAGATCGCGGTGCACCCGATCTCCACCGCCCGCCGCGCGTCGTCGGGGTGGGTGACGCCCTTCAGCATGAACGGGCCTCCCCACACCTCGCGCAGCCAGGCGAGGTCCTCCCAGCTGGGCGGCGGGGTCATCATCCACTCGCCGTAGGCGCCGAAGAAGGTCGGCGCCGCGGCCCCCTCGACCTCGAGGTTCGGCGTGGTCAGGTCGGGTAGCTCGCCGGATCGCATCCAGGAGGCCAGCCAGCGCGGCCGGGCCAATGCCTGCGGCGCCAGCGAGGCCATCGCCTTCAGGTCAAGCTTCTCCGGGATCGCCGGGCTACCCCAGTCGCGGCGGTGGGTGAAGGTCCAGTCGACGGTTGCGATCAGCCCCGCCGCGCCCGCCGCGCGGGCCCGGTCGAGAACGCCTTCGATCCGCTCCCGCGAGCCCAGCCAGTAGACCTGGAAGAAGGTCTTCGGGTTCGCCTCGACCACCCGCTCGAGCGGCTTGGAGGCGAAGGAGCTGAGGCCCATCGCGGTCCCCGCCGCGGCCGCCGCCCGCGCCACCGCCAACTCCCCCTCCGGGTGGACGGCCTGCACGCCGGTCGGCGAGATCAACAGCGGCACCGCAATCTCCTGCCCCATCACCGAGGTCGCGATCGCCCGGCCGCCGCCCTTCCCGGTCGCGATCCGCGGGACCAGGCCGAGCTCCCGGAACGCGCCGACGTTGTCGGCGAGCGACGTCCCCGCCTCCGCCCCGGCGCGCAGCGCACCGAAGACCGAGGACGGTAGCCGGCGCCGGGCGCGGCGCCGCGCCTCCTCGACCGTCTCGAACCACTCGCGACTGGAGGCCATCAGGCGCCCGCGGAGGGGAGCGTGGGACCGGCGCTCGCCAGGAAGTCGGCAAGCGGGTTCTCGTCGCAGACCTTGGCCGGAGGGCGGCGGCGCCGGGGCGTGGCGGCGGGGGCCGGCGCATCCACCCGGTCGCGGAGCCGCACGCGCGAGTGGTCGACCGCCGGCGCCGGGATCGCTACCCCCTCCCCGCGCGCCGCCAGCAGCCCCTCGCCGTGGCCGAGCGCGCACTCCGGATCGGGTCCGTCCAGCGGCAGGCCGGTGAAGAACTTCGCCGCCATGCAGCCGCCACGACAGGCGTCGTAGTGACCGCACGATGCGCAGGCACCGCCCGACTGCGGCCGGCGCAGCTCGGTGAAGAGCTCCGACTCCCGCCAGACGCCCTCGAAGCCGCGCGGCTCCCGCACGTTGCCGGCCAGGAACTCCTCGTGAATCGCGAACGGGCAGGCGTAGACGTCGCCCACCGGGTCGATCAGGCAGACGACCCGCCCGGCGCCACAGAGGTTCAGCCCGGGCAACGCCTCGCCGTAGGCGGAGAGGTGGAAGAACGAATCCCCGGTGAGCACCTCCTCGCCGTGCTCCAGCAGCCACATATATAGAGAGCGCTGCTGCTCGGCCGTCGGGTGCAGCTCGTCCCAGACGTCGGCACCGCGCCCGGAGGGTCGCAGTCGGGTGATCCGCAGCTGCGCGCCGTAACGGTCGGCGATCGCCTTGAAGTCGTCCAGCTGACCGGCGTTCTGACGGGTGACGACGACCGAGATCTTCGGCTTCTGGAACCCCGCCGCGGCGAGCCGCTCCAGCGCCCCGAGGGCGGTGTCGAAGGATCCAGGCCCGCGCACGGCGTCGTTGACCGTCGCGGTGGCGCCGTCGATCGAGACCTGCACGTCGACGTAATCGGAGGCGGCGAGCCGCGCCGCGGCGGTGGCGTCGATGCGGCTGCCGTTGGTGGAGAACTTGACCCCGACGCCGTGCGCGGCGGCGTGGTCGAGCAGCTCCCAGAAGTCCCTCCGCACGGTCGGCTCGCCGCCGCCGATGTTGACGTAGAAGACCTGCATCCGCTCCAGCTCCTCGATCACTCCCTTCGCCTCGGCGGTGGTCAGCTCGCGCGGGTCACGCCGCCCGCTCGACGACAGGCAGTGCACGCAGGCCAGGTTGCAGGCGTAGGTCAGCTCCCAGGTGATGCAGATCGGCGCGTCGAGGCCGAGCTCGAACTCCTCGATCAGCTTCATGCGGCCGCCTCCTGTGGAGGGTTACCGTCGCTATGCGACGGTAACCCTCCACGCTCGGCGGGCACGATCATGTCGGTCTCGGCGAGGGTCGCGAGTGCCGCCCGGTAGCTCGGCAGCTCCGCCTCCTCGACCCCGGCGGCGCGGCAAGCCGCCAGCGGATCGGGCGCCGCCTCCAACTCGTTGACCACCTCCAGCAGCCGCCGGCTCTTCAGGAACGAGAGCCGGCGGGTGCCGTAGTGGTAGGCGAGGGCGCCGAAGCGCTCCGGCCGCAAGGCGACCTGGGGGTGAAGCCGCCAGCGGCCGTCGAGTCGGGTCTCGGCGCTCATCGTCGGCCTAGTAGACGCCGCACATCCCGTCGATCGAGACGTCCTCGACCAACAGGTCCTGCTCGACCAGGTCCTGGTCCTTGGTCTCGTCCGCCGGCTTGGCCGGCTCGTTGGGTGCAGATCCCATGAAATCCTCCTCGGTGGATTACCGTTCCCACGAGACTTATAGCACTCGGTGTCAGATGTCGCTAGGAAGACCCCCAACCACCACCCACGCGGAAATCGAACGAGTCGCCCTCGACCTCTTCGCCAGGCACGGCTTCGAGGCGACCACGGTCGACGACATCGCCGCGGCCGTCGGGGTCGGGCGGCGCACCCTGTTCCGCTACTTCGAGTCAAAGAACGACATCGCCTGGGGCGACTTCGACTGGGTGATGGAGCGGCTGCGCGAGGCCCTCGACGAGGGCTCCGAGCTGCCGCTGACGGACGCGCTGCGGGTCGGCGTGGTCGAGTCGAACCGCTATCCGGCCGAACAGCTGCCGGGCCTGCGCACCCGGATGGCGCTGATCACCCGGACCCCCGCCCTGCAGGCGCACTCCGCGCTCCGCTACGCGGAGTGGCGGACCGTCGTCGCCGACTGGGCAGCGACGCGGCTCGGTGAAGCGCCCGATGATCTGCTGCCGCGGGTGATCGGCTATGCCGCGCTCGGTTCGGCGATGGCCTCCTTCGAACGCTGGGTGTCGAGCGAGGAC
Source organism: Actinomycetota bacterium (assembly GCA_018268415.1). Classification (GTDB taxonomy): domain Bacteria; phylum Actinomycetota; class Thermoleophilia; order Solirubrobacterales; family 70-9; genus VAYN01. The sequence continues at coordinate 7,542 of JAFDWO010000067.1, read as the reverse complement.
GAGGACCTGCTCGAGTTGCTCGACGCGGCTTTCGTCGCGCTCGCGGGAGGCTTCGCGACCATCGCCGATCGATGAGCGCCCCCCGTCGGTTCGAGCTCGACGCGGCGGTCCGCCGGCGCGACGGCGGCCGGCTCCTGGTCGGCGGCATGCCCAGTCGGCTGCTGCGGCTGAGCGAGGCCGGAGCGGCAGCCCTCGACGCGCTCCTCGCGACAGCCGACCCGAACCCTGCCCCGCGCCGTCGCCCTTTTGTCCGGGAGGCCCTCCGCGATCGCCCTTTGGTCCGGGAGGCCCTCCACGATCGCCCTTTTGTCCCGGAGGCGGACGAGAGGGCGACCGCGGCCGAGGGTATGGCGACGCTGACGCGGCGGCTCGAGCTTCACGGCCTCATCCACCCGCTGCCCGGCGACGGCGCCGAGGACCCGGCGGTCACCACGGTGATCCCGGTCCTCGACGGCGGCGAGCGACTGGCCGATCTGGTCGCGATCCTCGCCGCCGAAGGGCCGGTGATCGTCGTCGACGACGGCTCGCGCGACGGCTCGGCGGAGCGGGCGGCACGGGCCGGCGCGCGCGTGATCCGCCACGACGCGCCGCGCGGCCCGGCGGCGGCGCGCAACGCAGGCCTCCGCGCCGCGACCACCGACCTGGTCGCCTTCCTCGACGCCGACTGCGCCATCACGGCCGGCTGGCGCGCCGGGCTCGCCGGCCTGCTCGCCGCCGATCCCGACCTGGCCGTGGTCGCTCCGCGGGTGCGCGGCCTTCCCGGCCCCACCGCGCTCGCCCGCTACGAGCGCGGCAACTCGCCGCTCGACCTCGGCGCCGCCCCGAGCCTCGTCGGCCCCGGCCGGCGCGTCTCCTACCTCCCCGCCGCCGCCCTCCTCGCCCGCCGCACGGCCCTGCTCGACCTCGGTGGCTTCGACGAGGCGATGCGTTTCGGCGAGGACGTCGACCTGATCTGGCGCCTGCTCGCCGCCGGTCACCGCGCCCGCTACGTACCCGCCCGCGAGGTGCTCCACGCCCCCCGCCCCGACCTCCGCTCCTTCGCCCGGCAGCGCTTCGGCTACGGCGCCTCCGCGCCCGACCTCGCCGCCCGCCACGGCGCCCTCGCCGCGCCGCTGCGCCTCGGCCCCCACGCGGTCGCCGTCTGGGGCGCCGCGGCGCTGCTCGGACCGCGCGGTGCCCTCGCCGCCCTCGCGGGCTCGAGCGCCCTGGTCGCCTCCCGCGGCGGCACCGGCCCCGCCCGCCTGGCCCTCGCCGAGGCGGCCCTGCGCGGCCAGGCAGCCGCCGCCCGCCACCTTCTGCGCACGCTCGCCCGGGAGTGGTTGCCCGCGGCCCTCGTCCTCGCCACCGTCGACCGGCGCGCCCGCCGCCTCCTCACCGCGGCCGTCGCCTTCGAGATCGCCGCCGCCGCGCACCGCACCCCCACGCCCACCTCCCTCACCCGCACGGCCCCTCTGCGCCTCCTCGACCACGCGAGCTACGCCGCCGGCCTCTGGACCGAGTCACTGCGCCGCCGCGAGTCCCGGGCGCTCCGCCCCGCCGCCCCGCTGTCGTCCCGGGCGCACCGGCCCCCACGTTGATGGGCCGAAACTCAAGCCATGCTTGAGTTTTCGGCCCATCAACACCGGGCCTTAGCGGGGGTGGATCGCGGCGGAGCTCTGGCGCAGGGGGGCGCCGGTCCGGCCTGACCTCGCCGCGACGATCTCGCCGAGGACCGAGATCGCCACCTCCTCGGGGGTGGCGGCGCCGATGTCGAGGCCGCAGGGGGCGTGGAGGCGGGCCAGCTGGGCGTCGGTCAGGCCGCCTGCGCGGAGGCGGCGGGCGCGGTCGGCGGTCGTCTTCCGCGATCCGAGGGCGCCGACGTAGCCCGCCTCGCCCGCCAGCGCGCCGACGAGGGCGGGCTCGTCGAACTTCGGGTCGTGGGTGAAGACGAGGACGGCATCGCGGGGGCCCAGGTCGACCTCGGCGAAGGCGTCGTCGGGCCAGGCGAGGAGAGTCGTCGCCGCGGTCTTGAACCGGGGCGACTCGAGGAAGGGAGCACGGGGATCGGCGATCGTCACCGCGTACCCCAGCTCGGCGGCGATCCGGGCCAGCGCCGCGGCGAAGTCGATGGCGCCGAAGATCAGCATCTTCGGCGGCGCGGAGAAGGACTGGACGTGGACCGCGAGCGTGGCGCCGAGCGTGGCGCCGTCGTTGCCGTACCGGCGGATGCCGCTGCGTCCCTGGGCGAGCATCCCGGCCGCGTCGCGGGCGACCGAGTGGTCGAGCAGGTCGGGTCCGCCGAAGCCGCCCTTCACCTCCCCGTCGATCACCACCAGCTTGCGCCCGGCGCCCGCGCCGTCGAGCAGGGTCGCGATCGCCACCGGCAGGCCGGCCGCCACCGCCTCGCGAGCGTTCGCCTCGAGCTGCGCCACCGGCCCCGACAGCTCGTGGACGAAGACGTGGACCGTGCCGCCACACATCAGCCCGACGGTGCCCGCCAGCTCGTCGGAGAACCCGTAGCTGACGGTGCGTGCCGGGCCGCCCGCGAGAACCCCCCGGGCCTCTTCGACCACCGCCGCCTCGACGCAGCCACCGGTGATCGAGCCTTCGATCGCGCCGCCCTCGGCGACCAGCATCAGCGCCCCCGGCTCCAGCGGCGAAGAGCCCTCGGCGCCGACCAGGAGCGCAGCGATCACCCGCTGCCCGTCCCGCAGCCACTCGCTCGCCGCCGCGGCGGTGCGGCGGGCGGTGGTCGCGGGGCGGGCCTCGGCGGGCACGCCGGTGCTACTCGATCACGGTGACGATGCCGCGGCTGCCGTCGACCCGAACCGTCTGGCCGGTCTTGATCGACTTGGTCCCGAAACCGGTGCCGACGACGGCCGGCAACCCGTACTCGCGCGAGACGATCGCCGCGTGGGCCATGATCCCGCCGATGTCGGAGACGGCCGCCGAGATCTTCGTGAAGACCGGCGCCCAGCTCGGTGCAGTGATCGGGCAGACCAGGATCTCGTCCTGCTGGACCAGGTCGAGTTCGGCAGGCGAGAAGATCACCCGCGCGACCCCTTCGGCCACGCCGGGCGAGGCCGCGACGCCGAGCAGTTCGCCGGAGTCGTCGCCGTCGCCGGCGCCCAGCCAGCGCTGGATCGTCTCGTCGTTGACGCCCCAGAGCATGACCGTGAACGGCTCGGTCATCGCCTCGGGCACGGCACCCAACGCGGGCGGCGGGGACCACTGGTTGAGCGCGTCCAGGATCCGCTTGCGCTCGGCGATCTCGCGGGTCCAGTGGGCGCGCGCGTCGGGGGTCTGGGTGGCCCAGCCGGTGAGCATGTCCCAGATCGCCCCGTACACCTCATAACGGCTGAGGTACCAGATGTCTTCGGCGCTCTCGAAGAACCCGGCGGTGGCAAAGACCTCGCCCAGCTCGCGAATCTTGTTCCAGAGCCGCGTGTGGTGCTGGTGCTCGCAATAGAAGTTGTGGTTCTCGACGAACGGGTAGACCATCCGCGCCAGCGCCACGAGTTCGTCGAACGCCTTGCGGTCCTGATCGCTCGGCAGCAGCTCGCGGTACTCGGCGGTCACCCGATCACGCTCGGTCTCGACCGTCTCCAACGGACGCTCGATCTCCTCGCCCGCCTCGACCTTCTCGACGTAGGTCGCGATCAGTTCGAGCGGGACGCGCAGGTCGTCGTTCCAGGCCGGGTCCTCGTGCGTCATGCCGGCGCCGGTGGCGAACCAGAACCAGGGCTCGCGGACGCCCTCGAGCTCGGTCGTCCAACGCTCGCCGCCGTCGAGGGCGCCGACCGCCGCCAGGACCTCGTCGGCGCTGCCACCCGCCTTGATCGGCTCGGCGACGCCGAGGTCGACCGCCAGGCGCGCCAGCCGCTTCAGCTCGTCGTCGGGCCGGAACATGAGGATGTCGATCCCGGCGACCATCTGGGCGACCGTCTGATCACGGATGTCGGGGAACATCTGCCGGCAGAAGTCGCCGAAGGTGACGTAGGCGCCGTAGCCGAGCCCGAGCATCTCGAAGTGGAGATGCCCGATCTTCATGATGTTCTCGAGCAGCCGGTTGTAGGTGGCAATCAGGCCGAAGGCCGAGTTGCGGTCCTCGCCTGCCTGCACCCGCTCCAGCGGCTCCTCGTCGGGCAGCGGCGGGAACTCCAGCGACTCGAGCTCTTCGCGGGTCGCTTTCGCCTTCTCCACCCACTGGTCGTAGAGCTCCCGCCAGTTGGCGAAATAATGGCCGGCGCGCGCCTCGAAGAGCGCCGCGCGGCGCTCGATCTCGTCGGTCTCGGTGACCAGGTTGGGGCTGATGTAGACGCGACCGTTGACGATCCGGTGGTCGATCCCCTTCGCCGTCGGGACCACCATGTAGCGAGTGGTGTTCTGGTTGAGGATCAGGTGGGTCTGTTCCGGCATCACCATGTCGAACGGGAACATGGCTTTCGGATAGTGCATCGAGTCGTGGAACCAGAACTGGTTCTCCTCGACCTCACGGCGGTCCTCGCCGAAGAGCATGTAGTAGGGGTACAGCCGCTCCCAGCCCTCGGCCCCCGCGGGGGTCTCGATGTCGAAGGGGCTCGGGAAGCTGCGGTCGCCGTCTGCCATCTATCCCTCCATCAGTAGTTCGTCGAACTGGCCGCACGCGAGCTCCATATAGCGCCGCGCGATCTGGCCTCCCTCGGGGTGTCGAACCCGCTCACCCATCCACCGAAGCTTCTCCAATGCCTTCGCCGGGGTACAGAGGCCCCGGTTGGCCCAGCCGGCGACGAGCGCGGCGTTCGTCTCCAGGAAGGAGATCGAGTCGGCCGCCTGCATCAGGTCACCGTCGGGGCTGCCGCCGAACTCGTGCTCGCGGATCGGCTGGGCGACGGCCTCGGCCAGCTCGGGGTCGGCACCGTAGGCGGTGAGCCAGGTCGGCACGACCACGGCCGAGCGGCCGGTGTGGGCGTCGTTGTAGTCGCGGTCGTCCCAGCCGACCTTCGCCATCTCGAGCTTCGGGCCGCCGGGCACCTTGCGCTCGAGGTCGTGGAGCAGGGCGGCGACGACCAGGTACTCGGGCGCGTCGGGCGCCAGGGTGAGCATCCAATCGCCCGCGCGGGTCAGGTGCTCGCGGTCGTAGTAATCGGCGATCCACCCGTAGATCTGCGTCCGCAGCTCGGCGAACCCGGGGGAGAAATCACGCCCCGTCGGCACCGCCTGCCAGGCAGGCGCGTCGGCTTGGATCGGAAAGCTGAGATCGGAATGTTGATGGGATGCTTGCATACAACTGACCTGATCTATTTCCTCTCGTTGGCTTCACGAAGGGTCCCGCCTCCGTCAAGCGCCAATTATTGACGCCGTCCAGGATACGAGTATACAATCTCCGTGGTTCCGGGAGTGAGAGCCCAGGCGGGATGCCTGGGCCGCCCGATCGACCCCTAACTCAAGGAGTCCTGTATGCCATTTGTCAAAGAACAGCTGTCGCCAGACATGCTGTTGATGTCGTTCATCTATACGGTCGGCGCGGTCTCGGTCGTGCTGATCGTCCTGGCCCTCTGTTTCGTCGACTCGGGCCTGGTCCGGCGCAAGAACATGCTGGACACCTGGGTCGCCAAGATCGTGTCCGCCATGATCGCCGGATTCGGCACCATGATCGCCGGAGTCGGGATCTGGAATTGGCAGTTCAACATCGCCTTCGGGGTGCCCAACCCACTCTGGCAGGCACTCAAGGACTGGTGGATAGGCGGCCAGTTCCTGACCCACTATTCAGGTGAACTCGCCTTCGAAAAGTTGCCCGAGGCCGACGTCCAACAGGTCTTCGCGGCCTTCTTCATCACCTTCTCGCTGGGCACCCTGGCGCTGATCCACACCGGCGCGATGGAGCGTATGAGGCATAAGCCACTCTACGTGATGGCGCTGGTGATCGGGGCAGTTCTCTCGCCGCTCGTCGCCTTCTTCTGCTGGGGCCCGGTCGGTCCGCTGTCCAACCACGGGACCCACGACTTCGACGGGATCTTCCCGCTCTACATCTTCGCCGGCACCTGGGTGCTCATCCTCAGCTGGCGGCTCGGCCCGCGCCTCGGTGCGTTCAAACCGCACCCCAGCGGAACTCAGCCTGCGCCCAACAACGTGGCACTGGTCGGGGCAGGCGTTCTGCTGATCATGTTCGCGCTTCCCTTCATCGCGGTCGCGTCGACCTGGATCGCACCGGAAGCAGGCTTCTTCGGCATCTCCTTCACCAACACCGGGTTGGGGATCATCCTGGAGAACATCTTCGCCGCCTATATCGGTGGAGCGTTGGTAGGGGCATTCCTCGCGTACCGGCGCAAGGACGTGCAGTGGGCGTTGCTCGGCCCGCTTTCGGGCGCCGTCATCTGCGGCACCATGCTCGACGTGGCGATGCCCTGGGTGGTCTTCCTGATCTCCCTCCTCGGGCCGCTCGTCGCCATCGGCACCGCCAACCTGCTGAAGCGGGTGGAAATCGACGAGCCGAAAGTGATCCCGCTGGCGCTCGGTCCGGGCATCGTCGGGGCGCTCCTCTGCGGCTTCGTCGAGTGGGGCACGAAGACCGGCGGCTACCCCGGTCTGAAAGGCGCCTACGCCCTCCAGCACGCCGAAATCACCCCGTGGTGGCAGCTGGCGGGAGTCGTCGTGACGATGCTCCTCGCGGGCATCCCCTGCCTGCTCATCTGCCTCGCCTTCGAGCGCACCAAGGGCGGCCTGCGGATCAGTGAAGCCGAGGAGCTTGCCGGCCTCGACAAGACCTACTGGGGCATCGACAACTACGGCGAGGAGCCGGCCCTGTCGCTTCCCAACGGCGGGTCGATCGCCGAGGAGGACGAGCCCCCGGTCCTGGCCCGCAACTGACCGACCAGATCCCGGCGCGCCCGTCCCTTCCCCCGCTTCGGCGGACGGGAGGGCGGGCGCGCCGGGGCGGGCGTCCCGGAAAGGATGCGCTCGCCTGAAGCTGTCCCCGGGGGCCGGCGCTTGGGAAAGGGCCCCGGCCCCTTGAAGCTGTCGCCCTGGGGAATGGCCCCCGGCCCCCTCGAGCTGTCGCCCGGCGGGAAAAGGATCCGGCCCCTCAAGCTGTCGCCCGTAGGGCGAAAGGGATGCGGCCCCCTCGAGCTGTCGCCCAGGGCGGAAAGGGATGCGGCCGTCTCGTCCACGGCCCTGGCAGGCCGTGGCCGTGGCCGAGACAGCCGGGGGTGCGGGGAGCGGCCGGGGGAAGCGCGGAAGACCGCGGGGGGATCCGTCGCGGGAGCGGCACAGACCCGTGACGGGACCTTCACCGAAGTGGGACTTCGTCTGAGTGATGCCGGGAGCGTCACCCCTCCCGACCCTTCCATTGCTCAAGGATCTCCGTGTCTAGTTCTGGTTGCACGGCAACCAGAACTCGACGCGCGTCCCACGGACCCCCGATCCCGGCGTCCGGGGGCCGGGAGGTGTGACGGGACCGTCACGGGACCGTCACGGAGGAGGGACCCCGTCACGGAGACGTAGGGAACTCCACGCCTCCTCCCGTGTTGTCCAACGCTCACGGACGCGTTCCGTACTTTGACCCTGCCATGGCAGGGTCAAAGT
>JAFDWO010000066.1 GCA_018268415.1 Actinomycetota bacterium | reverse complement strand
TGACGCGGCCTCCCAGGAAGAGTTCTTCGGCCCCGTCGCCCAGGTCTACAAGGTCGGCTCCGAGGAGGAGGCGGTGGCGCTCGCCAACGACACCTCCTTCGGCCTCGGCTCCTACCTGATGACGACCGATCCCGAGCAGGCCGAGCGGGTGGCCAACCAGATCGAAGCGGGCATGGTCTACGTCAACCTGGTCGGTGCGGACTCCGCCGAGCTGCCCTTCGGCGGCTTCAAGCGCTCCGGCTTCGGCCGCGAGCTCGGCAACTTCGGCGCCGACGAGTTCGTCAACAAGAAACTGATCCGCGCCGCTCCGTAGCGGCGGGATCGCGGGCGCGCCGGACTTCTTCGTGGGGAAGCGGCGCGCCCGGTCGAGCGACATGTGGGTCGCGGCGGCGGCGCCACTGGTACAGCAGGCCGAGTGCCGGCAGGGCGAGGGGGAGGCAGCCGTAGCCGCTGCCGAAGCCCGACCAGACCGTCGTCGCGGGGAAGCGGTCGGGGTCGAGGAGGCTCCACGTGCCGATCGCGAGGACGCCGACCAGCTCGACCGAGCACGCGGCGGTGCCGAGCCGCCACCAGCGGGGCCCCTCGCGGCGGAGGGCGAAGGCGGCCAGGAGGTAGATCGCGGAGCTCGTCGCCGAGAGGGTGAAGGCGAGCGGCGCGGCGTCGAACTCGGTGGCGATCTGGACACCGGCGCGAGCGCCCGCGGCGAGCGCCATGAAGGCGTAGGCGGCGGTGAGGGCGCGCGACCAGCCGGCGCTCACGCCGTCGCCTTGGCGCGGAGGACGACGATCGCCAGCGCGAGCAGGGCGACGGCGAGCGGAGCGGGGGCCAGGCGCCCGTCGCGGTCGCGGCCGAGCAGCAGGCCGAGCGGGAAGAGGACGATCGAGGCGAGGAGGTAGCCACCGTGGACCGGGGCGTCCTGCCCGGGCGCGCCGAGCTCGCCCGCGCCGATCGCCGCGCCGGCGAGCAGCGCCGCCTCGAGCACGGCGCCGCCGAGCAGCAGGTAGCGGCTCGGCTCGCGCCGCCGCAGCGCGTCGCCGAGCGCCCAGAGGGCGAGGAAGCCGGCGTAGAGCGCCGCCGTCGTCGCTGCGCGGCCGGTCATCGCCGGAGCCCCGGCGGTCGTGTGCCCGGTCCGGTTGCCGCGCGCCCGGTCACGCCCCGACCCCCGCCTGCGCCCCCACCGGGCTGGGCCTGGTCATGCCTCTGCCCCCGTCTGCGCCGGGCGCGGTCACGCCTCTGCCCCGTCTGCGCCCGGCCCGGTCACGCCCCGACCCCCGTCGGCGCGCCTACCGGGCCGGGATCGCTCGACCCCGCGTCCCCGGGATGCCCGTCCCCTTTCCCGTCCCGGCCCCTCCGCCGCCGCCCCAGCCGGCGGCGGATCACCCAGGTCACGGTGCCGGTGACAGCCAGCGGCAGCGGCGTCAGGCCGAAGGCGATCCAGCCGAGGCGTGGTAGCCAGCCGACGAGCGTCCCCATGTGGATCGCGCCCGCCCAGTTCTGCATGAAGTTGTTGGTGACGGTGTCATTGGCCGGGTTGGGGAAGTACTGGTGCGCCCTGCCGCTGTAACGGTCCACGTACACGCCGTAGTTGCCCGGGTAGTTGCCGTAGGCATAGGTGTCGACGCCGTGGGAGAACCACACTTCGTAGTAGGAGCCCTTTTCGCTCGGTTCCGGGACGGTGATCGAGGCGAGGCGCGAGCCGGAGGGGACCGCGCCGCGGGCGTCGGTGATCGCCTCGCTCATCGTCACGCCTGGGCCGCTGTCGGGCTTCGATTCGAATTCGTAGATCGAGTCCGGCGCCGCCGCGCCGGGGGTGATCGCGTAGTAGGCGCCTTCGGTCTGCTTCGGCAGCTCGAAGTTGATCCCGGTCAGCGCCCAGATCGCCAGCGCCGGCAGGGCGACGAAGCCGACCACCTTGTGCAGGTCGTAGTTGAGCTTGTACCGACCCTTGCCGCGCCGCACCTTGAGGCCGCGCCTGAACCGCCCGCCCCGCGGCCACCAGATGACCAGGCCGGTGACGACGAGGACCAGCAGCAGGATCCCGCTCACGGCGAGGATGAAGCCGCCCCAGTTCCCTGCGTTGCCGAGCGTCAGATCGAAGCCCCGGATCTGTGCCGGCTTGGCGAGGAAGGCGACGTATCCCGACATCCCTTCGCAGGTGAGACCGCACTCGTGGAGGTTGGCGATGAAGGCCATCAGCCCGTGTTCGCGGTCGATCGTGCCGAGGAGCTCGCCGCTGGTGTCGTCGACCCGGGCCACCTCGCCCGTGGCGGGCGAGTGCACCTCCCAGGCACCGCGGTTGTCGTAGACGAACGTGCCGGTGGTGTCGAATTCCGGCAGTTCCCTACGGACGACGGCGAGCGCTTGCCCCGGCGCCAACCGGGTCGGCCCCGCGGCGGTCTCGTAGAGCGAGGGGTGGGTGACCTGCTCGATCTCCGGGGCCGGCACCAGCACCACGCCGGAGATGACGACGACCAATAGCAACAGGCCAAGTCCGAAGGATCCCCAGCGGTGGGCTTTCGTGAGCCATCGGCGGGTATGACGCATGGGTCCGGTCCATTCTGAGACGAATTAGGGTGCCCTAAGTCGGTGGGTCGCGCACCTTACCCAATTCCGATGACGGCCAGCGGAAATCGCCGCTGGGCTGGATGCGCGGGCGCGCGGCCGATAGAGGCGAACCGCGCCCGGTCCGTCTTCGTACCTATCCTTGCCCGCGCGCCGTCATCCGGGCGGCGGGTTCGACAGGAAAGGAAGGCGGGGGGATGGCGCTGTTCGGCAGCAGGGCCGACAGAAGCGGGGAGGCGGATGTGCTGGAAGCCGAGATCGAGCGGCTCGACCAGCTGCCGCTGCCCGCGCTGGCGGCCGAGGTGATGGACAAGGCCTTCGGGCCGGGGGCCGAGTGGGAGGACCCCGAGGAAGAGGTGACGGTCGGGGGGCCGAACGCCGGCGCCGGGGCGACGGTCGAGGCGATCACGACCGCGATGGCGCCGGACGGGTCGACCAGGGCGGTCGACGGCGGCGCCCGGCTGCGGCTGCAGCGGCTGGTCGCCGAGGCGGTGCAGGCGCTCGAGCACGCGTCGCTCGTCCGGGCCCAGGTGCACACCGCGATGGGCGGCTTCGACTACACGCCGACCCGGCTCGGCCGCACGGTGCTCGCCGCCGGCGCGGTCGCCGAGGTGGTGGGCGGGGGCGAGGCCGGCTAGCCGACGATCGCCCCTCCCTAGTCTCCCGTGGGTCGCAGTCCCCAGTCGCAGTCCCCAGCAGGAAGGAACTCTTTTTGAAGCTTGCGATCCACAACCCGTCGTTCACCTACGAGGGCGGCCCGGAGAACATCGGGCCGACCCTCGCCGCCACCGCCCGCGCCGCCGAGGAAGGCGGTGCCGACCAGTTCACCCTGATGGACCACTGGTTCCAGATCCCGCCGATCGCCCCGCATACCGAGCCGATGCTGGAGGGCTACACCGCCCTCGGTTTCGTCGCCGCGCAGACCGAGCGGATGCGCCTCGGCCTGCTCGTCACCGGCGTCACCTACCGTCACCCCGGCCTGCTGGCCAAGATCGTGACGACGCTCGACGTCCTCTCCGGCGGCCGCGCCGAGCTCGGCATCGGCGCCGCCTGGTTCGAGGAGGAGCACGAGGCTCTCGGCGTCCCATACCCGCCGCTGGCCGAGCGCTTCGAGCGCCTCGAGGAGGCGATCCAGGTCTGCCTGCAGATGTGGAGCGATGACAATGGGCCCTACGAGGGCAAGCACTACAAGCTCGGCGAAACGCTGAACTCGCCGCCGGCGATCCAGCAGCCGCGCCCGTCGCTGATGATCGGCGGCTCCGGCGAGAAAAAGACGCTGCGGCTGGTCGCCAGGTATGCCGACGGCTGCAACCTCTACGGCCGCGATCGTGATGTCGTCGCCCACAAACTCGAGGTGCTGAAGGGGCATTGCGAGGCGGAGGGCCGCGACTACGCGGAGATCGAGAAGACGATCATCTGGGGTGCCAATCCGCTCGACGACGTCGACGGCTTCCTCGCCGCGATGGGCGCGATGGCGGAGCTCGGCATCGACAAGGTCTGGGTCGCGAACAAAGTCGCCGACCCGCCGGCCTGGGCCGACGAAGTCTGCGCGCAGACGGTCTCGCGCCTGGCCGAGCTCGGCTAGCCCGCCGCGAGCGGGACGCGGTTCAGCCCGCCGGTCGGCGAGACTGGCGGGCTTATGAACCTCCTTCAGGCCCTCGTCGTCCTCGCCGCCGGCTTCGCCGCGGGCGGCATCAACGCCATCGTCGGCTCCGGCTCCTTGATCACCTTCCCGGTGCTGCTGGCGGTCGGTTATGCGCCGGTGACGGCCAACGTCTCGAACTCGATCGGCCTCGTCTTCGGCAACGTCAGCGCGGCCTGGGGCTACCGGCGCGAGCTCGAGGGCCAGCGCGAGCGGATGACGATCGGCGGCGCCGGGACCGCCCTCGGCGCGATCGCCGGCGGCATCCTCCTGCTGACGCTGCCGGAAGGCGTCTTCGAAGCGGTGGTGCCACTGCTGATCCTGCTCGCCTGCGCGCTGATGGTGGTCCGGCCGAAACCGAAGCTGAGCCACGGCTCCCTCAGCCACCACCGCAAGATCGCCCTCCTCGCGATCGGCTTCGGGGTCGGCGTCTACGGTGGCTACTTCGGTGCCGCCCAGGGCGTGATCCTCCTTGCCGCCCTGCGCTTCCTCATCCCCGACCGCCTACAACGGCTGAACGGCCTGAAGAACGTGATGGTCGGGGTCGCCAACGGGGTCGCCGCGATCCTCTTCATGATCGTCGCCCACGTCGCCTGGGACGCCGCCGCCCTGGTCGCGGTCGGCTCGATCGCCGGCGCCCAGATCGGCGCCCGTTATGGCCGACGGATCCCCGACCAGGCCCTGCGTTGGACGGTGGTGACGGTAGGCGTCGTCGTCGCGATCATCCTCTTCGTCAAGTAGGACCGGGCGCACCACCACCGGCGGCGGCCTGCGGCGGGAGCCCGGGGAAGGGCCCCGGGCCCTGAAGCTGTCGCCCCGGAGGGAAAGGGACCCGGCCCCCTGAAGCTGTCGCCCGGAGGCGAAAGGGATGCGGCCCCCTGAAGCTGTCGCCCCGGAGGGAACGGGCCCCGGCCCCCTCAAGCTGTCGCCCTTGGGAAAGGGCCACGGCCCCTGAAGCTGTCGCCCCGGAGGGAAAGGGACCCGGCCGTCCCGTCCACGGCCCTGGCAGGCTGTGGCCGTGGCCGGGACGGCCGGGTCCGTGGGGAGTGTCGAGGGACCCTGGCGGGAGGAACGCAGGAGCGCCATGGGTCGGTCACCGAGGTCCGACCTCGTGACGGA
>JAFDWO010000065.1 GCA_018268415.1 Actinomycetota bacterium | reverse complement strand
CGCGGTGCCGACGCTGTTCTTCGGCAGGTTCGTCGCCGCCCAGGCTCCACCGCCGAGGACGATGAAGAGGCAGAGCGTCGAGACGACGTTGGCGTAGGTGAGGCGAGGGCGGAATCGGCGCATCAAGGCATCTTGGTCGGAAATGCGCGAGGAATTCTACGCATTGTGGCCGGACGGAATTCGGGCCTCTGGCAGACCGTCTACGCCCTCAGTCTCGGCATGATGGCGCTCGCCCCCGGTGGCTGATCCCGCCCCGCCCCTCCGGCTGTTCCTTATGCCGTCCATACCGGCATAAGGAACAGCCGGCCGAGATGTGCGGAGTGGCGGACCGACGGTGATCCGCGGGATCGGGGGCCGGGAGAGGTGGCCGGGGAACCGGGGCCGCGAACGACGGGGCCGCGTCGGGTGGCGTTCGCACCTTGCCGCAACCGGTAGGCAATGCGCGAACGCGAAATGGGGGTCGCAGGCCGGCACCCCCGAATGGATGAGGTCCGGGGAAGCTAACCGCCCGGGAGGGCACGGCGCCGGGAAAGCCGCCGCCCGGGAAGGGATGGGGCCCGGGCAAGCTGTCGCCCGGGAAGGGACTCGGCTCCCTCAAGCTGGCGCTCGGGGAAGGGATGGGACCTCTTGAAGCTGTCGCCCGCGGAAGGGCCCCGGCGCCCTGAAGCTGCCGCCCGGGAAAGCCCCCGGCCCCCTCGAGCTGTCGCCCACAGCGACAAGGGATGCGGCCGTCTCGTCCACGGCCCTGGCAGGCTGTGGCCGTGACCGAGACGGCCGGGTATGAAAGCGGTGGAGGAAGGCCCAAGTGAGATCCACGGGAGCGCCACGGATCCGTCACGGGACCGTCACCGAAGAGGGACCCCGTCACGGAGACGTAGGGAACTCCACGCCTCCTCCCATGTTGTCCAACGCTCACGGACGCGTTCCGTACTTTGACCCTGCCATGGCAGGGTCAAAGTACGGAACGCGTTCCCGGGCCCTCCTTCCAGGCCCGAAAAGAGACCGAAGGTTCAGGAAAGGGTGACGTTCCCGGCGTCTTAGTCACCGATCCGGGCGGGGTGTGGCCTCTCCCGCACGGACCCGTCACGGAAGTCCGACCTCCTCCCGTCCCTGTGTCCCCCCTCATCCCTGTGTCGTCTTTTTCACGACCCCCTCCCGTCCCTGTGACCGTCCTCCCCACGACCCCCTCCCGTCCCTGTGTCGTCTTTTTCACGAACCCCTCACGTCCCGGGCGCCTCATGGCGCTCACAGCCTGCCAGGAGCGCCATGAGGCGCCCGGGACGCATCTCGGACGGGTAGGGGGGTCGGGGTCGGGCGGCAATGCGCCGCCGCACCGCATCTCGGACGGGTGCGGGGGCCGGCGTCGCGCCGCCACGCGCACCCCGCGGCATCTCGGACGGGCGCGGGGGCCGGGGTCGGGCGCCATCTCGGACGGGTGCGGGTGCGGGGGCCGGGGTCGCGGCGCCACGCTCGCCCGGGACGCACCTCGGACGGGTGCGGGGCCGGGGCCGCGCGGCAACGCGCGCCCGGACAACAGCCGCGCCGCTCCCGACCCCTCACTCCCCGACTTCAACCGGAGTCCCATTCACCGCGACGCGGGCCAACCAGCGGACGCGGGCGTTGGCGATGCGGATGCAACCGTGGGACGCGGGGGTGCCCAGGGGGTCGGCGAGGAGGGGGCCGGCGCGGCCATGGATGGCGATGCGGCCGGGGCCCCCGCCGTAGTCGTCGAGGACGCGCGAGTGGGCGGTGAGGAAGAGCGCCCAGGGGCCGAGTTCGGAGCCGGTCGGCTGGCGGATCGGCTCATCGATCGCGAAGAGGCCGTGCGGGGTCGGGGTCGAGGGCTTGCCGACGACGGCGGGAAAGCTCACCATTGGCAGGCCGCCGCGCAGGACCGTGACCTCGGAGGACGAAGTCGAGACCAGGATCCGCCACGGCGTGGTCGAGACGCGGGTGAGGTCGGCCCGGATCCAGCCCGCGTCGTCGTTGGGGCGTTCGGGCAGACGGACCCGAAGCCAACGTCGGCCGTCGACGATCGCCGAGCGCAACACCAGGTACTGCACCCTGCCCCCGCCCCATTCGGCCAGCGGCGAGACCCTCATCGCCATAGGCCCCCTCCCCGGCAGCGTCAGCGCGCGGGTCGGCACGACTACGCGGGCGACGTGCGCAAGCGCGGGCGTGAGACGGTAGGGGTCGAGGTCCCAGACGCCGATCGCACGCGGCACGATCTGGGTCCGGGTCTGGGCGTGAAGGCCGGCCACGACCTGCATCGGGACACCGGGCAGCGCCGCCTGGGTCGGAGCGACGGGAAGGAAGATCGCCGCCGCGGCACCGAGGGCGATCAGGCGGCACGAGCGCGAGCCCCACGCCCGACGGAGAATCCCGCCGCCCCTAGCCGGTGACACCGCCACCCCGACCGCCGAGCGAGGGCATGATCCACACCGCCGCAGCGGCGTTAAGGCGACCGGCGTTGGCCGCACGCGCCATCGCCACGTTGCGCGCCCGGCGCCCCTTGTAGCCCTTCACCGCGCGGGCGACAAGGCGTAGGCGCAACGTCTCGCGCGCGGCCAGCGACGTCCGCGTCCAACAGGCTTCGCCGTGCACGTACCGCGCCCCCGGCGCCTCGACGAAGACCAGCTCGGGCGGCAGGCGATCGCAGATCCGCGCATCGGCCATCGCCACTGGACCGTTGCTTACGGTGATCGTGAACCCGACCTTCTCGCCACCCGCGACGACTCCCCGCGACGCACTCGCGGCCAACGAGTAATGGGCCTGCGGATCCTTCACCTGGACCACCCTCGCGGCGGTGTTGTTACCCGGCGACTTCTCGCCGTTGGCGGCCTCGGCGCGGACCGTGCTCCTCAGTGGCCCAGCCGCCGGGGCGAGCGCCGAGTAGGTGAGGTGTACGACCCTGCCGACGGGGATGCTCGGCACCGTGCAGTTGACCTTCGTCCCCGCCACCGCACAATGGCCGGCCCGGCTATCGACCGAAACGATCCTCGCCGACCCGCTCAGGATGCCGATTACCTTCACGTCCCTCGCTTCCCCACCTGACACGTTTCCGATCGACACGTGGTAGGCGAACGGCTTGCCCGCCACCGGGGTCGGGGGACCGACCGTCATCGCGACCTTCAGGTTCGAGGCTTCCCAAGGGGCGATCGGTCCTTCGACGGCGCTCTGGTTGTTCGACTCTTCAGGATCGGCATCAGGTCCCCCAACCGTCGCGACGTTGCGCAGCGAGCCCGTCGCGGTGGCGGCAACCTCCACCGTGATCGACACCTGGGCGGTGCCGCCCGCGGCGAGATCACCGAGTCGACAGGTGACGATCCGACCGGCAGCGGCGCACGCGCCCTGGCTCCCGGTCGCCGCCTTGAAGCCGGTATCCGCCGGCAACGTGTCGGTGACGGTCACCCCGTTCGAAGGGGACGGGCCGTGGTTGGTGACCGACAGCGTGTAGGTGAGCGGCTTACCCGCCTGCGCCTCGCCCATCGCGGCGGCGATCGCCAGGTCGGCCGCGGGGACGATCTCCGTCGGCGCCCCGCCCACCTTCGGCCCCGGGGAGGTCTCCGAGCTCGCCGTCGCGAGGTTGGTGAAGCTGCCGACCTCGACCGCCGCGACCGTCACCAGTACCGTCGCCTTCGCGTGCGGCAGCATCCTTTTCAGGTTGCACGTGAGGAACCCGCCGGGCGCTTCGTCGCACGTGCCCACGCTCGGCGTCGCCGCGAGGAACTTCACCTGGGGCGGCAACCGGTCTTCGACTTTCGGCCGCACGGCGTCAGAGGGTCCGTCGTTTTCCACGGTGATTTCATAGGTGAAGTCGTCGCCGAGCAACACCGGCCTTTCCGGCCCGACCACCCCGATCGATAAGACCGCGAGGCCGGCCACCTGGGTCTGCGCGGTCGATTCGGTCGGGCCGCCGCCCGGCGGCCCGGGCTGGTCACCTTTGACCGTCGCCGTGTTTTCGATCGCCCCGGCCGTGCCGGATTTCACCTGGACCCTTACCTGGAAGGTGTGTGCTTCGCCGACCTTCAGTTCGGAGAGTTTGCAGGTGACGGTTCCGGCGGCTTGCACGCACCCGGGACCCGATCCTTTGAAGATCGTCGATCCCGGCAGTCCGTCGCTGACCACGATCCCGCTCGCGTCGGACGGGCCGTGGTTTTCGACCCTCAGGTCGTATTCGATTGCTTCGCCGGCGTTGACGTCTTCCTGGACCGCCGTCTTCTCGATCGCGAGGTCGGCCATGCGGTGGACCACGAAGGAGCCTTCATCACTCGGTTCCGCCGCCTGTTGTGGCGAGCCAACCGTCGCGCGATCGGTGACCGTGACGCCGTCACCCAGCGAGGCCGGCGTCCTGATCGGCACCTGGATCGTCACCGGCGCGCCGGTGGAGACGGCGGCGATCGTCCACACCACGGTGGTTTCGCCCGCGCCCGGGGTGTTGGCTTCGACCGATTTCTGGACGAAGCCGGCGCTCGGTTCCGCGGTCGCCGGGCCGACGAATTCCTGGCCTTTCGAGAGCACGTTCCTGACGTCGACTTCGTGCGCGATCCCGGTCCCGCCGTTGGACACCGTGATCACGTAGGCGTCGTCGGTTCCTGCCACGGTCGAGCCGCCTTCCGGGGCCACGCCGACCGCGAGTTCGGGTACGGCAAGGTCGACCGTGGTCTCGGCTTCCGACTCGTAGCCTTCCTTCGCCGCCACGTAACCACCTTCTTCGAAGGTCGCCAGCCGCGTGCCCGGCGGCACCACACCTCCGGGTTCGTCGAAGAGGCTCTGGGTCGTCGCGTCGACCACGCCGGCGAAGGTTGACGCCGTCGCCGGGTCGACGACTTCGAGCTTGTAGACGATCCCCTCGGTGGCGGCCGGCGCGATCGCCCCCGGGTGCCAGACGACCGTGCTCCCTTCAACCGTGC
Organism: Actinomycetota bacterium; assembly: GCA_018268415.1. GTDB lineage: Bacteria > Actinomycetota > Thermoleophilia > Solirubrobacterales > 70-9 > VAYN01. The sequence continues at coordinate 24,041 of JAFDWO010000065.1, read as the reverse complement.
CACCGCCCGCGTCGGCGACCACCATCCCGGCGGGCACGGTGGCGAGGACAGTCACCTCGTTGGCGGTCGCGGCCCCGACCTGGTTGCTCACCTCGGCTTCGTATTCGACTACCTCGCCGGGTTCGACGATCGGAGCGCGACCTTCCGGCAGCAGTTTCGTGGTCACTTCTATATCGGGCTCGACCACCGACGTGCCAACCGATTCGCCGAGGACCGTCGGCCCCGCGCCTTCGAGATCAGCGAATTCGAAAGACGCACCGTTGGTGATGGTGACCCCGCGCTTGTTGACGGCGACGTTGCGGACGCGCGTCTCGAGGGTGAGGACGAGCGTGTGCGCCTGGGCGCTCACGGTTTCGGGGTACGGGCCGTTGAACCGCACTTCGGCGCCGGCGGGGAGCTGTTCCAGCGTCACGCCTTCCGCCGGGAGGATCGCGCCGTCCAGTTCGCCACCGGCGATGCCCACCTTTTCGAGGTTGGCCGGGAGTTCGTCGATCAGCACGGGCGTCCCGTAGACCTTGCTGTTCGCCGGGATCGTCGCGGTGACCTTGTAGTCGACGATCTCACCGATCGTCGCCTGACCGGCGAGGTTTCCGGGCTGGGTGACACCGGTCGTCGCTTCCACCTCCAGCGACGCGGGCGTGGTCTTGACTTCCGCTTCCGCGAGCAGCGGGCCGACGTTCGTCACCGTCAGTTCTTTGTCGATGTTGCCTTCGGGGACGTACTCGAATTCTTCCGACGTGCCGACCCCTGACCTGTAGTGGGTGACGCCGGCGTGATTGACGAACGCGTGGCCGGGCGCGACTGCGGTCGGGAGCGTCACTTCATAGGAGAGCGCGGTGAGCGCGCCGATCGGGATCGCGACCCCCGTCCACTTGATGGTGCCCGCGGCGCACGTGGCGGCCTGCGGTGCGGTCTGCGCGGGCAGCACGACATCGGCGCAATCGACCCCTTGCGGCAGCTGGTCCCAGACTTCGGCTTCTTCGGCATCGAGGGTGCCGGAGTTTTCGAGGTGGAGCTCGTATTTGACGAGTTCGCCGCCGCCCGCGATCACTCCGGACGCCGGCCCCCCCGGGACGATTTTGCCGCCGACTTCGGTGACCCCCTTCGCCAGGGAAAGAGCCGGTTCCTGGAGCCGGGCTTCGGCGAGGCCGCGCACCGTGACGTCAGCGGCCGTCGTCGCGGGTGCGATGAGGCCGAGGGCTGCGAGAAGGCACGCGACGGCCAGTACCAGGCTGTTTCTGGCTGTCGCCAACATGTCTGTCTTCGGCGTCGGCCGCCTGATCCCTTAGCCGATCGCTGCTCCCAGCCCTTGGTGACGGGCCGAGAAACGGGCCTCTCCGACAGGCCTTTGGCCCGTCAGCGTCGAGGGGCCGCGGTTTCGGCTTCGACCTGGGCGTTCCAGTCGGCTTTGGCCTCGCGCCAGCCTTCGTCGGTGAGGGTGCGCTTCCAGTACCCGGAGGCGGACAGGCGGTCGGTGGGGACACCACGGTCGATCGCCAGGTGACGGCGCGCGAGGCGGACCGAGGTGGCCTCGCCGTGGAGGAAGGCGTGGGGCGTGCCGGCCGGAAAGTCCAGCGCGGCGATCGCCTCGGCAATGGCCTCGTCGGCGTCGCCGTACAGCCAGTGGACCTCGAGGTCGCCGGGGCTGCTGAGCTCCACCTGCTCCTCGGGGCCGTGGACCTGGAGGAAGACGTGGGCGGTGCGGCCCGCGGGGATCCGGGGCAACGATGTCGAGATCGCCGGGATCACGCTGACGTCGCCGGCGAGAAGGTGCCAGTCGGCATCGGGGTCGGGCGCGTACCCGCCGCCGGGACCGCGCAGCTGCAGGGTATCCCCGGGCGCAGCGGCCGCCGCCCAGGGTCCGGCGACCCCCTCGTCGCCATGGACCACGAAGTCGATGGTGAGCCGACCACGGTCGGCATCCCAGGCGCGCACGGTGTAGGTCCTGACCTTCGGTCGCTCCTCCTTCGACCCGCCCTCGCGCGGAAACTGCAGCTTCACGTAGTGGTCGGTGAACTCTCCCACCTGGAAATCGCCAAGGCCATCACCGCCGAAGACGATCCGAACCACGCTCGGGGTCAGCGCCTCGACCGATTCGACTCGGCCGGTGAGGAGGGGCCTGCTGCGGGCCCGAGCCTTGTCAGGAGCGGTGGCGATGCGCCCCACGATACGGAGTCGGCGTCCTCGGCCAGTCTGGGTCGGAGCGGAGGCGGGGACGGGGTTCCCCCTCACGCGCCGGTCACCACCCTTCACGCATGGTCGTCCTTTGGCCCGGCTCCCGGACCAAGGACGACCGCGGCCCGAGGGCCCGCCGGCCTTTCGTCACACGCCCCCGTTGATGGGCCGAAAACTCAAGCTCTGCTTGAGTTTTCGGCCCATCAACACGCGGGGCTGGGGTCGATCCGTTAGGCGCCCTGGGCGGCGCGGGCGGCGGCGGTGTGCTCGAGGATCGCCTCGGTGAGGAGCGGCCAGAGGGGCTCTGGGCGGTCGTGGCCCATGTCCTCGACCAGCATCAGGGCGGCGTCCGGGACCAGCTCGGCGGTGCGCTCGCCGCCGTCGGGCGCGATCAGCGTGTCATCGAGGCCGTGGATCACCAGGGTCGGGACGGTCAGGGCGCGGAGGCCGTCGGCGCGCGAGCCGGTCGCCAGGATCGCGGCGAGCTGACGGCCCACGCCCTCCGGATAAAAGCAGCGGTCGTAGCTTTCGCCGGCAAGCGTTTCAAGGCGGGCGCGGTCGCCGTAACGCCGTGATGCCCAGATCATCCCCTTGGCGCCCGATGCCTCGATATAAGGACCACGCTCGGGCGGCGAGGGAGTAAGGAGCGCCTCGAGCGCCTCTGGGGTCGGCGCGCCGACCTCAGGCTCCCCGGTCGTCGACATCATCGAGGTGAGCGAGAGCAGGCGCTCGGGTCGCTCGATCGCCAGCTGCTGCGCGATCATCCCGCCCATCGAGGCACCGAGGACGTGCGCGCGGTCGAGGTCGAGCGCGTCGAGCAGTGCCGCCGCGTCGGCGGCGAGGTCGCTCAGCGTGTAGGGGGCGAGCTCGGCGATCCGCGCCGCGTCACCGGCTTCCGCCGCCGCAACCAGCGCGCCCAGGTCGACCTCCACCCCGTCGAGCTTCGACGACAGCCCCGAGTCCCGGTTGTCGTACTCGACCACGAAGCGGCCGCCCGCGGCGAGCCTCTCCGAGAAGCCGCGCGGCCAGGCGATCAACTGGGTGCCGTAACCGGTGACGAGCAGCAGCGGCGGATCGGCCGGCGAGCCGATCGTCTCGTAGGCGAGGTCGATCCCCGCAGGCGTCGTGATCGTCGGCACGACGGCAAGACTAGGCGACGGGGCTCTAGCGCGACACGACCGCCGCGTGCTCCCCCGCGAGGTCGACGACGACGTGAGTCATCGGCAGGTCGACCTCGCGGCGCGTGCGCTCGACCACGTCGTGCTCGAGCCAGCGCGACTCGCCCGGCGGCAGGGTCGAGATCACGATCTCGTCGGCGGGGAACACCCGCAGCGCGTCCTCGATCGCCATGTTCGGGTCGGGGTCGCCAACCTCGGCGCGCACGTCCACGCCCACTCCCTGTAGCGCGGTCACCGAGCGGCCCATCCGCTCGCGCGCCCGGTCGAGCCCGGCGTCGATGTCGGAGGCCCAGTGCTGGGAGCGCGATCCGACCAGCGCCGGCGACACCAACAGGACCTCGCAGTCGACGCCACGACAGCGGTTGCGGATCTCTGCCAGCAGCTCCGGACCCGCGGCGGTCTGGTTGGCGACGACGAGGATGCGGCGAGTGCTGTCGGTCGAGCGTGGCGCCGCGACGCTGCGCGGCTCGCTGCCGCGACTCCCCCACCAGGCGAACCCGACGCCGACGCCGATCAACGCCGCCGTGAGCAACACCCCGTAGACCGGCCGGGTGAGGAGCGTGAGGCCGACCACCAGGGCGCCCGCGCCCACGATGACGACTACGAGGCGAAAGACATCCGCCTCGGATCGAAGCGGGTTGTGCATCGTGCGATTGTAGCTCGCGTCACTAGCGCCGGCTACCTAGTTTTCGACGGGCGCTCGGCGGCGCCGGGCCGTGCGGGCGAGCGCCAGGAGCGCCACCACGGCGGCCGGGACGGCGAGGGCCTTTGCCGCGCGCCGGGCGTCCTCCTTGTCGAACACCACGGTCGAGTCGATGCCCGCGACCGTGCCGACGACGGCGAGGCCGTCGGGGCGGCGCTCGAGGCGACGGTACTGGAAGGGATACTCGCCGAAAGGCGTGCCGACCCTCACGCGGCCACGGCCTTCAGCTCGGCGAGGGAGTCGCGCAGGAGCTCGTGGATGTCCTGCCCCTCGGGCCCGGTCGCCCACCGCTCGAAGGCGATGCGCAGGACGGCGATGCCCGCCTCGGCGGCGAGGCTCGCCGCCGGTTCGGCGACGCCGCGCTCGCGCAAAGCCCCGGCCCCGGCGGCGGCGAAGCCGATCATCTTGATCAGCTCGCGCTCCTGCAGGTCCGGGTTGGCGGCGATGATCGCCTGGCGCCTGCGGGGGCGCTCGCCGATCGAGGCGAAGAGGTCGGCCATCGCGTCGAGGCCGATGGCGATCGCCTCGAGGGGCGTCGCGTCGGCGGGCGCGGCAGCGATCGCGGCAACGAATTTCGCCCGCAGAGCCTCGGAGCCGGAGAAGAGCACCTCGCGCTTGTCGCCGAAATAGCGGAAGAAGGTGCGCTTGGTGAGGCCCGCGTGGGCGGCGATGTCGGCGACGGTCGTGTCCTCGAAGCCGCGCTCCTCGAACAGCTCCATCGCCGCCTCCTCGAGGCGGCCCTGCGCACCTGGTGCCCATCTGCCCATACGAGGATTCTAGGTGATGGCACGCCGTGACATCACCGTGGTAAGCTGATGACACATAGTGACATCGCGGTACCGACCGTCGACGTCCCACCCGAATCCTTGGAGGTTCCCCATGCGTGTATTCGTCACCGGTGCGTCCGGTCACATCGGCCTGCCCGTCGTCGAAGAGCTCGTCGGCGCCGGCCACGAGGTGGTCGGCCTCGCCCGCTCCGACGACTCGGCGGCGAAGATCGAGGCGGCCGGCGGCGCGGTCCGCCGCGGCGATCTCGACGACCTCGACGGGCTGCGGGCCGCCGCGGGCGCGGCCGACGGCGTCATCCACCTCGCCTTCAAGCACGACCTGATGGCGACCGGGGAGATGGAGGTCGCCATCGCCGCCGACATGGCCGCGACGGAGGCCTTCGGCGACGCCCTCGCCGGCACCGATAAGGCGCTCGTCAACACCAGCGGCACGCTGATGCTGGCGATGATGGAGCTCGGCCGCCCCGGCACCGAGGACGACCGCTCGCCGGGCGGCCACCGCGCCGACGTCGAAAACGCGACGCTGGCGCTCGCCGACCGCGGCGTGCGCTCCGCCGTGATCCGCCTCTCCCCCTTCGTCCACTCCGACCTCGACAAGCACGGCTTCGGCCCGACCTTGATCGGCTTCGCCCGCGAGCAGGGATTCGCCGGCTATCCCGGCGAGGGCACCAACCGCCTGCCCGGCGTCCACACCCGCGACGCGGCGCGCCTCTACCGCCTCGCGGTCGAGTCGGCACCCCCGGGACAGATGCTCCATGGGGTCGGCGACGAAGGCGTCACGACCAAGGACCTCGCCGCGGCGATCGGGCGCGGCACCGGCCTCCCGGTGCGCTCGGTCCCCGCGGACGAAGTCCCCGGCTACTTCGGCTTCCTCGCCGGCTTCCTCGTCCTCGACAACCCGACCTCCAACGCGAGGACCCGCGAGGTACTCGGCTGGAAGCCGACCCACCCGGGCCTGATCGCCGACTACGACGCCGGTCACTATTTCGCGTGACCCCGCCGTTGATGGGCCGAAAACTCAATCCGTGCTTGAGTTTTCGGCCCATCAACATGAGCGGAGCTTTGATCAGGGCGTTTGAGGGGGCCGTCGGCACGGAGAACGTGCTGAGCGACCCGGAGGTGACCGTGACGTACGGGACGCCTTGGGCGGCGGCGGAGGGGGTCACGCCGCTTGCCGTGGTGCGCCCGGGGAACGCCGGGGAGGCGGCGGCGGTGATGCGGGCCTGTGCCGGACACGGCGCCCGGCTGGTGCTGCAGGGCGGCAACACCGGGATGGTGCGCGGCGGCGTTCCGGCGAGTCCCGGCGAGGTCGTGCTGAGCACGGTGCGGATGGACGCGATCGAGGCGGTCGACCGTGAGTCGGCGAGCGTCGTGGTCGGGGCGGGGACGACGTTGGAAGCGCTGCAGGCGCGACTGGAGCCCGCGGGGTTGGAGCTGCCGCTCGACCTCGGCGCGCGCTCGCAGGCGACCCTCGGCGGGATGGCGGCGACCAACGCGGGCGGCACGCGGGCGTTCCGCCACGGCACGATGCGCCACCACGTCGTCGGGGTCGAGGCGGTGCTCGCCGACGGCAGCGTGATCGAGCGCCTGGGCGGCGTGCTGAAGGACGCAACCGGGTACGACTGGCCCTCGATCCTGGTCGGCAGCGAGGGGACCCTGGCACTGGTAACCCGCCTGCGCCTGCGGCTGCGCCGGGTCGAGCGCTCGCGGGCGGCGGCGCTGGTGCCGGTCGACTCGCTCGCCCAGGGCCTTGCGCTGGCCGTGGCGCTGCGCGACCGCCCCGCCGGGCTCGAGGCGGCGGAGTTCGTCCTGCCCGAGACCCTGGCGCTGGTCTGCGAGGAGCTCGACCTACGACCGCCCGCGGGGATCTTCGACGATGAGCGGGACCCCGCCTCGCGGCCGGGAACGGACGGCGCTCGAAGCGGGGCCTCGCCGGGCGAGCGGGCGGCGGGCGGGCGGGCGGCGGGCGAGCGGGCGCTCGTCCTCTTCGAAAGCCGCACCCCGGTCGGGGCGCTCGAGCTGCTGGTCGAGGCGCTCGGCGATCACCCCGAGGCGGAGCGGGCGGTGCTGGCCGAGGGGGCCGACGCGGCGCGCCTCTGGCGCTACCGGGAGGGCACCGGTGAGGCCCTCGCCCATCACGCCGTGGTGAAGCTCGACGTCGCCCTTCCCCTGCCGCGGCTCGCCGACGGCGTGGCGGCGATCGACCGCGCCGCCCTCGACGCCGGCGGCGCGCGCGTCCGCCCCTTCCTCTTCGGCCACCTGCTCGACGGCAACGTCCACGTCAACCTCGGCGCCGTCCCCGACGCCCGCCGCGAGCGGGTCGAACGCGCGGTCCTCGAGACGGTCCTCGCCCACGGCGGCAGCATCGGCGCCGAGCACGGCATCGGCCGCGCCAAGGTCGCCTGGCTCGCCGCCGACCGCTCCGCCGCCGACATCGCGGCGATGCGCTCCCTCAAGCAGGCCCTCGACCCGACCGGCCTCCTCTCTCCCGGCGTCCTCTTCGACTGACGGTGTTGATGGGCCGAAAACTCAACTCTGGTTGAGTTTTCGGCCCATCAACACGGAGCGGGCGGGGCGGCTTGGAGCCGGCGGTAGCTTTGGTTCATGCAAGACGTACGTGTCATTCGCGCCGAACCGTTTCCCGATCAAGACGACGAGGTCACCTACCCGCGCCTGTCCGAGGCAAAGCTCCACTGGCTGGAGAAGAAGAAGGGGGGCGAGCGCCGGTCGTTCGAGCCCGGCGAGGTCCTCTACGAGCACGCCGTGCGCGACGCGCCGTTCTTCGTCCTGCTCAGCGGCGAAGTCGAGTTCGTCGACCGCAAGCCGGGCAAGGACGTCCACACCGCCGCGGCCGGCCCGGGCACCTATATAGGGGATATCGCCGCCTTCACCGGGGAGCCGACGATCAGCGCGGCGGTGGCTGTCAAGCCGACCGAGGCGCTCGTCTTCGAGCGCGCGGCGCTGCGGCGGATGGTGGCCGACTGGCCCGAGTTCGGCGAAATGATCTTCCGCACGTTGCTGGCGCGGCGCGCCTGGCACGAAGAGCACGGCTACGGGGTGATGCGGCTGATCGCGCCGCAGGCCTCGCGGCGCGCCTTCGAAGTGCGCGATCTGCTGGAGCGCAACCTCCTGCCGGTCCGCTGGTACGACGTCGACAACGACCCCGAGTCGACCGAGATGCTGAGCTGGCTGGAGATCCCGAAGGAGGAAACGCCGGTGCTGGTGCACGCGCGCGAGGTGCTCCGCAACCCCTCCCCGGCGCAGGTTGCGCGCAGCCTCGGGCTGCGGGCCGAGGTCGACGGGGAGCGTTTCGACCTAGTCGTGCTCGGGGCCGGGCCGGCGGGACTGGCGGCGGCGGTCTACGGCGGCTCGGAGGGGCTGCGGACGCTGGTCGTCGAGTCCTGGGCTCCGGGCGGCCAGGCCGGCACGAGCACGCGGATCGAGAACTACCTCGGGTTCCCGACCGGGATCGGCGGCCGCGAGCTGACCACCAAGGCGACGCTGCAGGCACGCCGCTTCGACGCGGTCCTCTCCAGCTACCACCGGGCGACGGAGCTGGCCGACGGGCCGGAGGGCCTGGTGCGGATCGACCTCGACGACGGCCAGCACGTGCTGGCACGCTCGCTGGTGATGGCGACCGGCGCGCGCTGGCGCGAGCTGCACGCCGAGGGCATGGACCGCTTCCGCGGCGCCGGCGTCTATCACGCGGCGATGCCCACCGACGCCGAGCGGGCCCGCGACAAAGACGTGATCGTGATCGGCGGCGGCAACTCGGCCGGGCAGGCGGCGGCCGCCCTCGCCAAACGGGCGCGCAGCGTGCGGGTGGTGGTCCGCGGGACGGCGCTGAAGTCGACGATGTCGCGCTACCTGGTGGATCGGGTGGAACGCTCGCCGCGGATCGAGGTGCTGACCGAGACCGAGGTGGTGGCGCTGCACGGCGGCGCGGTGGTCGAATCGGCGACGCTGCAGTCGAGCGACGGCTCGCGCCGGGACGTCGACACCGACGCCGTCTACGTGATGATCGGCGCCGACCCCTGCACCGAGGTCTCCGACGGGATGCTCGCCACCGACGACGCGGGCTTCCTCCTCTGCGGCGACGGTGCCCACAACTGCGCGGGCCACATCGCCTGGCCGCTGGCCAACCGCGAGCCGGCCCTGCTGGAGACGGTGCGGCCGGGAGTCTTCGCCGCCGGGGACGTGCGGGCCGGAGCGTCGAACCGGGTCGCAGGCGCGGTCGGCGACGGCGCCCTGGTGGTGCGCTTCGCCCACGAGCTCCTCGCCGACGCGACGCCCGCGGACGTGGGCGCGCCGAGCTAGGCGGTTCCCGTGGGGGTTCCGGGGGCCGGGTGGGCCCGACCCCGGCCGTCGCCCGTCCGAGTCGGGGCGCGGCTCCGGGCGGTGCGGCCGTCCGAATCGGGGCGCGGCTCGCGCCGGTGCGGCCATCCGAGTTGCGCCCCGACCCCGGCCGCTCCGGCCGTCCGAGATGGCGCCCGACCCCGACCCCCGCACCCGTCCGAGGTGCGGTGCGGGGCGCGTGGAGGCCCGACCCCGACCACCCCACCCGTCCGAGCTGCGTCCCGGGCGCCTCATGGCGCTCCTGGCAGGCTGTGAGCGCCATGAGGCGCCCGGGACGGGAGGGGGTCGTGAAAAAGACGACACAGGGACGGGAGGGGGTCGTGAAAAAGGCGGGCAGGGACGGGGGGTCGGACTTCCGTGACGGGTCCGTGCGGGAGGGGCCACACCCCGCCCCGATCGGTCACTAAGACGCCGGGAACGTCACCCTTTCCTGAACCTTCGGTCCGTTCCCGGGCCCGGAAAGAGGGCCCGGGAACGCGTTCCGTACTTTGACCCTGCCATGGCAGGGTCAAAGTACGGAACGCGTTCGTGACGGTTGGACAACACGGAAGGAAGCGTGGAGTTCCCTACGTCTCCGTGACGGGGTCGCTCCTCCGTGCCGGTCCCGTGACGGATCGGTCGGACCCTCCGGCCCCCGGGGCCGGGATCGGGGGGGGATCCGTGGCACCCTCCGGCCCCCGGACGCCGGGATCGGGAGGGTCCGTGGGAGCCCCGTGTCCCTCGCGTGAGGGATCCGCCTCACGCTCGCCCGCACCCTCCCGGGGGCCTTCCGTGCTTCCCCCGCCCGCTCCCCGCACCCCCGGCCGTCTCGGCCACGGCCACAGGCTGCCAGGGCCGTGGACGGGACGGCCGCATCCCTTTCGCCTCATGGGCGACAGCTTCCCGACGCCGGGGGCCTTCCCCATGGGCGGCAGCTTGAGGGGGCCGGGGGCCTTTCCCCACGGGCGGCAGCCTCAAAAGGCCGCGGATCTGAGCGGGCGCCAGCCCGCGGGGGCACGGGCCCCTCCCGGCCGCGTGCCTTTCCCCCACGGGCGCCGGCGTCAGGGCGCCGGGGCCCTGTCCCCAGGCCTCAACCTGACGGCAACGGTTCGCAGGGCTTCCAGGGCTTCGCGAAGAGTTCGAGGCCCTTGCGGATCGCGCTGAAGCCGAGTGCCTTCGCCTGGGCGCAGAACTTGGCCGGGGGCAGTTGGTACTCGGCCTCGAAGACCGCCTTTCCGGCGTCCACGAACGGCTTGAAGAGGCCGCATTCGTGGTACTGGAAGCACTCCTCGACGACCGCGAAGTCGAAGTGGCCGACCAGTTCCTTCGCCTGGCGCGGGTCGTTCTTCAGCGCCACGGCCATGCCCCGCCGGTGCACCTGGCGGGCGACCCAGATGTTGTAGCGGCGCTGATCGGCGCGGGTGAGCGGGAAGCCGGTCTTGTTTTCCCAGCCGGCGATGTTGTCCGGCTCGACGCCGTCGAACCCCTTGTGCGCACACATCGCGATCCGCTTTTCCATGATCGGCGCGAACTTGTGGAAGTGGGCGATGTCGAGCCAGCGCTCTTCCGGCCAGCCTTCATAGCGGGCGCCGAGCGAGGACTTCGGGAACTCGCCCGCGTCGGGCCGGTATTCCTCCCAGCTGCCGAGGTCGAGGTAACAGATGACCCGCGCGCCCTTGCGGTGGAGCGCGGCGACGGTGGCCTTCGAGGTTTCGAAGCCGTCGACCTCGTAGACGCAGGCGGGATCGCCGATGTCGATCTTCCCCTGCAGCTGCCACTGCCAGGCGGCGGTGGTCGGGCCGGGGGCCCAGCGGCCGCCGTGGGTCGCGTCGACGCTCTTGCAGGCGGCCGGAGCCCTCGCGCCCGAGGGAGCCACCGCGCCCGACGCGGTCCCGCCCAGTGCTGTCAGGCCGAGCAGGACGACGACCAGGACCGCGAGCAGCCTAGGCACGCTCGAGCACGACCACCGGGATCTGGCGGTCGGTTCGCTCCTGGTAGTTGTCGTAATCCGGCCAGGCTTCGGTCATCTTCTGCCACATCCGCGGCTTCTCCTCGGGCGTCGCGGTGCGGGCGTGCGCCTTGAAGCGATCGCCTTTGACCTGGACTTCGACCGCGTCCGGGTCGGCCTCGAGGTTGAGGAACCAGGCCGGCGGGGCCGGGGCGCCGCCCTTCGAGGCGACGATCAGATAGTCGTCACCGTCGGGCTCGAAGATCAGCGCGTTCGCCCGCTCCTCGCCCGATTTCCGCCCGGTGGTGAAGAGCAGGAGGATCTTGGTCCCGTTGCGCCATGCGTAGCCCTCCTCGCCGTCGGTCTCGATATAGCGCTGGACGTGCTGGTCGCCGAAGAGCTCCTGTGAAGTAGTCATGCGGAGAGGCTACCCGCCGACCCTCCTCGGCTACTCGACTCCGGGAGCTTCGATCAGCTTGCGCGAGGGGGCGCCGGGGCGGAGCTTGGTCGCGGCCTCCGGCCGCAGGCCGTCGAGGAAGATGCCGAGATAGCGCTTCCAGAGGTCGGCGCGCAGGCCCGGAAAGGGCAGCTCGGCGAGCGAGGCGACCGCGGACATCAGGAACATCAGGTCCTGGCCCGCGATGTCGGCGCGCAGGGCATCGGCCTTCTGGGCGCGGCGGACGAGCTGCGAGGTGAGGTCGATGACGCGGCGGCGCTCGCCGGCCAGGGCGGGCGCGGCGATGCACTTCTCCTTCGCCGCGCCGGCGATGCCGTGGTCGACGGCGGCACGTTCGGCCATCCCGTAGAGGAAGCGTTCGACCCCGCGCCAGGGATCGTCGTCCTCGAGGCACGATTCGGCGAGCTCGGCAGACTCCTGGAACTGAACCCCGATGATCGCCGTGACCAGGTCGTCCTTGGTCGGGAAGCGGCGGAAGAGGGTGGCCTCACCGACCCCGGCGCGGGCGGCGATCTCCGCGGTCGAGGCCTCCAGGCCGCGCTCCGCGAAGACCTCCATCGCGGCGGCGACGATCCGCTCGCGATTACGCGCCGCGTCGGCGCGAAGGACCGTTGCACTCTCCCCCACTGACATCAGGGGAAGAGTATCCGCCGCGCCCGCGGGTCCCAAACCGCCCTGCGGAGCCGTGCCCGATGGGGGGAGAGATGACTGGACATGGCATCCGCTAGGCGATCGGCACCGCGACGGCGTCGCCCGACTCGATCCGGGCGACGTCGCGGCGGCGCAGCAGCAGCGCCGCGAGCACCGTCCCGGCGGCGACCAGCGCCGCGGCGACGACGAACGCCGTCTGGAAACCAGAGACCAGCGCTTCCTGCTGGTCGAGGAAGGTCGGCTTGCCGACGACCCCGCCGAGGAAGTTGGAGGTCTTCGAGTTGGCGATGCTGGCGAGGACCGCCAGGCCGAGCGCCCCGCCGATCTGCTGCGAGGTATTGAAGATCCCCGAGGCGAGGCCGGCGTCGCGCTCCTCGACGTTGGTGGTCGCGACCAGGGTCAGGGAGACGAAGGTCGCCCCCATCCCGATCGACATCGGCAGCAGGCCGCCGATGATGCCCGCGTACTGGCCGTCGACCTTGGTCGTCGCGGCGAGCACCGAGAGTCCGGCGGCGGCGAGCAGCATCCCGGTCAGGAGGACCGGGCGGAGGCCGACCCGGGGAATCATTTTCTCGGCGATGGTCGCGCCGATCCCGATCCCGAAGGTGACCGGCAGGAAGGCGAGGCCGGTGGTCAGCGGCGAGTAGCCGAGGATTTTCTGGAGGTAGAGCGAGGCGAAGAAGAACATCGCGAAGAGACCCCCGGCGACGACGAGGAAGACGCCGTTGCCGATCGCCAGCGAGCGCAGCTTGAACAGCTCCAGCCGCACCAGCGGCGCCGGCGAGCGCTGCTCGATGAAGACGAAGGCGACCAGCAGGGCGATGCCGCCGGCGGCGACGCCGAGCGTCCTGCTCGAGCCCCAGCCCCAGCTGGAGGCCTCGACGATGGCGTAGACGAGGGCGACGAGGCCGCCGGTGACGGTGGTCGCGCCGAGCAGGTCGAAGTGGCGCATCGCGCCCTCCTGGACCGAGTTCGGGACCCATTTGAGGGCGGCGAAGACGATCCCGACGCCGACCGGCACGTTGACGAAGAAGATCCACTCCCACGACAGGCTTTCGACCAGGAAGCCGCCGAGCAGCAGGCCGACCGCGCCGCCGCCCGCGGCGACGCCGGCCCAGACCGAGAGCGCTTTGGTGCGCTGGGCGCCCTCGTCGAAGGAGGTGGTGATGACCGAGAGCGCGGCGGGCGAGAGCATCGCGCCGCCGAGGCCCTGGACCGCGCGGCCGGCGATCAGCATCGCCTCCGAGGTGGCGAGCCCGTTGAACAGCGACGCGGCGGAGAAGACGACGACGCCGGCGAGGAACAGCGAGCGCCTGCCGAGCAGGTCCGCGGCGCGTCCACCGAGCAGCAGGAAGCCGCCGAAGAACAGCGTGTAGGCGTTGACGACCCAGGCCAGCGAGGTGTCGGAGAAGCCGAGGTCGGTCTGGATGGCGGGCAGCGCGACGTTCACGATCGTCGCGTCGAGGACGACCATGAACTGGCCGAAGCAGACGACGACGAGGGCCAGCCACGGATTGAAGTGAGGGCGATCGCTCCGGTTCATGGTCGGGGACCTTAGCACGAACCGGAGCCAGCGCTCCACTAAAACGGAGTTGACGCTCCGGAGTATCGTCACACAGGCTTCGACAGACGGGACAAGGCGAGGATGGGAGACGAGTTGGCCCTTCACACGGACATCCCCAGCAGCGGCGAGATCGAACGGCTGCTCGAGCGGCGAGGCGAGGGCCTCGTCTCGATCTATCTCCCCACCACCCCGGTCACGCCGGTGGCGGACGGCGACCGGATCGCCTTCAAGAACCTGGCACGCGACGCGGTCGCCGAGCTGCGGGCGGGCGGCCTCCCGGCGCGGGAGCTGGAGGAGGTCGAGAGCGAGCTCGACGACCTGCACGACGACGATGGCTTCTGGACGGAGCTGTCACACAGCCTCGCGGTCTTCGCCACCGCCGAAGGGCTGCGCAGCTTCCGCCTGCCGAACCGGCTCACCGCGGCGGTCCAGGTCGCCGACCGCTTCTACGTCAAGCCCTTGCTGCGCGCGGTGACCTTCCCGCAGACCGCCTTCGTCCTCGCGCTCGCCGAGGGCTCGGTGCGCCTGCTCGAGGTGACGCCGGACCTGCCGACCTTCGGGGTGAAGGTGCCCGACCTCCCCAGCGACGCCGCCTCCGCGGCGGGCAAGTCGTCGATCACCGACCGCTCGCCGGCGCGGCGGCTGCAGGGCACCGAGGGGCGCAAGACCCTCGTGCGCAGCTACGCGCGCGCCGTCGACCGGGCGCTGCGCCCGGTGCTCACCGGCCAATCGGTGCCGCTGATCCTCGCCGCGGCACAGCCGATCGATTCGATCTTCCGCGCCGTCAACACCTATCCGCACCTCGCCGGGCCGACGATCGAGGGCAGCCCGGAGGGCCGCACCGACGCCGAGCTCGGCGAAGCGGCCCGCCCCGTCCTCGACCACATCTACGCGGAGGAGCTGCGCCGCCTGGGCGACCGCTTCGACGAACGCTCGGCCGCCGGCCGCACCGCGGTGGAGATCAACGACCTCGCCCGCGCCGCCACCTTCGGTGCCGTCGAAACCCTCTTCGTCGACATCGACTCGAACCTCGCCGGGACCATCGACGAGGAGACCGGCCGGGTCACCCTCGACCCCGACGACCAGCCGGGCGACTACGGCGTCCTCGACGAGCTCGCCCGCCGGACCCTCCTCGCCGACGGCCGCGTGATGGCGGTGCGAGCAGCCGACGTCCCCGGCGCGGGTGCGGCAGCGGCGATCCTGCGTTACCCGGTCTGAGGCGGCGTGGGGGCGCCTCGCCGCCTCAGCGCGTCCTGAAGAGGCGCCCGTTCCCCTGCCGGTCGAGCCGTCGCGAACGCGCCGGGGAGGGGCGCGGCATCCCCGGCGACCAAGAAGCTGTCTCAAAACCCGCGTGTGCGACTGGCGAGTGCCGGACCGAGCGGGGGTAGGACGCAAGGAGGCCGAATGGCAGGGTCATTTGGCCGACTGAGGACGCCGCCCCGCGAAGTGTGTCCGGCGCCGTCCAGGCGTGCGCGGGGGTTTTGAGACAGCTTCTAAGGCGCCTTCTCCAGCGTCACGGTCACGGCCTGGGTCGCGCCGTGGCGTTCGATCTCGAGTTCGACCTGCGCGCCGGCACGTTGTTTCAGCGTCAGGGCGAGCAATTGGTCGGCGCCGGTCACCGCTTCGCCCGCGACTTCGGTGATCACGTCACCGGGTTCGATGCCGGCGCGGGCCGCGGGGCCGGTCGGGTCGACGGCCACCACCTGCAGGCCGGATACCGAGCCGTCCGGAGCCTGCACCAGGGTGGCCTGGAGGCCGAGGTAGGAGTGCTCGGCGTGGCCGGTCGCGATGATCTCGTCGGCCACGGTCCTGGCCAGGTCGACCGGGATCGCGAACCCGATCCCGACGCTGCCCGCGCCGGCGTGACCTGACGCGTTCGGCACGCTCGCCCCGGCAGAGGGGACGCCCACCAGCCGCCCCGCGCAATCGACCAGGGCGCCGCCGCTGTTGCCGGGGTTGATGGCCGCGTCGGTCTGGATCGCGTCGACCAGCAGGGCGGTCCCCTGCGAGCCCGTGCCGGGGACGGAGACGTTCCGGTCGATCGCGCTGACGATCCCGCTGGTCACCGTGTTCGACAGGCCGAGCGGCGCCCCCAGGGCGATCACCGGCGCGCCGATCCGGACTTCTTCGGTGGCGGCGAGGACGATCGGGTGGAGCGCCGCGGAGCCGGAGATCCTGAGCACCGCCAGGTCGGTGCTCGGGTCGCGCCCGACGATCGTCGCCGCGGTGGTTTCGCCGTCGTTGAAGACGACCTCCACCCGGCCGCCGGAGGCGGCGGACGCGATCACGTGGTTGTTGGTCAGGACGTGACCTTCGGTGTCGATGATCGAACCGGAGCCGGTGCCCTGGCCGCCTGCCCCGGCGACCTTGATCGTCACCACCGAGGGCAGGTCCCGGTCGGCGATCGGCGTCGCCGCGCAGGCCGCGTCGGTGGCTCCCCCGGCGTCGTCGTGGGAGCGCGTCGCCTCGACGATCAACCCACCGACGACGCCGCCGAGAACGGCGGCCACGACGACGGCGATCACGGGACCCCAGCGGAGTCGCGGGCGGCGCCTTGAGCCGGCCATGCCTCCCGAGGCTAGCGCCCAATCCTCAGGGTGGCGAGCCGCAAAGATCAGCCGGGTGGGCCGATGCAACCGGTGCCACCGGCAGCCATTGTCGCCCCATGTCCCCCACCACCTCCCGACGCATCCGCCTGATCCTCGACCTCGACCCGCGCTCCGACGCACCGGCCGGCACCCTGACCGCGCACTCCGGCGCGACATCTCCGTTCACCGGCTGGGTCGGACTGACCCGCGCGATAGAGCTGGCGCTGGCGGCGGGACGCGGGGACGGATCCGGCGACGAGCACCGGGCGCCGGCCGCCGAGAGGGCACTGTGATCGCCTCCCGGGGACGCCGCCTCGGGCTCCTGCTCGGCCTCCCGGCGCTGCTCCTCGGCCCGAGCCTCGCCGGGCCGCCGAGCGCCGGCGCCAACACGGTGCCGACGGGCATCGTCTGCTCGACCTACAACGTGACGGCGGGCGCGGCGACCGTTCGCTTCGGCTACGCCAACCTCGGAGTCGCGATCGCGAGCATCCCGCCCGGAGACGAAAACTTCTTCACCCCGCCGCCGATCGACGCCGGCCAGCCGAACCAATTCCTCCCGGGCGTCGGCTCCTTCGACCTGACCCGATCCGCCGACTCGCCAAGCCTGACCTGGGTGCTCAACGGGGTCCCCGGCGCGGCGGCCGACTTCGCGACGGCCGACCTACCGTTCGAGCGGCCCTGCCCGGAACGCGGCCCGAGCATCTCCGGCCTCGCCCCACCGACCGCTGCCCCCGGCGCCGGACCGCGGGCGCTGGCGATCTTCGGCCAGGGTCTGGCGGGCGGCACCGTGTCCGTCTCCGGCGAAGGCGTGACGGTGACCACCGACGGCCCTGGAACCGAACAGCGCCTCGACGCCACCGTGACTGCTGCCCCCGGCGCCGCGACCGGCCCGCGGGACCTGCTGGTCACCGCGCCGAACGGCGACCAGGTCGGCTGCCGCGGCTGCCTCATGGTCGAACCGGAAGCGCCCCCGGTGGTCGGACCTCCGGGTCCCGCCGGGGAACGCGGACCGGCGGGCGAACGGGGGCCGGCCGGATCTGCGGGCGAGCGCGGGGCGGCGGGCGAACGGGGCCCGGCGGGCCCGCGCGGGCCGGCGGGGCAACACGGGTCGAAGGGAGAACGGGGCCCGGCCGGCACGCCCGGGGCGAAGGGCGCACGAGGACCCGCAGGCCCGCGCGGGCCGCGCGGCGCCCCGGGCATCGGCGGCCACGTCATCCACGCTACCGGCGCTCCCGTGACCTTCGGGGCCGACGGCAGCGCGACCGCCGTCGCCCGCTGCCCGGCCGGCGCGACGGCGATCGCGGGCGGTTACTCGCTGCGCGGCAGGGGCGCGGTCGGCTCGCCGGCGGTCGTCGCCGACCAGCCGCGTGGGGCCGACGCGTGGACCGTAAGCGTGAGCGCGCGCGGCGTGGGGGCCTCGCGCCGGCTGGTCGTCAGCGTCAGCTGCCTGGGCTGAGGGCGGGCAAACTCGCCCGGGCTCGGGCCTCGTCAGCTGCTCACACGGCTCGCCAGCAAGCCCGGCAGCTCCTCCCGGGAGGCGGCGTCGAGCTTGCGATAGACGCTCGAGAGGTGGGTCTGGACCGTCTTCGCGGTGACGAAGAGCTCGCCGGCGATCTCGCGGTTGGTGAGGCCCTCGGCGGCGAGGCGGGCGACGCGGAGCTCGGCCGGGGTCAGCGAGTCGACCCCGCTGAAGGCGGCCCGGCGGGGGCGGGCGCCGGTCGCCCGCAGCTCCGCCAGGGCCGACTCGGCCACCGCCCGGGCGCCCATCGCGTCGGCGAGCTGGAGGGCCTGGCGGAGGGGCTCCTGGCAGTCGCGGCGGCGACCGGCGCGGCGCATCGCGGCGCCCAGCTCGGCCAGCACGTGGACGCGCTCGAGCCGCGGCTCGCCGTCGTCGAGGACTGCCCGCGCCTCTTCGAGCGGCGCCAGGGGCTCGTCGAGCCCGACCGCGGCAGCGGTGCGGAGCGCCAGGGCGAGCGGGCGCGGCGCGGCCGCGGCGCGGGCGATCTCCAGCTGCTCGGCGGCCAGGGCGCGCGCCCGCGCCTCCTCCCCCAGCGCGAGCGCGGCAAGCGCCGCGGGCCGGCGCCAGGGCAGAAGGCCGGGGGTGTCGACACGGAAGCCACCACCGAGCAGCGCGCCCGCCGCCTCGGCGGCCTCGCGCGCGGCGGCCGGACGGCGCTCGGCGAGCGCCACCGCGGCGTCGGCGAAGTCGAGCACCGCCCGTTCCATCGAGCCCTCCGGGGCGACCGCGGTGGCCACCGACTCCCGCGCCGCGACGAGCTCGCCGCGCTCGAGCTGGAGGTGGGCCTGGAGCGAGAGCGGCCAGGCGAGGGCGGCGTCCCAACCCTCTTCGCGGGTCGCCTGGCCGCCACCGAGGTCGTCCATCGCGGCGGTGAGCTCGCCGCGGTAGACGCGCGGGATCGCGCGGTGGAAGCTGGCCGAGGTGGTGGCGATGAAGGCGCCCCGGCGGCGCGCCTCGGCCAGCGCCGCGGCACCGACCAGGCCGGCCTGGTCGGTCGCGTCGACGACGCAGAGCGCCTGCACCAGCATCCCGCTCGGCAGTCCGAAGGCGGCGACGTCGAGGGCGGGGTCGAGCGCGGCGGCGGCGCGCCCGGCGAGCTCTCGGACCCGCGTCGGCGCCTCACCCGCCAGCGCCAGGCTCAGCACCGCGTGCACGAGCAGGACCGGGTCGGCAGGCGGGCTCCCGGCCCGGGTCGCGTCGACGATCGGGCCGAGGCGCGCGTCGGCGGCCGGCAGCAGCGGCGCGTGGAAGCGGTTGACGGTCAGGTACTCGCCGAGGATCGCCTGGTCCTCGGCGAGGTCGGCGTCGAGCGCGGCGAGCGAGCCGGCCAGCGCCTCGGCGGCGACCGCGGGCTCGCCGGCGGCGAGGCGGATGCGTCCCAGCGAACGCAGCGCCCGTCCCCGGGCGGCACCCTCCGGCAGCGCCGCGAGCGCTTCCTCGACGTGCGCGCCGGCGGCGGTGTCGCCGGCCAGCGCCTCGGCCTCGGCAAGCTCCAACAGCACCTCGCCGCGGCGCTCGGGCGGCGGCGGCTCGGCGGCGGCGCGGGCCAGAAGGCGGGCGGCCGCGGTGGGATCACCCTGGACGACGGCGCGGCCGGCGGCCTCGCGCAGGGTCGCGAGGACCCAGGGGTCGGCGTCGGGGCGGGTCGCCGGCAGGTGGGCGGCGACCTCGCGCAGCGGCGCGCCGTCGGCGGCGAGCAGGTCGGCGGCCTCGCGGTGGGCGCGGGCGCGGGCGAACTCGCTGAGGTCGGCGCGGACCGCGGTGGCGATCAGCGGGTGGGCGAAGCGGATCGGCTCACCGGGGGCGAGGATGCCGGCCGCGGCAAGCGCGTCGGCGGCGCGCTCCGCAGCCGCCGCGTCAACCTTGGCCAGGGCGCCGACCTGGCGCAGCGGCGCGTCGTCCCCGAGGACCGCGGCGGCGGCGGCGATCGCCTCGGCCTCGGCGCCGAGACGGCCGAGCTGGGTGAGCAGCGTGTGCATGACGGTCTCGGGAACCAGCGCCCGCACGGCGGCGACCGAGTCGGCGCCCGGCGGGACCGCTTCGGTGCGCAGCAGACGGCCGAGCTCGATCACCATGAAGGGGTTGCCGGCGGTAACCTCGCCGCAGGCGGTGACCAGGGCGTCGTCGGCGTCCGGCAGCTCGGCGCGGACGAGGGTGGCGACGGCGTCGGGCCCGAGCGGGCGCGGCCGGAGGAGCGACCCGGCGGCCCCGCGGAGGACCCCGAGCGCGGCGGCGTCGGTCCCCGGCCCGCCCGCGCGGGCGGCGACGAGAAGCGCGATCGGCACCTCCTCGAGGCGCGTCGCGAGGTGAGCGAGGAAGGCGAGCGAGGGGCGGTCGCACCACTGCGCATCGTCGATGAGGATCGCCAGCCCGGTGGCCCCGGCGAGGTCGACCGCGACCCAGTAGAGCTCCCGCAGGAGCGCCGGCGTGTCGGCCGCGGCGGGGTCGACGCCGCCGACGCTCACCGGGCGCGGCTCGAAGAGCTCGGTGGCGACGCCGAAGGAGGCCTCGGTCTCCAGCTCGCGGCCGGTTGCCCGCAGCACCTCCATCCCGGCGGCCCCGGCCGCGGCTCGGGCGGCGTCGAGGAGGCGCGACTTGCCGATCCCGGCCGGCCCCTCGACCATGGCGACGCCGCCGTGCCCGGCGCGCGCCGCGGCCAGCACCGCGCCGAGCGCCTCCAGCTCCGACTCGCGCTCCAACAGATCCCCGGCCATCGCCTCGGAGGGTATGACGGGAAAGATCAGGAGGGGTCGGCCGATGCGCGCGCCTGGACGGATCGACAGGCTGGCGCCATGCTCCGCCGCACTCGCGCCCGACCCCGGTTCGCCCCCACGCGCGCCCGGATCGCCACTCCCATGCGGGCCCGGATCGCCGCTCCCATGCGGGCCCGGATCGCCGCTCCCATGCGGGCCCGCCACGCTCCGACGCCCATCTCGCTCGCCATTGCGCTCGCCACCCTCGTGCTCGCCACCGGCGCGCTCCTCGCCGGCGCGTCCGCGGCGGCCGGCGCGCTGCCCCAGCAGGGCGGCGCCGTCCCGGCCCTGGCGACGAGCAACCTGCAGATCTTCGGCCCGCTCACGGGCGGGCGGTTCGGCTCCAGCGTCGCCGTCGGCGATGTCAACGGGGACGGGATCGACGACATGATCGTCGGCGACAGCGATCCGATCGGCAAAGGCGGCGGAGCGTACGTCGTCTACGGCACCGGCGAGGGCGAACCGACCAAAGTCACGCTCGCCGCCGACGGCGCAATCCCCGCCTCGGAGGGGTTCCGGATCATCGCCCCGAGCGGGTCCAACCTGCTCGCGGGGCGCGCGGTGGCGGACGCGGGCGACGTCAACGGCGACGGCTACGACGACGTCGTGGTCGGTGCCAACGGCATCACCCACAACTACGGCGGCGCCTTCGTCGTCTACGGCGGGCCGCACGACGGGACCGTCGAACTGACCGAAGCCGGGCTGCCGGAAGACGTCGGCTTCATGCTGAAGGCGCCGGGCGAAGTCGACAACGCCGGGATCTCCGTGGCCGGCGGCGAGGACGTCAACGGCGACGGGATCGACGACGTGGTCGTCGGCGACGGCGGCTACGACCCGACCGGCTCCACGCCTCCCTTCAACACCGGCGCGGCCTTCGTCGTCTACGGGCGCAAAGGAGAGCGGCCGACGGTCCAGCTCGGGTCGGTCACGGCGAGCGGCGAAGGCTTCGCGATCCTCGGGACGGAAAACAACGGCTACCTGGAAGCCGTCGGGATGGCGGGCGACGTCAACGGCGACGGGATCGACGACGTGGTCGTCGGCGATGCCGGGCCCTACCGCAGCACCACCTTCGAAGGCTACGGCGCGGTCGTCTACGGCTCGCGCGACCGGACCGGCGACGTGCAGCTCGCGCGCGCCGGGATCGATCCCGCGGTCGGCTTCATGATCGACTCCGCGGCAGCCGGGGACGGGGCCGGGTTCGCGGTCGCCGGGACCGGTGACGTCAACGGCGACGGCTACGACGACGTCGTGATCGGCGCACCTTGGTCGGCGGGCGGCGATGGCGACGCCTACGTCGTCTACGGCGGCGGGACGGGCGCCACGGTGACCCTGGAAGCGGCGGGGCTGCCGGCGGCGAGCGGCTTCGTCGTCCACGGGCCGGCCCAGGGGGCGCTCGCGGGCTACGCCGGGTGGTCGGTCGCCGGCGGTGCCGACGTCAACGGCGACGGGATCGACGACACGGTGCTCGCCGCCCCGTTCGCGGGCTACCTGACCGGCGGCGGCAGCGTCTCCGGCCTCGGCGAGGTGGCCGTCGTCTACGGCGTCGCGGGCGGACGCGGCACCGTGGCCATGCCGAGCCCCGCGCCGGGCGAATCGATGGACCCTGCCGACGGCTTCCTGATCCGCGGCCAGTACTCGGAAAGCTTCTTCTCGAGCCCCGTCGACCCGCCCGCCGGCACCCAGACCCTCGCCCTCGGCGACGTCAACGGCGACGGTCGCGCCGACGTTCTGGTCGGGTCCGGCTACTACCGCTACCTGATCGGCGCGCTCGGCTTCGGCGCGCCGACGCTCGAATACCCGACCCCGACCTCGGCCACCGTCGGCGCACCGCTCAACCTCGCCCCCGCAGGCGTCGGGCGCACCGGTGCCGCGTACTTCTCCGTCGCGCCGGACCTCCCCACCGGGCTGACGCTGGACCCGGCCACCGGCCGGATCACCGGCACCCCGAGCGCGCCGCAGCCGACCACCACCTACACGGTGGCGATGCACGATCTGGTCGGCAGCGCCGAAGCGCAGCTCGCGCTGGGGGTCGGAGGTGGGGAAGCGCCGTCGGACGGTGGCGGGGATGGTGGCGGCGGTGAAAACCGGGGCGGAGACGGCGGTGGCGGTGGCGAAAGCCGGGGCGGTGGTGCGGGCGACGGCGGTGGCGCGGGCGACGGCGGCGCGGGCGACGGGAAGGGCACCGGCGCGGGCGCACCCGGCGGACCCTCGTCGCGGTCGGTCCCCTCCCCGCGCCTGACCATCGGCGGCGCCCGGCTCTCCCCGCGGGTGCTCCACGTGGACACCGCGGGGAAGGCCGGCCGGGCGCGCCTCATCCTCCGACTCTCCGAGCCCGCCTTCGTCCGCCTGCGGCTCACGGGCCGGGGACGTCCGGTAGCCCTCACGCTCGGCCGGCGCCCGAGCGGGCCAAACCGCCTGAACCTCGCCCCCGCCCTCGCGCGCCACCCCCTGACCCCGGGCCACTACCGCGCGGTCCTCACAGCGACGGCGGGAACCGAAACGGCGAAACGGTCCTTCGCCCTACGGGTCGCGGTCGACCTAACCGGCGCTATGGGTGGGTAAGGACGACCGACCCCGGCCGGCCCGCCGTCCCCGGGACCGCGGAAGGGGCGGGCCGTCAAGGAGGAGCGCGTGGGCTCGCGGCCGTCGCGACCGGCCGAGGTATGCCGCTGCCCGGGCCGTCGTGGCCGGCCGAGATGGCGCTCGGCCCGCGGCCGTTGCGGCCGTCCGAGGTGCGGCCCGGGGCGCGTGGCGCCGCGACCCCGGCCGCTCCGCCCTCCCCGGGATCGTTCCGCTGTTCCTTATGGTCCCCTTGGGACCATAAGGAACAGCGGAAGGGACGGGCCGTCGTGTCCGGCCGAGATGCCGGCGCGACCCCAACCGCCCCGCCCGTCCGAGATGCGTCCCGGGCGCCTCATGGCGCTCCTGGCAGGCTGTGAGCGCCATGAGGCGCCCGGGACGGGAGGGGTGCGAGGGGAAGAGGACACGGGGACGGTAGGGGGTCGTGAAAGAGGCGGCACGGGGACGGGAGGAAGGTCGGACTCCCGTGATCCTCCGGTCCGGGAGAAGACACGGGGACCGGAGGAGGTCGGACTCCCGTGAAGGTCCCGTATGGAAGAGGGATCCAGAGCGGACGGTAAGTGACGAAGACGCCGGGAACGTCACCCTTTCCTGAACCTTCGGTCCGTTCCCGGGCCCGGAAAGAGGGCCCGGGAACGCGTTCCGTACTTTGACCCTGCCATGGCAGGGTCAAAGTCCGGAACGCGTCCGTGAGCGTTGGACAACACGGGAGGAGGCGTGGAGTTCCCTACGTCTTCGTGACGGGGTCTCCCTTCGGTGACGGTCCCGTCACGGATCCGTGACGCTCCCGTGGATCTCACGT